>JBIJDM010000124.1:0-8243 GCA_044344145.1 Phycisphaerae bacterium
GGTTCAAACTCGCCAACCTGGTCATTCCGATGCGGGTCAGCCGCGAGACCGAGTTGCAGGGTGCGGATCTTCCGGAAATGGGCGCTCTGGCCTACCCGGACTTCGAACTCAAGACCACGATGTCCACCACGGAGATGTCGTCGGTATCGAAGTAAGCACCGACTGTTGGTTCCCGGAAGTGTAGTGTGTTAAGCGGTGGGCCGGGTCGCAAGATCCGGCCCACCTTTCTTTGGGCTATAATGACAGGAGACAGGAAACATGAATATGGCTATGAAAAAGAAAAGTTCGCTTCAGGACCGTTATACCAAACTGACCCCGGAAGAGGTCAAAGCCCGCTGGCAGGGCATGCGGCCCCGCTATTACCGTTGGCTGGGTTTGTTCGGTTCTGCGGCTGCGGTGATGTTTCTGTTGAATCACGCCTTGCACATGCCCCAGAACATCGTGGATATTATCAATGTGGCCTTCCAGATTTGCAGCATCTTCTTCGTTATGTTCGCGGTCCTGATCGCCATGAGTTATATCTTTGGTGGTGTGGACAAAGCGTCCAAATCCGATTAAGGTCAGAGGCTGTGGTCGTATACTCAGAGCCGTGGAATCAACTTCCACGGCTTTTGTTTGGCGGCAGGCCTGCCCTGCTGGACGCGGTGGCGGCCCAACGGGTTGAATCAAACTGGTATTGCGTGTTCCGCGCGGAGGATAAGTAATGTCGGATACGGCTGCAGTGGAGTCGTCGGAAGTGGTCATGCTTTCGGGACGCAAGTTTATTTATGGTTGTATGGTCGTGGCGCTGGCGCTGGGGGTGTATGGCCGCTGCTATCCGGTGTCGATCTGGTTGTTGGCCGGGGAAGTACTCGCGGTGATTCTGGGCCTGTTCCTGTTCGGTTCATTCCGCTACCAAATCCATAAAAACGCCCTGACGTATGGCGCTGTGCTGGTGGTGGTGGCCACGTATCTGGGTGCCTGGTGGACCCAGCATGATCTGCGCGGCGGGTTCAGTGGCGAAGAATTGGCCGGCTACGTGCAGACCATGAAAAGCACGTTCCTGTCCTTTCATGGTCTGGATAAGCTGATTCATGCCGATACCATGCTGTTTATTCTCGGTCTGACCTTCTTTGTCTGTGTGATTGCCCAGACCCGGATTCTGGAAGGGGTGACCTTCTTCCTCTTACGCAAGAACAAGGGGTATGTATTACCCACCGTCTGGGCCGTGCTGGCTGTGGTGGCCTTTGCATCGGGCATTTTGGATGGCGTGTCCATGATCGGCCTGACTATCCGTACGCTGGTCATTATTCTCATGCTGGCCGCCGCCCCCACGGCGGCGATTCGGTATGCCGTCATTGTGTGTACCGTAGTCACCACGGTCTGCGGGATGTGGCTGGCCTATGGCGAGCCGCCCAATCTGATTATGAAAGCGAACCTGCTGGACCCGGTTACCAATAAGCCCTATCTGACGGATGTATTTTTCCTTAAATATTGTCTGCCCGCCGCGCTGGTCAGCTTCCTGTGCGTGGCGTGGAGCTTGTGGCGCAAACTGCGCGGCATGCGCGTGGATTTGGCGGGGATGGATATTCTGGATGCCAATGCCGCCACCGTACGTTTTTTACAGGCGGCCAAACATGGTGAGGTGTATTCGTCGGCGGAATTTGTGCATCTCAATAAGGATGTGCTGGGCGAGGCTACCGAGCCGGTATTGCAGCGCATTCGCGGTGGGGAAGCGTTGGGGCTGGCCATGGTGCAGGTCGGGGTACAACCCTCGGTGCGCCGGGCCTTGTTGGGCGAGTTCACCGATGTGAGTCTGGCGACCAAATTGGATCGCCATTACGAACTGGTGCAGGCCAATCAGAGCCCCGGTATTGATGAGGGAGAAGCAGCGGTACAAAAGGCGCTGGATAGCCTGAAAGGACAACGCAAACAAAGCCAACTGTTTGGCGTGCTGGCCCTGGTGCCCTTTGTGGGGTTGCTGGTCGCGCATGGTATCAATCACCAGATACCTTTGTTTTTGGCCAGCGCGGCGGGTTTTATTGTGGCGTTGCTGGGCATACTACGTATCCCCCGCATGCGCCGCCTGGCGCTGCACGAAGCGCGGCATGAGTTCGCGGAATATTATTTCCTCTTGCCGTTGTTTTTGTCCATCACGTTGCTGACCAACATCGGCTTTTTTGATCAGTTACAGGGCTGGCTCCAAACCGGCATCAAGTCCACGGGCGCCTTGCCGATGGCTTGGGTCCAGTTCCTGGGGGCGACGGGCCTGTCGGCGATTCTGGATAATAATGTCGTGGCGGACTTTGCTTCCCGCGCGCTGCATGGCTTGCCGTTGATACTGATTCAATTCTTCGCTCTGGCCCAGATTTCCGGTTACGCACTGGGCGGTTGCTGGACGCATATCGGTTCCGCCCAATCGGTGGTGGCCTTTGCGTTTGTCAAACGTGATGTGGATGAGCAGTACACCCCGGTGCAATGGATTAAGGACATCACGGGTTTGCTGGTAACGATCGTGATTGCCCTGATGATTCTGATTGGTGTGGTTAGTTTCCTGTTGCCCGCCGGGGCGACGGTGTTACCGGGGCCGGCGACCGCTCCGGCGACCATCGTAGCGCACTAAACTTTCTTGTGCGGGCGCGTGGCCGCCTTTCAGCGGTTCGTGGCCGGTTGGCTGGTTGGTGCGGCAAACTTTTCCACGGCCGGCAGGTCGTATAACGTTCGGATTTGGCCGTAGTCAAAGTTGCTGCTGCGGGCCAGATTCAGGCCCATGATCCAATCTTTGCGCGTGGCGTCCTGCGCGATCAAAATCCGGAAGCCCTCGACCGCCTTATCACGTTCTTTGAGCCCCAGATAAACCCAGGCCAGCACCGACCAGGCGTCCACCGAGGTGGGAGCCACTTTGACGGCGTCTTCAAATGCCAGCTTGGCGTGATAATAATCCTGCATGGCCCAGTAGGCCCGTCCCTGCCCGCTGATCAAATCGCCGATGGTGCCATCCAATTCCCGCCCCGTGGTGAAGGCGGCCAGCGCTTCGGCATCTTTGCCCATCATCAACAAGGCCCGGCCCAGACCGTGATAAAACTGCGCTTGCTTGGAATCCACCTTATCAATGCCTTCCTGAAAAATCCGCGCCGCCAGATCGGCGGATTTCAGATCGCGTTTGTTCAGATACAGAAACCCCTGTTTCAGCACGCCATTGATTCGCTCCTGCTGGGCGACGATGGAACTGTCCTGCGTGCCCGCCCCGCCGATGATCACCGTCTGGGTGCTGGCAGTGGG
This sequence comes from Phycisphaerae bacterium, assembly GCA_044344145.1. Lineage (GTDB taxonomy): Bacteria > Planctomycetota > Phycisphaerae > WQYP01 > WQYP01 > JBAXGE01. The sequence continues at coordinate 3,262 of JBIJDM010000124.1, forward strand.
GGGCTGATTGCTCCCGGTACTCAGTTGTTGCAGCCGCTTTTCCATATCGGCCAGTTTGCGCTCGGTATCGGATTTCCCCGTCAGGCTGTTATAAACCAACCCGCCCACAATGGCCAAGGACACCACACTCACCACAATCAAGATGATTTTACGCAAGAGTTATTCCTTTTCGTCCGGTTAAACCATCATTGTCGCATATCACGCGCAGGGCGACAATGACTGTGTTGCTACGCTAACTGCCTATATTGTATTCCTGCAAGAGTGCCGTGGGCATACCAATATCCACCGGCACCACTGTGCCGGTATAGACCACTGCGCCCGGAGCGTTAAATCCCGCCTTGCGGCCACAGAAACTCACCGTCCATTGCGCCTTGATCGCCACGCCCAGCGCCTGGCCGGTATCGCAATCGAGGCCCGAGGGAATATCCACCGCGAGCCGGGGAATGTTTAACGTATTCGCGAAGGTGATTAGCTCCGCCATCGTGCCCGTGACGGGCCGGCTCAGGCCCGTTCCCAGCAGCGCATCAATGACCAACTGCGTCTGTGCCGGCCAATGGGACTGTGTCACCAGTGGTATTCCCATCCGTTGCACGGCTTGGAGATGCCCACCAGCCAAGTCGCGATATTCGCTCTGGGCATTGGCCAAGTATACGTATGGCTGATAACCCCAATTCGCCAGATGCCGCGCCGCTACCAGCCCATCGGCCCCGTTATGGCCCGAACCCGTCAGGATTACTACACTGCCCCCCGGCGGTAGCAAGGTCGCACTCAGTCGCGCTACCGCCACGCCCGCCAGTTCCATCAATCCCGCCAGAGGCAGGCCGTATTCCGAAACTGCCCGGCGGTCCATGGCCTGTAAACCCGTGCGGTTAAAACAATATTTTGCGGCGTTTGTTTCTTCCATGATTGTCGGCTCCGGCTTTAGACGCTAGGCTAAGGTAAACATAATTATACCGGAAGGACCTGTCCCCATGAGTGAAACGCCCCCGCCCATCCCAGCGACCCCCGATGAATTGCAGGTTGTCACCCAGATCAGCCATGCCTATGCCCACCTTACCGAACAACTCGGCCGGGTGATTGTTGGCCAGGAAGAAGTGGTCGAAGAGGTGGTCATCGCACTCTTGTGTCAGGGGCATGTCCTGCTGATGGGTGTGCCCGGTCTGGCCAAGACGTTGCTGGTGCGCACGCTCTCGGAAGTGTTGACGCTGAGTTTCAAACGCATCCAATTCACCCCCGATCTGATGCCCAGCGATATCACCGGCACCGATGTGCTGGAAGAAGATCGCACCACCGGCCGGCGTGAATTCCGCTTTGTCCAGGGCCCCATTTTCGCCAATTTGGTCTTGGCCGATGAAATCAACCGCACCCCGCCCAAGACCCAGGCTGCCTTGCTGGAAGCCATGCAGGAACAACGCGTCACGGCGGGGGCGGTCACCTATGACCTGCCCCGGCCGTTTTTTGTGCTGGCCACACAGAATCCCATCGAGCAGGAGGGCACCTATCCGCTGCCCGAAGCCCAACTCGACCGTTTTATGTTCCTCACCGTGGTGAAATATCCCACTCCCGACGATGAAATCAAGATCATGAAAATGGCGGCGGGGGGGAGCAAGCCCACCCTTAAGCCGGTGCTCGATGCCCAGACCCTGATGCAACTGCATCAGATTGTCCGCCGGGTGCCGGTGGCGGATCATGTGTATCAGTTTGTGCGCGATCTGGTCCGGGCCACCCGGCCCAACGAGCCGGAAGCCGCCGACTTCATCAACGAATTTGTCGAATGGGGCGCCGGCCCCCGCGCGGGGATCAATCTCATTCTCGCGGGCAAGGCCCGCGCGGTGCTCAAGGGGCGGGTCTATGTCACCACTGAGGATATCCGTGCGATGGCCTATCCGGTGCTGCGGCATCGCATCCTGCCCACGTTTGCCGCTCAGGCTGCGGGCATGACCTCGGACAAGATTATCGCCCGGCTGTTGGCCAAGATTCCCGCCGGCAGCGCGAGCTAAGGACGATCCCGCATGACCACGGCCAATCCCAGCGCTCCGCTCCGCACGCTGACACCCCAGACGCTCAAAGCGCTGGGGCGGTTGGAACTCATGGCCCAGCAGGCCATGGCCGGCTACGTGCAGGGCCGGCACCGCTCCACGCGTCAGGGCTACGCGCTCGATTTCGCCCAGCATCGTGCCTACGTCCCCGGTGATGATGTCAAACGCATTGACTGGCGGGCCTATGCCAAAGCCGACCGTTATTACATCAAACAATATGAAGTGCAAACCAGTCTGCGGGTGCTGTTGGCGGTGGATGCCAGCGGTTCGATGCTGTATCAGGGACCGCAGGATGACCTGAGCAAATGGCGCTATGCCCAGTTGCTGGCCACGGCGTGTGCGTATGTCGCGCTGGAACAGCAGGATAATGTCGGCTTGGCGCTCATGGGGCAACCGACCCCCACCTGGCTGAACCCGCGCGGCCTGCATGAACAATTCCTGGCCATCGCCCGGCACTTGGAAGCCCACACCCCGCAGGGCAAGACCCAGCTTGCCGCCGGGCTGCATGAAGTGGCCGAGTATTGCCCGCGGCGCAGCATGGTCATGGTGATTACCGATGGGTTTGAACGGCTGGATGTATTGGGCCGGGCGCTAGCTCATCTGCGGGCGCGCCGTCACGAAGTGTTGCTGTTGCAGGTGTTATCACCCGATGAGTTGGAGTTGCCCTTTACGCGGGTGCTGCAAATGCGCAGTCTCGAAGACCCCGGCCAACGGCTGCGGATTGATCCTACGGTGATTCGCGGCCAGTATCTACAACGCTTGCGCGGGCATTTGCAGGCATTGGAGCAACTCGCCGGGCGCTATCATTGCCGCTACCGCCGGTTTGCCACCAATGTCTCGCTGGAAAACGGGCTGGGGGAATTTCTCGCCCCGCGCCGGCGCTGAGTCGTCACCGTGGGACCGGGCCGATATTGGGATCGCGGGCCAGATTGCCCGCGGGATTCAGCGCGTCTACCGCCTGCATCTCCGCAGGACTCAATGTGATATTCAACGCCGCCATGTTGTCCTGCAACTGCGCCACCGTGCGCGGGCCAATGATAGGACACGTCACGCCGGGGATTTGCAGACACCAGGCCACGGCAAATTGCGAACTGCTGCAGCCGCGGGCATCAGCCAGACGGTCCACGCCTTCCATGATGGGCCACTGCGCGGCGGGGAAATCCGTTTTGTTCTGGGCTGCGTACCACGTGCCGGGGGGAATCTTGCGCCCCGTGCGCGTATACGTGCCCGCCAGCCGGCCCCGGGCCAGCGGTGCCCAGGTAATCGTCGCCACATTGTATTTCTGGCAGAACGGCAGGACTTCGCTTTCGATCCGCCGGTCAATGATATTAAGTTGCGGCTGTTCCACATCGAACCGGGCCACGTTCAACCGTTCGGCGACAAAATGCGCCTCGGCCAGTTGCCACGCCGCAAAGACCGAACTGCCCAGATACAACACCTTGCCCGCGCGGATCAAATAGTCCAGCGCCCGCAGGGTCTGATCAATGGGGGTATCGGCATCTGGTCGGTGGATATGGTACAGGTCGATGCGGTCGGTCTGCAGGCGGCGCAGCGACTGTTCCACCTCGCGCACGATATGCCAGCGGTGATTGCCCGCATCGTTGATGTGCGGCGAGCGCCGGCCATGCACCTTGGTGGAGAGCACAATCTTATCGCGCTGGCCGGTGTCTTTGAGCCACTGGCCGATGATGGCTTCGGACTTGCCCTCGTTATACACGTTGGCGGTGTCAATAAAATTACCGCCCGATTCGGTATACGCCGATAGGATGCGGGCCGATTCGACGGCATCGGTACGCCCGCCCAGATTCATCGTACCCAAACACAACGGCGTTACTTTCACGCCGGTCCGGCCCAAAATGCGATAATTCATGGTTACACTCCAAAATATGATGTATGTATCGTACCTAGGGCTGGCCCGCAGCGGTAGCCCCGGATGCCGGGAAGGGCCAATTTTCCCCGTTGCTACCATACCCATACGAACAATTTCACCCTACAATGCCACTATGACCAAGGCCACACCATCCCGTCCTCCCGATGCGCCCACGCATCCCCGCTGGCGTCTGTTGGCGTGTGATCTTGATGGCACGCTCATCCATCCCGGCGAGCATATCGCGCCGGAAGACCGGCACGCGCTTGAGCTGGCCCGGGCCCACGGCATCCATGTCACCATCTGCACCGGACGCAACAGCTACGAATCCCGGCGCATTATCGCGGCGGGTGGATTCGTTGGCGCGGGGGTGTTTGCCAATGGCGCCAGCGTATGTGATATGACCACGGGGCGGTCGCTGACGACGGCCTGTGTGCCGGCGGATATTATTGATGCCACCATCGCGCTGTTTGGTAACCTCGGTCATGCCACGCTGCTGTTGGTGGATGATCCTGCCACCGGGCTGCCGGAATATTACTTCACCCACCATGCCCCGCCGCACCGGGGCACGCAGGAGTGGATGATTTATCACAAAGCCCAGGCCCGGGTGGTGGAAACAATCAGCCCCGAACTTAAGGCGCACACGTTACGGCTGTCAGTGGTGGTTTCCGCCAGCGAAGCTACGGCGGTCGAGGCCCGCATGGCCGCACTGTTTGGCCCGCGCATCACGCACCACTCGATCTATTCGGCCACGTTTGATTGTCAGGTGATTGAAGTATTCGCCTCGCACGTGGACAAATGGACGGGGTTGCTGCGGCTGTGTGAGCTTATGGATATCCCGCCCACGACGGTGGTCACGATTGGGGATGATGTCAACGATTTGGCGATGCTGTCCGCGGCGCCGCTGAGTTTTGCCATGGCCAACGGTAGTGCGAAAGCCCGCGCGGCGGCGAAACAGACCACCGGTTCACTCGCGGAACACGGCGTGGCTCAGGCCATTGCCCAGTTGCTGCGCGTTTAAGCGCAAACATCCTGCACGTCAGCGTTCGATAGGAACGGTCTGGTCAATTTGCATG
>JBIJDM010000087.1:0-10385 GCA_044344145.1 Phycisphaerae bacterium
GGCGGCTTTGGGCACCAGCGAATGACTGGTAAAGCCCGGCATGGTGTTGATTTCCAGCACGTAGACCTGATTCGTCCGCGCGTCCACCATCACATCCACGCGCCCCAGATGGCGCACGTTCAGAACTTTGTAGGTGGCGACCGCCGCATCGCGGGCCGCGGCCAGCGTGGCGGCGGGCAGGTCAATATCAAAAACATAGCGCGTGTCTTCGCGCTGATACTTGGCGTCGTAATCGTAGAAGGTGGTCGCGGGGATAATCTGGATGGTGGGCAGCGCTTGGCCGTCAATAATGCCGATGGTCAGTTCCGGCCCGGTGATGAAGCGTTCCAGCATCATCTCGGGATATTTTTGCAGCATGTCGGCCAGAAACAGCCGCAGTTCGCTTTCGCTGTGGCAGACCTTGCAGCCCACCGACGAGCCTTCCAGCGGGGGCTTGGCCACGCAGGGCAGGCCCACGGCATGGGACACGCGCCACGAGGCGGTAAAGTCTTCGCGTCCGACGATTTCCCATGGCGCGGTGGGCACATCGAGTTCCGCCAGACACGCCTTGGTGCGGGCCTTGTCCATGGCCAGCCGGGCGGCGGGGGGGCGGCAGCCCACATAGGGCACGCCGCGCTGTTCGAGGATTTCCTGGATTTGGCCGTCTTCGCCGAAGACCCCGTGCAAGACCGGGAAGACCACATCACAGGGCTGGTCCAGCCCGGCGAGATTATCCGGGCCGACATCGGATTCAAACACCTGATGCCCCAGACTGCGCAGGGCGTTGGCCACGGCGGTGCCGGAGATCAGCGAGACTTCGCGTTCCGCGGAGATGCCCCCGCGCAGGACGGTGATTTTGAGCTTGTCATCCATGACGGCCCTCGTGGTTGGTTGGCGGTGGTTACCAGATAACCACTTCGCTTTGGAGTTCGACACCAAATTTCTCGGCGACTACACGTTTGATATGCGCGATCACGGCCAGCACATCCGCCGCTTTGGCGTCGGCATTGGCACAGATGAAGTTCGCATGTTTGTCCGATACGCAGGCCCCGCCCACGGCAAAACCCTTGAGCCCGGCCTGATCAATCAGCGCCCCGGCCCGCTGGCCTTCGGGGTTGCGGAAGATGCACCCGGCGCTGCGCTGGGCGAGTGGCTGGCTGCCTTTTTTGTACATCCAGATTTCTTTGACTTTGTTCAAGATCCGCTGGGGGTCGTCCTCGCTCATTTTGAATGTGGCTTCGAGGATGAACTTGGCGGAGATATTGGTGTGGCGGTAGCCGAATTCGATTTCATCGCGGGTCAGCGTGTCCAGCGTGCCGTTGGCTTCCAGCACGGTGACGGTTTCCACCGCGGAGCCGATATCGCCGAACTGCCCGCCGGCGTTCATGCGCACTTCACCGCCGACGCTGCCGGGGATGCCCGCGAGGCATTCCAGCCCGCTGAGACCCAGGCGCGTCAATTCCATGATCAGTTCCTGCACGTCTTTGCCCGCGCCCACGCGGATGCGGTTGTCCGCTTCGCGCGTGATCTGGGTGAAGGCCGGCTGGTTGAGATGGAACACCGCCGCGTCCACACCCGCGTCGCGGACCAGCAGGTTGGCCCCGCCGCCGAGTACGAGCACGTTGATATTCTGTTCCGCCACGCGTTGCAGCATGGCGCGCAGTTGGGGGATATCTGAGGGGGTGCAAAAGAACCGGGCCGGGCCACCGAGGTTGAACCAGGTGCGCGGGGCCAGGGGGACATTTTGTTGCACGTTAGCGCCGAAGTCGTCGTACCAACTCATCAGTTACTTCCCAAACGGGGCCCGCGCCCATGGAGACCACAAGGTCGCCGGGACGCACATAAGCTTCCAGATACTTTACCACGTCCGAAAACGTACCGATATACTGCGCGTTGGAACTTTTCGCATTGATATGCTCGACCAGAATGGTGCTGGTGATGGCCTTGCGGTCATCTTCACTGTCGCGGGCATAGTAAATATCGGGAATAATCGCCAAATCGGCCGCGCGGAAGCTCTTGGAGAACTCCTCCAGCAGCAGCCGGGTGCGGCTGTGCTGGTGGGGCTGAAATACGCAAATAAGGCGCTGCGGCTCGTATTGTTCGCGCAGGGCCGTCAGGGTGGCCTGAATTTCGGTCGGGTGGTGGCCGTAGTCGTCCACCAGGGCCACATCATTGACCATGCCGATCAACTGGCTGCGGCGATCCGCCCCGGCAAAGGAGTTGATCCCGGCCTGAATCTTGTCCCAAGGCACCCCGGCATTATGGGCGATGGCCGCCGCGACGGTGGCGTTGGCAATATTGTGGCGGCCGGGGATGGACAGTTCCAAGGGGCCCATGACCTGACCGCGATAGCTCAGCCGGAAGCGGGCTTTGCCCCGGCCGATCTGAATCTGATCCGCCGCCCAGTCGGCGGAGATTTCGATACCGAAGGTCTCCACCCGCGCCTTGGCCCCCGCTGCGGCCTTGAGAGAATTAGGATCGGAGCCGTTGACCAGCACCAAGCCCAGCGGATGCACCTGCGAAAGATATTGCGCAAACGAGGCGATGATTTCATCAAGGTCTTTGTAATAATCGAGATGATCTTCTTCCACATTCAACACCACGCCGATATTGGGATGCAGATGATGGAAGCTGCGATCGAATTCGCAGGCTTCGACCACGAAGATGTCACTGGACCCGCTGCGCGACGAACCACCCAATTGCGGGCAGGTGGCGCCGACCACAAAGCTGGGATCAATCCCCGCCTGCAGCAGCACATGCGCCGTCAGCGCGGTGGTGGTGGACTTGCCGTGCGTGCCCGCGATGGTCACGCCGTGCTTGAGCGCCATCACGCGGCCCAGCATCTGGGCATACTTCACGGTCGCCAGCCCGCGCTGGGCGGCGGTGACGCGTTCGGGATGATCTTCTTTGATGGCCGAGGAATAGACCAGCAGTTGCGTCTCGGCGGGAATGCTCTCCCCGACCTGCTCGTAGGAGACAGTCGCGCCCGCTTCGGCCAGCCGATGGGTGACGTTGGAAGCGGCGCGATCGGTGCCGCTGACGCGCGCGCCGAGAGCGAGCAGCATCGCGGCCAAGCCGCACATGCCACTACCACCGATTCCGGTAAAGTGAATTCGTTGTCCTTGGAAGGGGTTGGCTTCGGCCTCGTCTCCGACGAGTCTTAAAGCCATGCCTGTTCCCAAAGAGACCTGCGTCCGTGCTAGGGTACTCATAATGGTCCGCCTCCATGCGGTACTAGGATTTACCATATTATTACAGAAGTTCCGGGAAAATGAATCAATAAAACTATTTTTTTTTACAGAATCTTCCCCGGAGGCACCGGCGGACGGGGTTGGTGGGGGTTGGTCCGGCATATGTTTGGGTTCCACCCAAAGGGGCCAAGGGGCGACCTAGGCCGCAAACGCGGGGTCTTTTTCCACCAATTCCAGCAGAATATGCAGCACCACCTGATGGGCTTCCTGGATGTGCCCGGTGTCGTCGCCGGCCACGTTCAGGGCCAGATCACACAACGGCAGCAGGGGGCCGCCGCCTTTGCCCAGCAGGCCGATGACCTTGCCGCCGGCCTTGTGCATGGCTTCGGCTGCGGCCAGCAGGTTGGCGCTCTTGCCGCTGGACGAGAAGATGACCAGCACATCTTCGGGCTTGGCATAGGCTTCCACCTGCCGGGAGAAAATGTGGGCAAACGACCAGTCGTTGCCGATGCAGGTGAGGGCCGTGGTATCGGCACACAGACAGATGGACGGCAAGGCCCGGCGGGGACGGGCATATTTGCCCACGAGTTCTTCGGATAAATGCAGCGCCTCGGCGGCGGAACCGCCATTACCGCAGGTTAGCAGCTTGCCCCCGGCCTTGAGCTGGGTCAGCACCATCTGCCCGATGGCGGCGATGGTGTCGGCCGATTGGGCCATTTGGGCGATGGTATAAGCCGCCCCGGCGATGCGTGATTTGATCAATTCCATGTTCGGGCCTCCTGGTACAGGTATAAAAGCGTAGTGTAACCCTAGACGGGGCCGGAGTGAAATGGCAAGGGGGAAATCGGGGGCGGTTAGGTGGCAAGGGGGGCGGGGGGGACGGTTGGCACGTTAGAGTCCAATCGTTTGGTTAGGCTGTATGACACAATTCCGAGCAACGCCAAACCCAGTCCCGCCCCGGAAAACAGATAGCCAATACCCTTGATGTTGTGGCCCCATAGGAAGTTTTCCATGGCAACACCCCAGGATATCAAAATACCCACCACGCTACCCAGCGCAAAAGCTCCGGCCAAGAATAGTCCCAGATCACGTTTCCAGCGCAACGCAGCCATAATCAGGGCAATGCTACCCGAGAAGATTAAACCAATCACGATGCAGTAAACCATATGGAACGTGATGTATATCGGCCAGAAAAAGAACACAACTAGTAAGGCCACGCCACCCGGATTATCGCTGTCCCAACTGTTGGCGCTATCCCTGATGGAAGCATCGGTATATTCCTGATAATTACTGGCATTGGTTTGGTCATACGCACCCAGCGGGATCAAGACGACACTGAACCACAGAAAGATGAAGCCCGGAATCAGCAGCTTCGGAAGGTTTTTGATCAGCACTGGCATGGCTCGCGCGTCCTGATTAAATAATTCGGGGTCAAAGGATTGAGAATATTATAACCGTGGGCAGATAGGGGTGGTAATCGAAAATCTGGTTCGCTATCGGCGTGAAGTCTGGCGCGGGCTTTAATCCCTGTCTTACTTAAAGAACTCCATCCGCGCCTGTTGGCAGATGTCCATGACTGCCGGGTGTTTGATTTTGCGTTCGATGGAGATGGCGAAGTAGCGTTCGCGGATGCTGTCAATCTGGCCGATTACGGCGCAGTTGCGTTGTTCCAGCAGATTCTGGGCGACCTGTCGGGGGGCGAAGAAAAAGCCGTGGCCGGCCTGGCCGAAGGTTTTGAGCAGGGCGGAATCGGTGAACTCCGCGACGACATTGGGCACGATCTTGTTGGCTTCGAACCAAGCCTGTAAAGGCCGGCGGATCTGGTGGCGTTCCGAGGGCATCAGCACCGGGGCGCCGTGCAGGCATTGCGGGAACTGCGGGCCGTATTTCTGCACCAGATTCTGATGGCCTACCACCACCAGCGGGCTTTCCCCCAGCGGGTGGTTGTAGCCTTTGATATTGCTGGCCGGGCCCAGCGGGGCATCGGCCAGCACCACATCCAATTTATACGCGGCCAATTCGTTGAGCAGAGTGTCGAACGGGCCTTCCACCACGCTCAGGTGCATGCGGTTGGCGTCCTTCACCCCCGGCAGCAGCAGGTGGTAGGCGATCAATTTCGGAATCGAATCTGTCACCCCCACATTGATCCGCATCGGCCGGCCTGATGGGCGTTTTTTCACCGCGTCGGTCAGTTCCCGCCCGAGGGCGAAAATCTCCGCCGCGTAGGAATAGACCAACTGGCCCATTTCGGTGAGTTTCAGGCGCCGGCCCACACGGGTGAACAGCGCCTCGCCGAGGACGGTTTCCAGTTCCTTGATCTGCCCGGAGATCGTGGGCTGCGAGATATGCAGGCTCTCGGCGGCTTTGACAATCGAGCCTTCACGTGCGGTGACGTAAAAGTAGAGCAGGTGGTGATAGTTAAGCCAGTCCATAGACATCGCAGACCTCGTAAATAATGCTTAACTATAGACCATGCGCTGGCGGTTTTCTTCGGGAAAAGCAAAGTATCGGCGAATCCGATAATCAAACCCGTGGGTTGCGTCCGGCAGGTGATTTATGCCTTCAGAGCCTGATCTGCAGGCAGGTTTTCGCCCTGATAAAGCCGCTGGCTGGTCCAGGGCTGGTCCGGCTGGGTCCAGAAATCCGCCTCCGGCGGCAGGCCCAATGGCAACAGGGCCGTGGCGCACAAATACAGGCTGCCCGTGGAAATATAACTTTCCCCCAGATCCGGTTGGTGACCACAGAAGCCCATACGCAGATACCCCTGAGCATCGAAGGTCGCAGCGGGTTCCATCAGGCGCCGTTGCACGGCCGTCAGTGCGGATCGGATCTGGCCGGGGGTGAGGCTGGCGGGCAGGTCCTGCCGCAGAGCCATCTGGGCCAGATGCTGCATGGCCCCAGCGCGATAGACCAGCGACCGTCCGATCGGCGGGATGGTTCCCTCCGGGCTGATCATCCGTTCCAGAATGGTTGCATAGCGCAGGGCCCGGCTGTGAACCAGCGGCAGCCACGCATGATAGTTCGCCTGCGTGGGGGCCAGTTCGGTGACGATGTCCAGCAACATGGGCTGGATGACATAACTGTTGTAATAGTCGAAGTGGAATTCCGGCCCGTCGCCATACGTGCCATCGCCCTTGTAGAAGGTGTCAATATGCGTGCGGACGCCATGTTCCAGCCGCCGGACATCCCATGGGGAGCCCATGCGCCACAGGGCGGTTTCGGTCATGCTGGCGAACAACAGCCAGTTGTTATAAAACGCCTGGCGCTCTGGGCCGCAGGCCAACGCGGTATGGATTTGGGCCTGCACCCGCGCGGAGAGGGGGGTATACAGCGTGTCCCAGGCGCGGAGCAGCCCATGGGCCAGAAAGGCCCGATCCACCAGTGGTTGCATCCCGGTGCCAAAATTCATGTAATCCGGACTGGTGGGATTGGTTGCATGATCCAGCCCCGTGTGGACCAGAGCCAGCATTTCCTGCCGCAGGGTTTCTTCCGGCCCGGTTAAACCCCGGCAACCCAGCCAGGGCGCGATCCCGCTGAGTAGCCGGCCAAACGCCTCCAGATGGGCAAACATTTCCCGCGATTCCGGGTGCCCAGGGCGACACTCCACGGGCAGGACTTTTTTTAGCTTCCCCGCGGCCAGCGGTTGCAAGATCGGCCGGGCCAGGCGCTGCAGTAAATCCAGCCAGTATTCACGGGTTGCGGTGGGGGATAGGGGCATAACTTTCGGCTCCAAATATTTCTGACTGGATTAAGGCCCGGTAGCAGGATTAGAATAAGGGGTAACTGGTACTTTTGCCAAGGAGCGGCCCATATGAAACAGTTTCCTATTTTTAAACGTTCCGGTGCCCTCAGTCCGTGGCACGACGTGGAACCCGGCGAGGGCCTGTTGCCCGCGCAGTTCACCGCAATTATCGAAATCCCCCTCGGCAGTTCCAACAAGTACGAGATGGATAAAACCACCGGCCTGCTGAAGCTGGACCGGGTGCTGCACTCGGCGGTCTATTACCCCGCCAATTACGGCTTTATCCCCCAAACGCTGGCCGACGACGGCGACCCGCTGGACGTGCTGGTACTGGGTGCCGAAGCGGTGTATCCGCTGACGCTGGTGGCCGCCCGGGCGATTGGGCTGATGAGTATGAAAGATCAGGACGAAATTGACCACAAGATTGTCGCGGTCCACGTCAATGATCCGGAATACAACAGTTATCACGACGTGCATCAACTCCCCCCGCACAAGCTGGCGGTGCTGAAGCGGTTTTTTGAGGATTATAAGTCCCTGGAACAAAAGCGCGTCGTGGTGGACGACATCCTGCCGGTGGAATATGCCTACCCGGTTATCGAACACGCCCTGGCGGTGTATTCGAAATGGCGTAATGGCGAGGATATATCCAAGTTGCTGCACCTGTCGTAAGGGTGCGCAGAAACATGCAAGCAATGAAAAACCCCGCGGTGGACGCGGGGTTTTTTAATGCGCGGAAATATCTGTCGGGGGCGCTTACGTGATCTTCAGCGATACCGTCTTGCCTGCGGTCTGGGCCAGCGCGATGGTATAGTTCTTGATGTTGGCGGTCTATAGTTACTCGGCCACGCGCTGCTTCACGTCGCGCGTCGTCTGCCCCACCTTGAGCAGACCCGCGTGCGCTTCATCCGCGATGGCATAGGCGTAGATGCGCGGCCGGGCCTCCGGCTTGGGTGTCAGGATTTCTTCGACGGTCTTACTCATCGTCACGGTCCTTCCGGGGGGCCTCAAGCAGCCGCCGCTCCTTCTCGATTTCCCGCCGGATCTGTTCTTCCGTCGGCAGGCACAGCATGTATTTGGAGGCGAAGATTTGCCTGCGGTCATTCAGCACCGAGTAACGGGCCACCGTCTCATTCTTTTCCGTGCAGAGAATCAGGCCGATGGACGGGTTGTCGTCCGGTGCGACGAACAGACCGTCATACATCCGCACATAGCCGTCCATTTGGCCGACATCCGCATGGGTCAATTCGCCTACCTTGAGGTCAATCAACAGATAGAACTTCAGCCGACAGTGGTAGAAAACCAGATCAATGTAACGATCCTGTTCCTCGATGCGGACATGCTTCTGCCGGGCGACAAAGGCAAAACCATTGCCCAGTTCCAGCAGAAACCGTTGCAGGTGGGTGATGATCCCCCGCTCCAGGTCTGACTCGTGGAGTTCCGCAAAGTTTGGATACCCGAGGAACTCCAGCACATACGGATTTTTTAGCAATTCCGTCGCGTCTGGCGGGGATTTTTGTAGCTTACGCCCATCGGCGATGATTTTGCCGGGTTGCTGGCTGTGGCGACAGCGCTCGTAGTATTGCGTCTGGATCTGCCGCTCCAGTGTGCGCCTGTCCCATGCCCCCGCCACCGCCTCCCGCTCGTAGAAATCGCGGGCCGCAACCTGCTCCACCCGCATCAACGCGCGGTAATGCGACCAGGAAAGTTGCGGTGAAAAACCTTGCACTGATTCGATACCCAGCGGGTAGCCTTTCTTGGGCCGGGCCAATTTCGTGCCCACTGGGGAGGAAATTGATGCCAAACTGAATTCTCCACCCGCTGGGTGGGGAATTGACGGTTCCAACGATTCTCCACCCGGCGGGTGGAGAATCGTAATCCGGCTTTGAAAGGCTTGGTAAAACTGCTTGAAATACCAGAGATTTGTGACTGAAAACCCCTTCCCATACCGTTCCATCAGCCGGGCCGACAGGTCTTCAACCACCTTTTTGCCATACTCCGCCCGCGCTTTGCCCCCCTGCAATTCCTGGACAATCTCCCGCCCAATCAGCCAGTAGGCCAGCACCATGTTCGTGTTCACCACCCGGACCACATTGCCCCGCGCCTGCTCCAGAATGGAGACCACGCGCCCAAACAGCGCCTCCGGTGTCTTGGCGGTAACTTTGCGTTTCGGCTTGGTCATCATCGGTCTCCTGTCTGGTGCGCTTGGGCGCGGCACCGCCTCACGTTGTGCATGGCCTGCCCCATCCTGAGCAGACCCGCACGCGCCTGGTCGGCAATCGCGTGGGCGTAGCTGCGCGGACTGGCCTCCGGGTATTGCGCGAGATATTCTTCTATGGTCTTACTCAGCAGCAGAGGTTTCCCTTCGGTTTGAACTGCTAAGTATTCCTTGGCAGTTGCAGCCTCATGCAGTTCGTGGTCGGCATAGATGTGCTTGAGGTGCATCAGCACGTTTTCCGGTGTCGTCTCAAAAAGCAGAGCGAGGTATTTTTGCGACAGCCAGATCGTGCCATCCTGCACCCGCACTTCCACCCCGTCGCCGCCGGTCTGGTAGGCGCAGGTTAGAAATTCCGCCGTGCTGATGCGGATGCGCACGCTGTTGGGTGATTTCTTTTTAGGCATGGGTGTCTCCCGGTCTAGGCTGCTGTATGCAACTTAATTCTCTGCTATTCGTGGCTACCACAGACATTCCCAACACCCTAACTTCGCCGCGCCATATTCCTGTATCAAATACCCATCCCGACGCGTAACCAAATTCCCGCCAAATCATCACCCCGCCCAGTATATCTCTACTTCACATCTGCGACAAATCCAAAAGCCACAAATTCATCCAACCCCAACCGCCTTCCTAAAATTCGGACGACCGCCGGTTGCCTCTACGATTGCCCGTTGGGGCAGAACACTCAACACTCCCCGGAAATATCTGTCGGGGGCGTTTACGTGATCTTCAGCGATACCGTCTTGTCTGCGGTCTGGCCGGCGTTGCGCACGCTGACGCGGGCGGCGAGTTGTTGGACCATGGCTTCCAGGTAGCTGCGGCTGATGGAATCTTTGCCGAAGTTGGCGAACGGGTCGCCCTGATCCGAGTTGATGCGGATGCGGGTATCAATGGGGACTTCGCCCAGGAAGTGCAGGTTCATCTTTTCGGCCATCGCGCGGGCGCCGCCGCGGCCGAAGATGTCGTACTGGCTGCCGTGTTCGCAGACGAAGTAGCTCATATTTTCCACCACGCCCAGCACGTCCACGCCCAGTTGCTGGAACATGCGCACGGCGCGGCGGGCATCGGCCAGTGCGACTTCCTGCGGGGTGGCCACCACCACCGCGCCGGTAAGCGGTACGGTCTGGGCCAGGGTCAGCACCACATCGCCGGTGCCGGGGGGCAGGTCAATAATCAGATAATCCAACTGGCCCCAGTCCACCTGGCCGAGGAATTGCCGGATGGCGCCATGCACCATCGGGCCGCGCCAGATGAGGGC
>JBIJDM010000089.1:0-10323 GCA_044344145.1 Phycisphaerae bacterium
CGTCCTTCACGACGGCAGGACCGTAACTGATGTAATACTCTACCGGCAGGCCCGCATCACTCGTCGCCGTCAACGCCATCGGCGGACTATTGGGCTTGAGGTTGGCCAAGGGGGGAAAGGTGATCGTCTGACTCTTGCCGTCATTGAGGCTCTTGAAACCGCGCGGGGCCATACCGATTACTTCGGTGTAACGGTACTCCTGATCCCCCAGACTAAATGCCAGAAAATTAAACCGTTCGTATTCGCCCACCCCGGCCAGCGCATCATAGACCACCCGCAGTTTGTTGGTGCCTACTGGGACCAGCGGACCGCTGACCTGGGCGATTTGGATCGGGGCGTTGGAATGGCCTACCGGCTGGCCGGTGAGCGCCCAGCGTGGCCCATTGGGCAGCGCCTCGGGATAGGTCTTGCGGTATTCCGGATTGACTTCAAAGGTTTGGCCATCATCCACCCACTTGAGATCATTGAAGTAGTAACGCACCCCCGCGTCTACCCAATTGGGATTGGTCCACTGGATAAACTGGTCCTTGCGGTCGAGGCCTTCGTGATATTTGACGGTGGCTTTGGCCAGCGCTTCGGTAAGATGCCAATTGGCGGTGGTTTTATCCCCGGCATATTTATCGTACGCGGCCGGAGCCTGCTTGGGGGCCTTGAGATCAAAATCCGACACCCAGCCCGCAGTGGCCGGGATGGTAATCAAGGTCGGGCCGTTAGCGCCTGACATGGTCCAGGTGGCGGGAATACGTGCGGCGGCCGCGGCGCGCACAAACTCGGTCATGTAGCCGATATTGCGCGCCGATAAATTAAAATGCCCCGCGCCGGGCTGAACGATCAAACTGGCCAGACGCTGGGGGTTCTTGGCCCGGTAGTCGGCCATAGCAGTGGGATAACGCATCCACTGCTCGCGCCCCTCGGCGGAACGCATGGTGCCGGAATGTTCGTCAAATTGGGCGATCACCATCAGCGACGGCACGGAGGCGGCCAATTCCTGACCGTCATACGGACCGCCACCACAATATTGGATCAGGCCGAAACAACGGTCGGCATATTTCACTGCGGTTTGCTGGGCCTGAGGCCCGCCGGCGGAATGGCCGATGAAGCACATGGGCGCCCCGGCCAACTCGGCATACGGGGTTTGCTGGGCATATTCGCTCAATAGCTTGGCGATGTCCGTACTCATCAAGCCACCTTTGAGGAACAGGATGGCGAGTTTTTGTTCCGCACATACGGCCCGGAGTGCGGCGGTTTTCACGAACTCACGCTCGATCACGGTATGTCCGGCGACGAATACCCCGCGAATCTCTTTGGCCTCGGGGGGAACCCAGAGGAACGACATAAAACTCTTGTTATCCCCGGTGGTTACGGGTCGGGTATATTGGAAGATCGCCTGCGAACCGGCGTAATAGACCGGGGCGGGCGCGGGGGTGGTGACGGGATTGGATGCGGTTTGCTGGGCACACGCGGTCAACGGCAACACGGCCGTCACGGCCAGACCGAATGCGAACGCGGACAACGCTGTAAAGGGGGACATCGGGTGCTCCTCAATAAATGAAAGCGTTCTTTTTAGCCCTGATGGGCACCAACCATCAGAGCGTATGGCCGGAAGGCCGTACCTGATTATAACGCCCTACTCCCGCCCCGATTGCTGACGCCCCCCAAAATCATCCCCACCCGCGATGCAACATCTGATCACATCCGAGTTACTTCCCGCTATTCCCTCATTAAAAGACCAATATTTACCGTATTAAGCATACGTCTGGTCGCCGATTTGGCGATATAGCACCCACTACAGGGGAACAATTCTCGTATCTCATGTCCATCCCACCTGTCCATTATCGGGTATTTTGCCCCCTAAGGCCTGATGTCGCCCTACCGCTACCATCCCCACGGCTTTGGCTCTATAATGATTCGTGATGTTTACGGGCTTAAGTCATTCTCGGCGCGGTATTCTACGTCCCACCATCCACCATGCGTTGCTGGGCGGAGCGTTGGCGTTGCTGTTGGCCTGCCCGATGCCCGTATCCGCAAGTGCCCCCGGCCCGACAGCGGCCTGTACCATGACGCTGACGGGGTCCCCGGCCGCCACCTGTCACCAGACCGGCCAGCCTAATACCGTCAGCAAAACTCCGGCCACCACCGCCGACCCCCGGCGGACGCAGGTGGCCCACCAGCAGGCCCCCCAGCGGACCCATGAATTCTGGGCCCAGTGGGCGCAAGTCATGCTGCGGGCGATCCTGACCGACCATGTGGTGATGGCGCCGGAATTTTCCCTGCCTGATCTGGCCGTGTATACCCCGGCGACCGCCCTTGTGCGGGTCGTGCTGGTGACGACGCAAACCGCTGATTTCACCGGCAGCCCCCAACGCCGCTTTGCGTTGGCCGCGTTACTGCTGGCCCCCCCCTGCTGATCCCACCTGCCACGAATCCGGCGCCCCGCGTCACCCGTAAGTATTTTTGCCCACAAACAAACTGCTTTTATACGAGACCCATGCAATGGTTACCAGCTTTATTAACAAGACCATGACGCGTATCTTTGGTTCGCGTAATGACCGCCTGATCAAGTCTTATCGCCGCAACGTCGAAATGATCAACGCTTTGGAACCCCATATCCGCACCTTGACGGATGCCCAGATGCGCGATCAGGCGACCGACTTACGCAAGCGTCTGACCAATGGCGCCAGCGATCGCGAACTCCTGCCCGAAGCCTTTGCCCTGATGCGGGAATCCATGGACCGTAACATAGGCTTGCGCTCCACCTTGGACCCGGCCCAGAATTTCGATCCCAACATTCTCAGCCTGGAAGGCCAGCGGCTGTTCAAGGACGTACAGGCCCAATGCACCCAGGAACATGCCTGGCGCTTTGTGGAAATCCCCGTGGCCCTCTACGACGCCCTCCGCGCCGCTGTGCCTTCCGACCGTCCGCCCTTCCGGGCCCGGCCCTTTGATGTGCAGCTCATCGGCGGCATGGTGTTGTACGAAGGCAAGATTGCCGAAATGGCCACCGGCGAAGGCAAAACCTTCGTCGCGCCGCTGGCCTGCTTCCTGATGGCCCTGCGCGGCTGGCATTGCCACGTCGTCACGGTCAACGATTATCTGGTCCGCCGCGATGCCAGTTGGGTCGCCCCGGCCTTCTTTGCCCTGGGGCTGTCGGTGGGTTACATCCAGTCCTTCATGGAAAACGAAACCCGCCAGCAGGCCTATGGCTGCGATGTCACCTATGGCACCAACAGCGAATTCGGCTTTGACTTCCTGCGCGACAATATGAAGATGTCCGTGCAGGAACAGGTGCAGGGCCCGCTGGACTTCACCATCGTGGACGAAGTGGACTCGATTTTGATTGACGAAGCCCGCACCCCGCTGATCATCTCCGGCCCGGCCCATGACGATTCGGTCAAATACACTGAAGCCGACAACGTCACCCGCCGGCTGATCGAGGCCCAGAAGCCCTACGACACCGTGCATAAAGCCGTCGAAACCGCCCAGCGTCTGGTCAAAGGGCTGGAAGGCGATCTGAAAACCGCCAAAGGCGATGCGGCCACCACGCTGAACAAACAAATCGAAACCGCCAAAGCGGATCTGATCAAAGCCGAAGAGGCGCTGGCCAAAGAAACCCAGCTCTACGAAATCGAATACGATCGCAAATCCGTGCATCTGACCCACGAAGGTATCCGCCTCGCCCAGGAATATGCGGGCGTGGGCTCGTTCTACGTGGGCAGCAACATGGATTGGCCGCATTTGCTGGAACAGTCGCTGCGGGCGCATGTGGTTTATGTCCGCGACAAGGAATATGTGGTCCAGAACGGCGAAGTCATCATTGTGGATGAATTCACCGGGCGTTTGATGGTTGGCCGCCAGTGGTCCGACGGCCTGCATCAGGCCGTGGAGGCCAAGGAACGCGTCCGCGTCAAACCCGAAACCCAGACGCTGGCCACCATCACGCTGCAGAACTTTTTCAAGATGTACAAGCGCATCGCGGGCATGACCGGCACGGCCATGACCGAAGCCGAAGAGTTCATGAAGATTTACAAGCTCGACGTGGTCAACATCCCCACCAACCGCCCCTGCGTGCGCAAGGATTCCGAAGACCTGATCTACATGAGCGAAAAGGCCAAGTGGAACGCCATTGTGGAAACCATCAACCAGGTTTCCCAGAGCGGCCAGCCCGTGCTGGTGGGCACCACCAGTGTGGAGAAATCCGAACGCCTCAGTAACATGCTGACCCGTCGTTACGGCATCGAGCATGAAGTGCTCAACGCCAAGCAGCACGAACGGGAAGCGGAAATCGTGGCCAAAGCCGGGCAATCCCATGTCAACAAACTGGGCAAGAAAGTCGGCAACGTCACCATCGCCACCAACATGGCCGGGCGCGGCACCGACATCAAACTCGGCACCGAAGTCAACACTGCCGGCGGCCTGTTTGTATTGGGTACCGAACGCCATGAGGCCCGCCGTATTGACAACCAGCTGCGCGGCCGGTCCGGTCGGCAGGGCGATCCCGGCGCCTCGCGCTTTTATCTGAGTCTGGAAGACGATCTGATGAAACTCTTCTCCGGCGACTTCATGCTCCGCGCCCTGCAGCGGCTGGGCGTGCAGGAAGACGAACCGATCGAACACCGCTTCGTCAGCAAGGCCGTGGAACGGGCCCAGAAGAAGGTCGAAGAACGCAATTTCGGCATCCGCAAGAACCTGCTGGAGTACGATGAAGTCCGCGATGTGCAACGCAGCTACTTCTACACTCGCCGGCAGGGCATCCTGATGGGCAACAACCTGCAGAAGATCATTTTCGAGATCATCGCCGAATCGGTGGCGGACTCCGTGAATCATTATCTGGACCGCGACTATGTGCCGCGTTGTATTGCGGAATGGGCGGCCAGCAATTTCGGCTGTGCCTTTGACGCCGAAGACCTGCGCGACCGCGATATCCAGGTGCTGGAATTCACCATCAAGAACCACGCCCGCGAAGACGCCCGCAGCAACATCATGACCAGTCTGAGCGAATTCATGGATCCTGATGCCGATTCGGAAGACTGGGATTACGCCGGGCTGGCCAAGTGGGTGCTGACCACCTTCAGCGTGGAATTCTCCACTGCCCTGCTGCGCCAGATGGACCGCGAACAGATCACCGAGGAACTGATCGCCAAAGCCATCGCGGCCATTGACGCACGCACCATCGCCCCGGTGAGTACCTTCCTGGAAAAAGACTACGCCCTGCGCCAGTTGGGCAATTGGGTGGACACCAAGTTCGATGTGGAACTGACCACCGAGGAATTGCGCGGCCTGAACCCCGATGCCGCCACCGACCTGATCCTGAAAAAAGCCAACGATGTCTATCGCCAGCGCGAACTGACCTATCCCATAGATTACGCCCTCGACCTGACCCAGGCCGGCGGCGGGTTGGATAGCATCTACGCCAGCGAGCAATTGGTCGGCTGGATCCGGTCCAAGTACAGTGCCGAAGTCACCGGCGACGAATTGCGCAGCCTCACGCCCGAGGCCGCCCGGGCCCGTCTGGTCGAGATCAGCCGCAACGCCCCCGCACAGGTGGCCAAGGAAATTGATCAGGCCGTGGACAACCTCAGCGACTCCAAGGAACTGGCGTCATGGGTAACCAACCGCTTCGGCGTGCCGGTGGGCCCCGAAGAATTCGCCAACGAACCCATCGCCGAGCGCCGCAGCCGGCTGCAGGAAATGGGCCATGCCTTCCTGCGCCGGGAACTGACCGAAATGGAACGCCAGGCGCTGCTGTATATCTTCGATGCCACCTGGAAAGATCACCTGTATGCCATGGATCAACTGCGTGAATCCATCGGCCTGCGCAGCTTTGCCGAACGCGATCCGCGCATCGAATACAAGCGCGAAGGCTCGCGGCTGTTCAATGAATTCCTGCGTCTGATCCGCGACAAGGTCACCGACCTGATCTTCCACGTGAAGTTCAGTTCCCAGCAGGCCCGCAACGTCTACACCAGCCCGGTGGAGTTGCATCAGGAGCAGACGTCCTACGGGGTGGCCGACAGCCCCGCCGCCACGCTGGCGCGGGCGGAAGCCGCCGGCATGTCCGCCAGTGAAGCCGAAGCACAAGCCTCGCTGGCCGCCAGTGCCACCCCCGCCGCCAACAGCGCCGGGCGCAATGACCCGTGTCCCTGCGGCAGCGGTAAAAAGTACAAACATTGCTGCGGCCGCAACGCCGGGGCCTGAGGCTGACGGTCATAACCACCAACACAAAGACCGGCCCTGAACAGGCCGGTCTTTTTTTGTTTATCGGTTTGGTACGGACCAATCACTCACTTCAGTTCCACGCTCCAGTAAGCGTGATCGAGGAAGTGTTTCCACGAGGCGTATTTTTCCGCACCCATACGCATGCTGATGACCGGATTGCGTTTGGGGCGGACCGGCACGCGGGCCAACCGCATGTGCGCCTGTACCGGGGTGCGTCCGCCTTTGCGGGCGTTGCATTTCACGCATGCGCACACCAGATTGTCCCAGGTCGTCTTGCCGTTCTGGGCCCGGGGGACCACATGGTCAATGGACAGTTCGCTGGTGGGCGAACGCTTGCCGCAATATTGGCAGGTGTTATGGTCGCGGGCAAAGATGTTGCGCCGGTTCAGCTTGACCTCCTGCTTGGGCAGACGGTCATAGCCCAACAGACGGATAATCCGGGGCACGGCAATTTCGAACCGCACGGTTCGCACGAAATCGTTTTGTTCGGGTTCGAATTGGGCTTTGAGTTGGCTGAGTTCCATCCAGTCATTGATGCCGTAGCCAATAAACTGGTCCTGCTCAACCGAAATGACTTCCGCGAGGTTCTTCACCAGCAGGTTGAAGGCCCGGCGGGCCGTAATGACCCGAATCGCCATGTACAGGCGGTTCAACACCAGCACGTTGCAGTTCAAGGCCGAAGCCATGGGTAGATCAGTCACGACAACACATCCCTGATGCCGCGGTAAACGGCACGTTGGTCGGTACGACCATCCTGTGCAAGGAAGTGTCTGCCGACCAACAGCCAGCGGACATCAATATGTGGTAGCGTAAAGCCCTTTGCTCCACAAGTCAATATGGTGCCTGTTAATCTAACCCACCCTTAACCCCCTCGGACTGGGGTGAAAAGGACCTTTTCCGGGTTTTTGTCCAACCTCCCCCTCCCGCCTCTTGCCACCGAGCGCCGGCATGTTACAGTTATGGCCATATGATGCCCATCAGCCTGAAAAACCTCACCAAAAGTTTCGGCGCCACCATCGCCGTCAATCAGGTCAATCTGGATATTCCCGCCGGAGCACTCTTTTTTCTGCTTGGTCCCTCCGGCTGCGGCAAGACCACACTGTTGCGGATGATCGCGGGCTTTACGCTACCCGATGCGGGGCAAATCCTCTTCGGGGATCAGGACATGAGCCAGGTCCCCCCGCACCAGCGCAATACCGGCATGGTGTTTCAAAGTTATGCCCTGTGGCCGCATATGAATGTGGCCCAGAATGTCGGCTTTGGTCTGGACGTACGCAACGTCCGCGGCGCGGATAAAGAAAAACGCATTGCCGAGGCGCTGGAACTGGTCCAGATGAGCCATCTGGCTAAGCGCAAGCCCAACCAACTCTCCGGCGGTCAGCAACAGCGCGTCGCGCTGGCCCGTGCCATCGTCATCCGCCCACAATGCCTGCTGCTGGATGAACCCCTGAGTAACCTCGACGCCAAGCTCCGCGCTGAGATGCGTTACGAAATCCGCCGTGTGGTCAAGCAGGTCGGCATCACTGCCATCTACGTCACCCACGACCAAAAAGAAGCCCTGTCCATGGCCGATGGCATTGCCGTGATGCAGGCCGGCGTGGTTCAACAGACCGGCACCCCGGCGGAACTTTATCGCCAGCCGCGCAGCCGGTTTGTGGCCGACTTTATCGGCGAGTCCAATTTCCTCACGGGCACCGTCACCAGTTCCACCGCCAGCGGGGTGGCCATCACCACCGCCGCGGGCAATCTCGAGGCCAGTCCCATGGCCACATGGTCCGTGGGCCAACAGGTCACCGTGGCCTTCCGGCCCGAAGCCGCGGAGATTGTCACCAATACCGTCGCCGGTACCAACATTCTCACCGCCCAGCGTCAGGGGCTGACTTATCTGGGCGAAATGGCGGAACATCAACTGCAACTGGCCGACGGCCAAACCTGCAAAGTGTTCCAACTGAATCCCCCGCCGGTCCAGCCCGCGCAGGGGCCGTGTCAGATTCGCATCAAGCCCGAAGACCTGATGGTGCTGGCGGCTTGAGGCCCGGGAGGTAGCAGATGGCCAAGAAGAAACCCGCCCCCAAACTCACCCAGGTCCATATACTTTCCGACTCCACCGGGAATCTCGCCCGGCACATGCTGACCGCCGTGCTGACCCAGTTTCCACCGCATTCCTTCACGCTGCAATTCCACCCGTTTCTGGCCAACGACGACAAGGTGGCCCAGGCGCTGCATGATATCAAACGCAAGCCGGGTCTGATCATGCATGCGTTTCTGGACGAGTCGGCCAAAAAGATGGCCAACGATTTTGGGCACAAACACGAAATGCCCGTGTTGGATCTGACCAATCATCTCGTCCACTTCATCGAAAAACACTCCGGCCTGACTTCCGCCCGTGACCACACGGCCCTGCATCCGGTGGATGAGTTTTATCTCAAACGCATCCGCGCGATGGAATTCGCCCTCGCGCATGATGACGGGCTGGGACTGGATACCATCCACAAGGCCCAGTGCGTGCTGGCGGGGGTTTCGCGCACCAGCAAAACGCCCACCACGATTTTCCTCGCCCAGCAGGGCCTGCTGGTGGGGAATGTCAGTCTGGCGATGGGGATTGAACCGCCGGCAGAACTGCTCAAACTCCCACCCAGCACGGTAGTCGGTCTGATTATCAGCCCGCATAAGCTGGCGGAAATCCGCACGCGGCGCAACCATAGCTGGCAACTGGGCGACACCGCTTATAACGATTTGGACATGATTCAGGAAGAACTCGCCTGGTCGCGCCGGCTGTTCAACCGCAACAACTGGCCCATCCTCGATGTCACCGACTATGCCATCGAAGAAACCGCCGCGCGGGTTATTGAAGTGCTCGGGATCAATCACCCGCGCGAGCGCTAGACTTGTGGCGCTGCACGCCCACGCGTAACGTTTCCCCCTGCACGGCCATCACCCGCCCCTGGGCAAACTGCACCTGCGTAGCCTTACCACCGCGCTGCAGGGCCCGCTCCGCCTGGGCAATCTGTCCGCTATCCACCTGATCTTCGCCCAACCTGGTCTTTTTCAGCAACAATCGCAGCACCCATTTACGCACCGCCGGCAGTTGCCGGGCCAGCGGTCCGACACATACCCACCCCCGGCCGCGCCAGCGCGGCGGGTACTTGGCCAGATACGCCTGCGCCCGCCGTTGGACCACCGCGTGCCCTTCGCGGCAATGTTGGGCCAACCGGCCCAGCGCGGGCACGAGTTGGGGATTGATCTCCGCCAAAAGCGGGAGCAATTCTCCCCGTACCCGGTTGCGCAGATAACGCGGGTCCTGATTGCTAGCATCTTCCCGCCACGTATGCCCCTGAGCAGTCAGCCAGGCACGCAATTCCGCGCGGGTCTGGCCCAATAATGGCCGCACCAAGGTGACCTTGCCCATGCGCGTCACCGGCCGCATCGCCCCCAGCCCGCGCAGCCCCGTCCCGCGCATGAGCCGCATTAGAACCGTCTCTGCCTGATCATCCCCATGGTGCGCCATCACCACACGCGCGCACCGTGACGAGCGTGCCAATTGCCCCAATGCCTGCCGTCGGGCCGCGCGTAAAATATTTTCGCTGCTGCCGGCCGGCAGTTGCAGCCGTTTTTCCACATACTTCAGCCCCAATTCCCGCGCCACCCGCCGGACAAACTTCGCATCCACCGCACTGTGCCGCCCGCGCTGGCCATGATCCACATGCCCCACCACCAGCCGCCACTGCCAATGTTGGCTTTGATTCACGGCCTGCAGCAGGTGCAACAGCGCCATACTATCGGCCCCGCCACTACAGGCCACCAAGAGCCGTGTTTTTGGGGGCAACCATGTTTGCTGATGTAAAAGTTGATCGAGCTGTTGTACCAGACCCCGGGGCGTAGGCATAACCACCTCAGTTTTCCGCGATGGCGCTGGCCATGGCAATCGCCTTGAGGTGGGAAATGGAAAGATGCCAATGCCGAATCCCCATCTGGTTAGCCAGTTGGGCACATTCACCCGTCAGAGTGACACAGGGCTTGCCCGCGGGGTCGGGTAGTACTTCCATGTCGGTCCAGGCAATCCCCCCCCGCCAGCCAGTCCCCAGTGCCTTTAAGATGGCTTCCTTG
>JBIJDM010000090.1:0-10238 GCA_044344145.1 Phycisphaerae bacterium
GATGTAATAGACGCCATCCGCCGGTAATTTCAGCCGCAGATACGAGTCGGCGTGATGCGTGGTAAGTCCCGAGCCCACATCTTCATGATCGTCATTCAAGGCGAGCGCCTTGCCTTCGGCGTCGGTGATCTTGAGCACGGAATCGAGCGGTGATCCCAACCGTCGCGCCATGACTTCCGCGACAATTTCATCCCCGGCATGCCCCGCACACGAAAATATATCCGTGTCACCCGGTTTATCAATCCCCCCGTTCACGATGAGTGGTAAGGTAACAGCCTGGGCACTGCTGATCAGATCATTGGGTTCTTGTTCACTCCGTTCGACCCCGGCATCCACAGCAAAGGTCAGGCGGTTGGATATGTTACCCGCGGTATCGGTCACCGTGATCGGATAAATGCCAGGCGTTTTGGTCCGGGCATCAAAGACCAGATTCGGATTTGGCAGATTCCAACCTTTTAACACCAGATTGGCCTGGGTACCCGTCGCGGTGCCCAAGAGATTTGCCCCGGTTAAATAGGGTATCGCCCCCACCGTAATGCGGTAAACAAAATCCTCACGTCCCCGGAAGAGCGAATCCTTCAACTCCACGGTGTATTCACCATCACTGGGAATTTCATAGCACATGACCGGATCGGGATTGAAGCGATCGTCATCGGCATAGGCGACTTCGTTGCCTTTCGCGTCCAACACCCCCACTGTGGCCTGAAACCAGCCGGGGACAGCGTCAGAGATATAGGGAATCAGGCTACGGGCCGCCACGGCGAGTACCACTCGCTGCCCCTTGGTGGCTTTGAAACGAAAACGATCCACTTCGCCGGGCATAATCTGACCATTGACGATAGCGGGCAAAGTTACGGTCATCATTTCTGGTTCAGGGGCTGCATTCTTGGGCTTCGGACCGATACGCGGTTCGGGTGTGCTTTTGGCTGGCTTATAGGTACTTTCGGCGTATTGTCCCAGTGCAAACGGCAGCGGATTAGTCAGACCATTGGGCGTTTCCAGACGTAATTCGCGCCAACCGGGTGTGGCATTCGCCGCGATAGTAATTTCCACCGTCACAGTTTCAGCCAGGGCCGGGGTCAGTTTGTTGCGGGGAATAAAGGTGGCCAGTTTCTTGCGAATTTTTTGCAATTTCGCTTCGTCATCCGTGGTCCACTTGGGGCGGGTCGTCGGCTGGGTCGCAGGTTGAGTAGTGGGTCGGGTGCTCGGAGGCAGCAGGCCACTGGCGGCGGCTTTTTGATCCTGCAATTCTTTGAGTTGATCACGCAAAAGCAATTGCTGTGTAACGTTCAAGGGTTTGATATGTTCGATTACTTTGGCCTGCACACCGGCACCAGATACGCGGGCCGCATACACCCCGTCCAGAAACTGACCTCCCAGCACCACCTGAAACGTGGTGCCGACGCGCCCCCCGGCCGGATAGACATACGCGCTATGTGGGATATTCTGTGCCGGTGCAGCGGCCACCAGCAACAGGAGCAGCAGACTTACGAAGATGGCACCATAGGGACGCGTCATCAATACTTCCTTGCTTACATAATCTCGCGCAAGCATCCGCCCGTTTTAACCCCGTCACCGGGCATGGGCGTCATCCGGATATCTTTGCCTTCGGGATGCGGCAATTTGGCATTGGGGTCAATGCCCAGCAGTTCATACACACTGGTAATCAGGTCGCAGGGATACACGGGTCGGGCTTTGACTTTTTCACCTCTGGCATCCGACTCGCCCACCACTTTGCCACCCTTAAAACCACCACCGGCCACCAGCGCTGAGAATACCGCGCCGTGATGCCCACGCCCACCGCCCCAAGGGGCGTCCCATAGGATTTTGGGCGTCCGGCCAAATTCGCCACAGCACATGACCACAGTGCTATCCAGCAATTTGAGTTCCGCCAAGTCCTGCAGCAATGTGGATAAGCCTTTATCCAATTCCGGCAGCATGCGCCGCATGGCCTGAAAATGTTGCTTGTGGGTGTCCCAACCGCCAAAGTTGATGGTGACATACGGCACCCCGCTGGCCACCAGACGCCGGGCCACCAGACAGGATTGGCCGAATTTGGTACGCCCGTAGCGCTCGCGCAATTCGTCCTTTTCACCGCTGAGGTCAAAGACTTTGCCCGCATCGCCGAGGATCAGATCGTAGGCGGATTGTTCCGCCTGCCGCAAGGTTTGAATTTGGGGGTCATCGGGCAGGGACCGGGCCAAGGTATTAAGTTCGTGCATTAGGGCCCGGCGGTCTTTCTGACGTTGCTCGGTAATCCCCTGGGCCACCACTCCCTCGACATTAAACCGCGCCGCCGCCGGATCACCTCCGGTGGCGAAGGGTTTGTATTTTGAGCCCAGAAAACCCGCTTCGGAAAAACGGCCCTGCGGTTCGGTCAACACCACGTAGGGTGGAATCAAGCCCTTATAACCCGCGCCGTAGCCTTTGAAATACGCCGTTACGGCGCCCATGCCGGGATAGACCAGATCTGCGCCGGGCTGGTGGCCGGATTGGGTCAGGTAGGCTGCGGTTTCGTGACCATTGTTGCCATGCGTCATACTGCGAATCAAGGAATACTTGTCGGCCTGTTTGGCCAGTAAAGGCAGCATTTCTCCAATCATGATACCGGGGACATTGGTGGCAATAGGGGCCTTGAGCGGGCCACAATAATCGTTGCCAGCATCCGGTTTTGGGTCAAACGTATCCAGATGGCAGGGGCCGCCCCACAGCCAGATTTGGATGACAGACTTGGCTTTGCCGGTAATGATCTGCGGCGCGGTCTGGGTGGCGGGTGGTGCAGTCCAGCCCCGTCGTTGCGGCAAAAGCAAACCCGCGGCACCGCATAACCCCCAGCCCAACAGAGTCCGACGTGAAATTAGCGGATTCATTTCATGCATCGTGCGTACTCCCTTAGTGCCGGTATAAGAATTCCGCGCTGTTAATGAGTGACCAGGTAATATCCATGAGCGCATCGCGCTTGGTGGTTTTGGCCAAATAGGCTTCCATAATCCGCTGTTCGTCCACCGTAGGATAACGCGAAAGAATCGTTAGATACAATTCGTTCAGCGTCTCCTGATGACTCCGGCGGGCTTGCAACAAGTCCTGGAGGTTTTTCCCCGATTCCAGTTTGCGTTGGACATGACTGGAATTGAGCAGATGTAGTTGCTGGGCCGAGGAGATGCGGTTGTTGCGTTCCAGTAGGCGCCCGGTATCACGGGAAGAGCGGCCAAAAAGTTCGAGGAACGGACTGGTAATGCTGCCATCAGCCAGCGTGATGGCCCGTGCCCCTTCGGGGATGAAGGTGAATGGTTCCGGGATAGGACTGGAATATTTGTCACTGGTCCCGGTAATCTGGCCCAGCGCGTCAATCAACACTTCCGCTTCCAACCGGCGCAGCGGATACGCGGCAAAGTTCGCCTCCGCACGCGGATTGGGGGCCGTGGCCAACGACGATAACTGGTACGTATTGGAATTCAGAATCACCCGGAACAGGGCTTTGAGATCATATTTGGCGGTCACTAATTCCCGTTGCAGATAAGCCAATAATTCGGGATTGCTGGGGGGATTATCGGGGCGGATATCGTCGGGCTCATGAATAATGCCCCGCCCCTGCAACCAAAACCACATCCGGTTAGCGATATTACGCGTAAACCACGGATTCTGCTCGGTGATCAGCCAATCGGCAAAAACTTCCCGCGGATCACGCTGGCTTATTTGCGGGGCTGGGGTGCCGTCGGGGAATTTCCAAACCACCACGGGAGCCACCGCAGCCGGCGCTGTGGCCGGGGCCGTGGTGGTATTTTTCTCGGGGTTCCAATAAACAATTTCCTCTTTCCACTCCTTGGTGGCTTTGTAGCTCATCTGGGAAAAGAACAGCGCCATGTTGGACCATTGGGCCGGTGGCCACGCTTCCGCCCGGGCGCCCATGAAGGTCAGTGCCACCGCCTGCGCCAGCGCGGCGGGTTCCTTGCTGGGGACAGCGCGGTAGAAATTCACTTCCGGCACGCGAAAATTACTGCCATTGGCGGTCAGCAGTTCGCGGGCCCAGCGGTCATAAGGTTTATTCTCTTTGATCGCGGTGTGTATCGAATGCGCATACGCCTGCACGGCATTGGGCCAGAGGTTGATGGGAAATTCCGCCTTGACCCGCAGCAAATCCCCCCACTTCATCGCCCAGTAATCGGCGAACTCTTCGCGGGCCAGCAGTTGCTCGATGAGTAAACTGCGTTTCTTGGGGTTCTTGCTTTCCAGAAACTCACGGGCTTCCGAAGCCGTGGGCAGCGTACCGATCACATCCAAATACACCCGCCGGAGAAACACCGCGTCGGTGCATAATGCCGGGGTAGGCAGATGCAACTGCTCGAATTTATTAAAAACAATCGTATCAAGGGGCGTTTCCTGCTGACGCGTCAGGGGGCGCTGGTATACCTTTGGGTCGGGTTGTGTTGTGGCAGGATTAGCTAGAATTGTCGTCAACCCGCAGACCAGCCACAGCCCCCCTGCCAGAGATAAGGTGAACCGCCGCGCCAGCGAATTTATTACCCGAGTGCTTAACAACGTCCAACCATCCTTATACGACATACTACATGGTAGGCATAACGTACTTATAGCTCGGAAGTTGCGGGGCGAATAGTGCGTAAATCATTAATTCGCACCAACAGCATACCGATTCGCCCGAGGCCAGCACAACTGACAGACGACCGACCGGTATGTACAATAAAGCCATCCGCTCTTGAAAGGATTGCATATGCCAATACATTGGGGTATCTCGACCAATCTGGAAAATGCGCTGCTTGCGCGGTCCGCAGGTTGGGATTTTGTCGAAGAAAACGTGCAAACTTGGCTCCAAGGCGACAAACCCGATGCCGAATGGACCGGCCCGCAACGTATGCAAACCGCCGGGGTGGCCATCGGGACCATCCCAGCGGCCAACTGTCTGGTCCCCGGCAGTCTTAAAATTACCGGTCCGAACGCGGACTTGACCAAACTGCAAGCCTATATGACCACTGTCACCCAACGCGCTGCCCAAGTGGGTCTGAAAATGCTGGTCTTCGGCAGTTCCGGGGCGCGTAACGTACCGGAAGGCTTTGAGCGGGCCCAAGCTCAGGCACAGATTCTCACCTTTTTGCGTATGAGTGCCCCCTTGGCCGCGGCTCAGGGCCTCACGCTTTTGATCGAACACCTGCATCATCCCGAATCCAACATCATCACCACCCTGCCCGAAGCCATCGAATATGTCCGGGCGGTCAATCATCCGGCGGTGCAAGCGTTGGCGGATAGCTGGCATTTCTGGCTGATGGACAGTCCGCTGGAAGATTTACGCACCGCCCTGCCGTATATCAAACATGTCCATCTGGCCGACAAAGTTGGCCGCGTGGCCCCCGGCCAGAGCGGCAGCAGTGATTACCGTCCGTTTTTCCATGTGCTCAAAACCGGTGGTTACACCGGCCGCATCAGCGTGGAGGCCAAATTTACACCCGACCTGGCCAGTACGGCGGGCGCGGTGTTGGCCTACGTGAAACAGGCCTGGGCCGAAGCGTAAGCTTTGGGGCTGGGCTGGGTGAAAATAATATTTGCGATTTTTTCATAGTGCGCGGTCGGCTTCCCGCGTTGTATATTCAATGCGGGCATGAATCCGCATGCCATCGTTAAGCGAAGCCGTTGTAGGAGCAGATATGAAACGCACCGCCTGTCTGGGACTCATTCATCTGGCCATTGTCGGTGGAGTCTGGGCCGCCACGCCCGTAAGTGTGACGGTTAAGCCCATGACTTTTCCCGTTGAACGCAGTGCGCTGGGCGAAGCCCCGCGCGGGGGCACCACCGCGGGCAGCGGTTATTACCCCATCCGCGATGCCGTCACGAAAAAGCCCGTATTTGTTATCGAAGACCAAACCGTGGATGTTGTGGTCCTGGATAATGGACTGGTGGAGGCATGGATATGCCCGGCTTTCGGTGGACGCTTGCTGCGGGCCATCGACAAGAAAACCAATATCGACTATTTCGCCCGGCGGGTGGTGGACGGCAAGTGGATTTTCGACGACAAACTCGCCTGGAATCCCGGTGGGGTGAAAGCCAGCTTCCCCTTCTTTGAACATGGTCTGGGATTGCGTATCCCGGCGGGTTATCGCACGATCACGGCACCCGATGGCAGCGCCACGGTGGCGATGGATATGCGTTTTACCGATCAGAATACCGCCCGGGAATTAACCCGTTATGGCCGTTATGGGGATGAAGCGCTGACTATTCTGGTCAGCCTGCATCCCGGTTCCACCCTCGTGGAATGGACCCAGCGCAAAGACAATAACAACGCCACCGGCCGCAGTGATCGGATGTGGAACGATTGCACCTACCCGGCCCCGGTGGTGAAAAAGACTGTGACGGAAAAAGATAAACAAGGCAATGAAGTTACCAAAGAAGTTGCTGATGTGGAGGCCATGGACAAACTGATCGAGTTTATCTACCCGGCCCGTTGGGTGGTGGACCATGGCCCGAATAATGTGCACACCTCACCGCACTGGGCAGCGTTGAAAAATTGGGGCGTCTCGCACTTTGCCATTGATGCGCCCTATGGCTTTGCCGGGGGGTACTATACCGACGGGGATCTGAATCGGATTCGTATTAATGACCCCCGGCCCGGGTTTGGGCCGGGGTGCAAATTATACACCGCCCCCGGAAGTGAATTCTTTGAATTGTGGGGTGGTGAAAGCTGGGTTTTTGAATACCCCGGCGAACTCCTGCCCGCCTATAAACCATCAACCTACACCCATCGGTATTGGATGGCTCAGGGTATCGGCAAGGTTTCGTATGCCAACGCCGAGGTGGCCGTCGGAGTGGAGGGGACCAACTTCCATATGGTCGCCAGCCACGAGGCACAAGCCGAGGTAACTGATGACACCGGCAAAGTGGTGGCCAAGGGGGCGATTGGTCCGCATCAGGTACTGCAAGGCACCTTCACGGGCAAGCAACTGGCCGTTAAGCTGGATGGCAAAGCCGTAATGGATCAGACGTTCCCGCTGGACCGCCCGATCCCCGCCAAAGATACTCCCGTGGAGCCCAAAGCTCAGGCGCTGTTCGACAAGTTGAAAGCCGGGGTCAGTACAGAGCACCCGACCTTCTATGAACGCGGGTGTTATGCCCGTAACGAAGGCCAGCCGGGATTGGTGAATGCATGGGAAAACTTCGCTAAAGTCACCGATGCCAAGAATCCCGCACGGACCGCGTCGCTGGCCCGGGTGGCGTATCGGCTGGGTGAATTGGAACAGGCAGAGCGTCTGGCTAAATTGGTCGGTGGGCCGGAAGGTGATTATGTCCTCGGCTTGGTGGCGTTGGAACGCGGCCAGGCTACCGATTTCGGTTCTGCCGGCTGGGAGGCTGATTATCTGCGGGCCTTGAACGCCCGCAAAGCCAACGACCTGCCCAAAGCCATCACGCTGGTTAAGTCTTATCTGGCTCATGTCCCCGATGCGTGGTATCCGCGCCTGGCGTTGGCCCGTTGGAGCAATGATGTTGCGGCTGCGGAGGCCCTCGCCAATGAAAATCCCGCCGCGCCCGAAGCCCAATTGCTGCTCAAGCTCATGGGCAAACCCAATGAATTGGATAAAACCATTGCCCAACGGGACGAGGTTCAAAAGCACCTGCTGATCTTTTCCGCCCAAATCGAACGCGGGGAATACCAACCACTGCCGCGATTCCCGGTGGACATTATCCGCAAAAAAGGGTGGTAAAACCCGCCAGATAAAATCGCCGGGTACTGTGCCAAGGGGCTGGGTTCGTGTTATACTTCCTCAGCCTTAGTAGGAGCTCTGGACATGGCCCAATTGCCCGTTGCCAAGTTGGCGTTAGAGGATGGTTCGATCTTCGTAGGCACCGCGTTCGGCGCGGTGGGAACCAATGTCGGCGAAGTGGTCTTTAATACGTCGCTGGTGGGGTATCAGGAAATCCTGACCGACCCATCCTACAAAGGCCAACTGGTCACCATGACCTATACCCAGATCGGCAACTATGGCATTGCCGACGAATCCGACTACGAATCCGCCCGGCCGCAGGTTGAGGGTTTCATCATCAAAGAACAGTCCCCGGTGGTGTCCAACTACCGTGCAGTCGAATCGCTGGACGCTTATCTAAAGCGTTACGGCATCCCCGGCATTGCCGGTATTGATACCCGCGCACTGGTGCGTAAGTTACGTATTCAAGGGGCGTTAAAGGGTGTTTTATGCACCGATCCCTTGCGTGTGAATGATAACGTGGCCTTGGTTGCCCAGGCCCGCGATTGGTGCGGTATGGCCGGGCTGGATCTGGCCAAAATTGTGACCCCAAAGGCTAACTATCAATGGGGCGAAAACAAGGGCTCATGGGCCCAGATTCGCGATGGCGATAGTAAGCCCCTATTCAAGGTCGTGGCGATTGATTGCGGCCTGAAGCGCAACATCCTGCGGAATCTGGTACAGGCCGGCTGTCAGGTTACGGGCGTGCCCGCCCATACCACGGCGGAAGAAATCCTCGCCCTGAAGCCCGATGGGGTGTTCGTCTCCAACGGCCCCGGCGATCCCGAGCCGGTGCACTATGTCCAGGAAACCCTCAAGAAACTCATCGGCCAAAAGCCGATCTTTGGCATCTGCCTGGGCCACCAGTTGTTGGGGCTGGCCATGGGCGCTACAACCTATAAACTCAAGTTCGGCCATCGTGGCGGTAATCAGCCCGTGCAGAACATCGGTACCGGCAAGGTGGAAATCACCTCCCAGAACCATGGCTTTGCCGTGGATGTGGAAAGCCTCCGCAAGGTGGGCGGCGAACCCACCCACATGAACCTCAACGACCAAACGCTGGAAGGCTTCCGCCACACCACCGCCCCGGTCTTCGCGGTGCAATACCACCCCGAAGCCAGCCCCGGCCCGCACGACTCCACCTACCTCTTCGACTGCTTCGTGGAAATGATGCGCACCGGCAAGTCCCCCACCGCCGAACAAATGAACAAGGCGCAGGACCGGCGGAATGCGGTGTAACACCAGCCTTCGATTGCGCAATTAATAGATATCATCACGTATGGCAGACAGAAATGTTTGCCACACGTTTTTGTTGGATACGGCAATATCTTTGTGTATCCGTGTTCATCTGTGGTTTCATCCCCCCGGTATTTTCGTTCCGTTCGTAGCGCCGTTGCGTGAGACACTCTTGCCTTCAAAAAAAAAACGCGGGGAATCGGACCGTCCGATTCCCCGCGCGCGATTCAGACGTAAGCCCCTTTGCAGAGCACACGTCAGATTTGGTTCTGCCGGTTACATCCCGGGCAGTTTGGCATCATTGAGCATCTTGGCTGCTTTGGCCACATCGTAGGCCTTCTTGAATTCATCCACGCGCAGTTGCCATTCGACTGGAAGATTGGGTTTCATCTTGGTCAGGTCCTGCAGGGCCTTTTCGGCCAGGTCCCACTTCTTTTCTTTGATGTAGTCCAAGCCCTGAGTGTAAATCAAATCAGCTTCGCCGGACCAGTTGCGGCCCACATCATAGGCGGTTTTCAGGCTGGCAATCTTGCCTGCCCATTCTGCGGGCAGGTTGTCTTTCATACCATTGAGATCATTGATCGCCTTTTCGGCGAGGTCCCACTTTTTATCCGCGATATAGCCCATGCCATCGGTATACACCTTCTGGGCTTCGCCGGCCCAATCCTTGGCGGCAGCAACCACGGCTTCCGTGGCCTTGGGATCAAGTTTTGGCAGGGCCGGGAGGCTGCTGGTGGAAACGGTAGAAGGATTGGCAGGTGCCGCGGATTCCTCACGCTTACAGGCGACCAAGGTGGTACACATTACCACCGCCAAAGTCACAATCGCTAGATTTTTCATCGTGGTCTCCGCCTAAGAGTTAACCATTGATATCGGTGAGAAAAGGTTAGGCGGGAAAATCTGGAAGTCAAACGCGCATCGGTGATTCGCAGTGCAGGAAATCGCCCCCCAGTAGCACTG
Source organism: Phycisphaerae bacterium (assembly GCA_044344145.1). Lineage (GTDB taxonomy): Bacteria > Planctomycetota > Phycisphaerae > WQYP01 > WQYP01 > JBAXGE01. The sequence goes on from JBIJDM010000090.1 coordinate 9,942, forward strand.
CAACGCTATTGCGGAATATTCACTTTCAACAGCATCAGGTAGCCATCCGTATCACCTGAAAGCTTTTCCTGTAACGGCTTGACCAAAGGTGGTAGTTCCGAGGTGGGCAACGCATCACGCTTGCGCGGAACCTGGTTCTTGCCTGTGATGCCGATCACGGCGACGCGGTCTTTATAGCGTTCCGCCATAACGAAATTGGTCTGAGGAATACTGGTTGAAAAGAGCTGCTCAAAGGTCGGGCCATACAGTCGCAGCCACGATCCCGGGCCATTATACCACGCATTTTTACTGGTACTA
>JBIJDM010000283.1:0-2812 GCA_044344145.1 Phycisphaerae bacterium
GCGCGAACCGGGACCGCAGACGATGTGGATCGGACTACAGCGGATGTATGATCTGGCTTGGGCGTGGGAGATGTTTGGTCCCAAGGGACAAATTCGCAGCCCGTGACTTGTGTGGAACAACGAGGGCGTTGCCCTGGGCTTTATAAATACCGCCCCTTTGGGGCGAAGATCATGCCCATTACCCGGACCCTTTTCCCGGAAATACCGGAGGAACCTTATTTATATCCCTTGGGACCACCATCTTTGAAGTATTTATCCGTGAGGGCCTTGGTCATATCCACGCCGTTGATATTGGCCAGCGTGCAGAGCCAGGCGAAGACATCGGCGAATTCTTCTTCGCGGTTCTTCTGGTCCACATCCTGCAGTGCGGTGGAGAGTTCGCCGACTTCCTCGATGAACCACATGAACGTGGCCGGGGTGCCGCGTTCGAAATCGCGCTGCGAATATTTGGCCCGGATATGTTCCTGAAATTCGGCAATGGTCATGGTTTTACCTTTCGTGGGGGATAGCGAATAAATTATGGGGACACGGGTTGGGTTGGGGCTACCGGGGGATGACGCCGGGGCCGGTGGCGCCAGATCAGAATCAGGCCGGGCACCAGTGCGGCCAACCAGTAATCCATCCCGAGCCAGGCCGCAGACTGGGTGGCGTTAACGCCCGCACCGAGCCAACAATAGGTGCTCATCCACTGCCACGGCCCCTGCGACCAAGGCACCATCAGGGGACTGGCCCAGGAGGAATCATGGTGGATACTCACGTACGGCCAGGAGGCGGTGGCAAGGGGTTGTTGGCGTAAGGTGGGACCTGTTTGCACCGACAACATCACATACTCACCGGTAGCGTGAAGTTCCAGAGCCGCGTAGCCGGACAGACCGAGACTGACATATACCGGCGCCAGCCAACGCAGCAGCAGGAGGCCGACCAGACAGGCCAGCGGGAGGATGCGTAACAGACGACGCCGGAACATTTAGGTGACCTCGCTGGAGGGCGGGGTCAGGGACTCGGTCGGGATCACGTCTGCAGAGACCAAGGTCTCTGGTGCAGGTGTTTCGGCCACGGGTTCCGGTGCAGGCGGCGGGGTGGTGGCGGGCAGGACGCCCAGCGCTTCCAGCGCCAGCCGGGCAGCCTCCTGTTCAGCTTTTTTCTTGCTGTCGCCCCAGGCGGGGGCATAGGCCAGATCCTGGATCACCACCCGGATTTGGAACGTGCGGCGGTGGTCCGGGCCGGTGATCTCGACCACTTCATACACCGGGGCATGGTGGGTTTGCTGCTGGACATATTGTTGCAACAACGATTTGAAATTATGGTGATGCGTGGAGGCGGCGAAGTGGGCGATGGATGGTTCCATGTGCTCCAGAATGAACGCGCGGGTTTTTTCCAGCCCGGCATCCAGATAGAGCGCAGCGATGACGGCCTCCAGCACCCCGGCCAGCAGCGATTCGGGCATGGGGGCGTGTATATCCATCTCGCGGCCCACCTGCAGCAGGGCGCCCAGCCCCAGATGTTTGGCCACTTTGGCGCAGGTGCGGCGGCTGACCACAGCGCTTTTGGTTTTAGTCAGGTCCCCTTCCAACTGTTCGGGGAATAATTCGAAAAGCCGCTGGCAAATGACCATGCCCAGAATGGCATCGCCGAGAAATTCCAGACGTTCGTTGGAATGGCAACGCTCATCGGCGAGGGAGGAATGGGTGATGGCTTCGATCAGAAGTGCGGGCTGGGCAAACTCATGTTGCAGAATGCGCTGTGCCTCAAGCACGATGGCTTCGGGAACCATAGGGCAATCTCCTTGCGCCGGGGCCGCTTCGTCACAACGAAAAACGGCAGGTGTCCATGCGTACGGCGCTAAACCTACGGCCAACCCGGAACCAACAAGGGCCTAGGCGTCGGCTTAGCGGGATGCGAACAAACCACCGGACAGGCTTACGACATAAACGTGAATGTAACCAGCGGCCCAGCCACAAGCAAGCTGGGAGGGGGTTTATGAGTGGATTTGCGGTGTTCATAATGATACAACACGACCACCGGGCATCATTTTGACAGGTTCAGACGCGTAATTGGGGGGCCACAGCGGGATTTGGGCAATTGGCACTGAATTTGTATGAATGCTCCATAGCACAAAACATCCGGTGCGTCCGATCTGTTGTGGTGTGTCAACGATCGGCTCATGATGTGCGCCTGATACCTTGCCCCATGGGCAGGGTGTCGGCGTTTTTGCATCCGCTCAATAAAAAAGGGCGTGCGTTGGTACGCACGCCCCGAGGGGAATTTACTTTTGAGTCCGACTTACTTCATGTCCACCGAGGCTTCAATCATGTTGGCCCCTTCAACGGGTTTGAAGGCAAAGCCCTGTTTCTCGAACATGACCTTGGCGCTGGCATCGGGCAGCATGTGGGCGTAGACGCGTTTGAGCTTCTCGGCCTTGGCAATGGCCATCAGGTCCACCAGCAGCGCACTGCCGAGGCCCTTGCCCTGCCAGGTATCCGAGACGATCACGGCGATTTCCGCCTCCTGGGTGCCGCGGATCTTGCTGACGCGACCGACACCGACAATCTCACCGCTGGGCAGCGTGGCGGCCAAGACCATTTCGCGGTCGAAATCGTTGAAGCACTGCCGCACCAGCCGTTCGTGGGCCACGCGGTCATCGAGCTTCATGGCGATGAAGTAACGCTGCCGGACCGACTGTTCCGACAGCGTGGCATGGAACTGCCGCATGGCGGGTTCGTCTTCGGGCCCGATGGGCCGCATGGTGATGGCCTGGCCGTCTTTGAGCTTGGTACATTTGACGTACTGTGACGGATAGGGCCGGATGGCA
>JBIJDM010000091.1:0-10201 GCA_044344145.1 Phycisphaerae bacterium
GTGGAAGTGTTTCCGTTGCATTCATTCTAGCGGAGGTCGTCATGGAACGTACATTTGTTATTCTCAAGCCCGATGCCGTACAACGGGGTCTCATGGGGGCTGTGATCAGCCGGTTTGAAGCCAAAGGCCTCAAGGTCGTAGGCGCGAAATTCATGAAAATCCCCGGCGATCTGGCCGCCAAGCATTACGCGGTACATCAGGGCAAGCCTTTTTATGAAGGTTTGGTCAAGTATATGACCAGTTCGCCGGTATTGACGCTGGCGCTGGAAGGCCCTAATGCCATCGAAGTCACCCGCAAGATCATAGGCGCCACCAATGGCGGCAAAGCCGAAGCCGGCACTATTCGCGGTGATTACGGCATTTCCGCCGCGTTTAATCTGGTCCATGGTTCGGATGCCCCCGAAACCGCGGCGGCGGAGTTAGCGCTCTGGTTCCGGGCCGACGAGTTGGTGGACTATAAACTCAGTAATCAGGAATGGGTTTACTGATGGATATTAAACAACTGAACAATATCCCCTCTGTCCCCATGGCGATGGACGGCGTGAAGGACGTGCAGATGCAGTTGCTTTGGGGCCCGCAAGATGGCGCTGGCAACTTTGCCATGCGCGTCTTCACCGTGGCCCCCGGCGGGCACACCCCCGCCCACCAGCATCCCTATGAACATGAAGTGCTGATTCTGGCCGGCACCGGCGAAGCCATGCAGACCGATGGCACCTGGCATGCGCTTAAAACCGGGGATACCCTCTGGGTCCCCGGCAATACCCTGCACCAGTTCCGCAACAATGGCAGCACGGAATTGAAATTCCTGTGCATGGTGCCCGCCCATGTGCATGGTCAGGTCGTCAACTGCGCCCGCTAAGGACGCACGACGGCCGGCATAGTCCCCAGGGTGAACCGTGGTTGATGTGGTCATGGATATCCCGCCCAGCCCACCGCCCCTGAATGTGGCGGGCCATGAAATTGCGCTGTTCACCGAATCCCGGCCCCTGATCGAAGCGATGATTTACGACATCCACGCCGCCCGGCAACGGGTCTGGCTGGAGTCGTACATCGTCACCCATGATGCGCTGACCGCACCGCTCTTTGATGCCCTGGCCGCACAGGCCCGCGCGGGTCTGGATGTGCGGCTCAGTTATGATGCGGTGGGCTCGCAGGAAACCCCCCAGCGTTATTTCGATCAACTGGTCGCCGCCGGGGTGCAGGTGCGGGCTTTTCACACCATCTGGGAAGGCTTGTCGCGTTTTGCCCTGTTTGACATTCTCAACCGGCGCAACCACCGCAAATTACTCGTCATTGACGACCATATCGGCTACTTCGGTGGGATGAATATTGTGGATACGACCAGCCCGGAAGCCCTCACGGGCGATCCGCTCGGACCCACCCCCTCGGGTGGCTGGCGGGATGTGCATCTGCGTCTGAGCGGGCCCCAGGTGCCGGAAATGGCCGCCTCGTTCCTATCTTCCTGGCAGCGGAAACGCTTTTCCCTGCGCCGCTGGCGGCAGCGCGGCATGCGGGCGCGACTGTTTGCCAACGGCCCCGCCGAATCCATCCGCTTTGTGGACAGTGGGCCGATTTGGCGCTATTCCCGCGCTGCCCGTTATTACAATATTTTGATTCGTCATGCCCGGACCAGTATTACCCTCTCCATGGCGTACTTTATTCCGTTGGGCGAGATCTTACGCAGCCTGCTCCGGGCCCGGAAACGCGGGGTGCTGATCCGCGTCATCACACCCCAAAAATCCGATGTCCCGCTGGTACAGGCGTGCTCGCGTTATATGTACACCAAACTCCTGCGCCGGGGCTTCCGCCTTTATCAACGCCGCGATCGCATGCTGCACAGCAAGGTGATGGTGGTGGATCAGGAATGGACGCTGGTGGGTTCATGCAATCTCGATCCGCGTTCCCTGTTTATCAATCAGGAGTTTTTCGCCATCATCCGCTCCCCGGCACTGGCCCAGGCCATTCTCGATATCTGCCAATTTGAAATCGCCCACTCGGACCGGGTCGGCATGGCCCATGTCCAAAATCAAACCTGGGGGCAGCGGGCCCACAGTACACTGGCATGGATGCTACGCTGGTGGTTATAGTATCGCCATGGTGAATGCTGCGTCCGACAACCTCTTTGCCCAGGGTGCCTCCGCGGCCCAGCGCGACCGGGCAGCGCAACTGCGTGGCCAGATCGAACACCACAACCAGTTGTATTATCAGGCCGACCGGCCGGAGATCAGCGATCAGGAATATGATGCCCTGCTGCGGGAATTAACCCAGCTCGAAACCGATTTTCCGGAACTGGCCACGCCCGATTCCCCCACCCAGCGGGTCGGGGGCAAACCCCTCGCCAGTTTTCAAAGTCTCCGCCACCGCCTGCCGATGCTTTCCATTGACAACACCTACGCCCCCCAGCAGGTCCGCGAATTTGACACCCGGCTGCGCAAGCTGCTCGAAGGGGCCGCATTCAGCTATACCGTTGAACCCAAGATTGACGGGTTATCGCTGAGTCTGCGCTACGAACACGGCCAGTTGGTCCACGCCGTAACCCGAGGTGATGGTACACAGGGCGACGATGTGACCGCCAATGCCCGCACCATTAAAAACATTCCCCTGCGGCTGGCCACAGTTGCGGGGCTGCCCGAGATTCTGGAAGTCCGGGGCGAAGTATTTCTCAGCCATGAACAATTCGCCCGGATCAACGCCCAGCAGGAAGAATTGGGCGAAGAGCCGTTTATCAATCCGCGCAACACCGCCTCGGGCACGATGAAATTACTCGACCCCAAGACCGTCGCCCAACGCCAACTGGAATTCATCGTCCATGGCTTGGGCGAGGTGGTCGGTGGTACCGCCCCCACTTTATACAGTGCGTGGTATCAGCGTCTGGGCCAGATGGGCTTTCGCCTGAGTCCCCATTTCGAAATCTGTCCGGATATTGACGCCGTACTGACCTTTATCACCCGGTTTGAAACGCAGCGTGAGACACTCCCCTACGACACCGATGGCGTGGTGGTCAAAATCGACTCCCTCGCCCAACGCGACGTATTGGGGAATACCGCCAAATGTCCGCGCTGGTGCATCGCGTACAAATACCAGCCCGAGCAGGCCCGGACCATTCTACAGCATGTGGCATTCCAAGTCGGCAAGACCGGCACCATCACGCCCGTGGCCGAATTCGCCCCGCCGGTATTCATCAGCGGCACCAATGTCTATCGCGCCTCGCTGCATAACTTCGACGAAATCGCCCGCAAGGATATCCGGCTGCACGATACTGTGATCGTCCAGAAAGCCGGCGAGATTATTCCCTATGTCGTGGGCATTGTGCCCGAGCTGCGCCCGGCCGAGACCGTGGCGATCGCCCGGCCCACCGCTTGCCCGTCCTGCGGTAGCACCGACCTGCACCATGACGGCGGATTTACCCGCTGCGCCAATCCCGACTGCACCGCGCAACTGGCCCGGCGGCTGCGCTACTTTGCCGACCGCGACCAGATGAATATCGAAAACCTCGGCCCGGCCATCATCGAACAGTTGCTGGCCAAAAAGCTGGTGGTTCGGCTGAGTGATATATATCGGCTGACCGAAGCACAGTTACAAGCTCTGGACCGCATGGGGACGCGTTCTGCGGAACAATTAATCGCCGCCATCAATGCCAGCAAAGAGCGTGGTCTGACCCGCCTCCTGGCTGGTCTGGGCATCGAGCATATCGGCCTGCGCACCGCGCAAATGATTACCGACACCTATAAAACACTCGACCAATTGCGCGCCGCTCCGCTGGAAGCACTCGACGACATTCCCGGCTTGGGCGAAGTTGTGGCTCAATCGCTCTATGACTTTCTCCACAGTCCCACCGGCACGGCGCTGCTGGATGATCTGATCGCGCTGGGGGTCAAAATGGACGTCACCGCCACGGCCCCGGTCGGCCCGCAGCCCTTTGCCGGCATGACCTTCGTCGTGACCGGCACGCTAACCCGTTATAACCGCAGTCAGGTCAGCGAACTCATCACCAGTCTGGGCGGCAAGACCAGCGACAGCGTCTCCAAACGCACCCATTTTGTACTGGCAGGCAGCGAAGCAGGCAGCAAGCTGGAGAAAGCCAATAAATTAGGGGTTAAGGTATTGTCGGAAGACGATTTTGTTCGCTGGCTGGGCGAGTTGAACGTCAACGCTTCGTAAGTACCACCAGATAGCGCATCCCCGTGAGATGCAACGCCACCGGCCGCAGCAAACAATCTTCCACAGCACACAACGCTGGGACCAAACTGCCGGGCACAAAACCGCGATAACTGAATCCCCCCGTGGCCGGATAGGTCAGGAAACCCAGTCCGCTACACCGGGTTAGCTCCAACGACGGCACCCGCCGCAAGGTCTCCTGCGGATGCCGCGCAAATAGCAGCGCCGCAATGCCCATGTTGGCAAACGTGTGCCCGGGATCATCCACCGGCGGAGTGCCATCAAGCCCGAACAAATCCCATGTCAAATCCACCGGCTCATGATGATTACGCCCGTAAACCAGGCGCGACCAGCGTGTCGCCGCCGGCTCCAGCAGCACAATCCGTCCTCCGGGTTGCAGGCATGCCGCCGCCTGGCGCAGGAAATCCAGCGGGCGTTGCAGATGATGCAGCACATCAATGGCCACGAAATTGCCGATCGTGCCCGCCGCATACGGTAATTGCTGGGCATCGACAATTTGATCAATCCACGGGCCGCTCTTCACTACATCCGTGGCGATAATTTCAGGCCGATATTCCTTGAAATTACCGCATCCTGAACCAATTTCGACCGTCGGCCCCAAGGAGGATAATTGCGCACACACCCGGCGGAAAAAGTAATGATAGACCGCCCGCAGCGCAGCTTTGCGGTTCCAGACTTCACGCTGGAATTCAAGCTCGCGCAGATAATCGTCAAAAGGTGTTTTAGCCATAGCCGATTCGGTCAGGGGGATTCTGTGGTGTCGCCTTCAGGATGCAGGTACGAATCAGGCAGTGAAATGGCTCCACCCAGTGTTTGGGCCGCCAGATACACCCCGGCGGCTTTTTCCATTGCCACCACACTCGCCGCTGCCGCGGCCGCGCCCATACCACACCCCATCACGCCATGCTGGGCCAGCAGGAACGACCGGGGCGACTCGCCATATTGATTGATGTAGTTTTCAATCCGATGCCGCAGATCCACTGCCATCGCCACCCCCGAGGGCAGCAACGGCACATGAATACTGCGCGGCCCGCAGGAACTGATCTGACTGGTGAAGTACCGCGCCAGGGCAAAGGGTTCCGACCGATTCGAACAGACCAACCCCAGAATGTTTCGCGGACAGGCATACGCCACCGCGTTCAAGCCGGGCAGGTCGAGCAGCATCGAAAACGCCAGGGTCATCGGATGCACCTGCACCCCCGGCAGCAAACCCGCTTCCCGCAGCGCGTCACGAACCTGAAAACTTTTGGCATTGGGCCGGTTATCCACCAGATACTGCAGCGGCGCCAGGCTCAAGGGGACGGTCTTCAACTCAGTATAATGAGCCAAATCCAAGCCCAACGGCGCGGTCAGCATGGTCTTGGAATCCAAACGCACCGCCAGACACACTTCGCCGGGCACCTGTTCGATCCCCGCCTGATGCAGGCGATGGGCGAGATTCATCAATTCTTCGACCGGTTTACTGCTCATCATGCACTCCTCTGCGCCGCAGCGCTAGGGATCCTAGGCTTTGGGCAATTCGCCACGTGACCACGCATCCCACGCCACCCCGGCGGCGCCAATCACGCCCGCATCGTTGCCCAGAGTGGAGATTTCGATCTTGCACGTCTGTGCGGTCAATTTCCAGTTGTGGTAGGCCACCCACTGCCGGAGCGGCTTCATCAGGAAGTCACCGGCCTTGCACATGCCCCCGGCAATCACCACCAGTTCCGGATCCATAAACCGGATCGAGGTGACAATCCCCAGCGCCAGATAACGACAGGTGTCATTCCACACCTTCTGCGCCACATCATCGCCCTGCTTGGCGTGATTTTCGATATCGGTGGCCTCAATATTGACCCCGCGATCCACCAGTTCCCGCAGCGATGACTGGAGGAATGGATTCGTTTTCAACAACCCCGTCGCCCGCCGGCCGGTGTGATAAGCCGAAGCATACACTTCCAGACACCCGCGCTGGCCGCAGCCGCACAGTTCGCCATCGGGCACCACAATAATGTGTCCCAGTTCCGCGCCGAAATCGTTGCACCCATGCACTACGCGGCCGGCATCAATCACGCCCCCGCCCACGCCGGTGCCCAGCGTGAACATCACCATATCTTTCACGCCATAACTCCGCCCCGCCCCGGCCCAATATTCGCCGAAGGCCGCGGCATTGGCATCATTTTCCAACACCGTGGGCAAACCCAGCCCGGCGGCAATCCGGTCGCGCAGCGGAATCATTTCCCAGCCCGGCAGATTGGCCAGTTTGATAATCATCCCCGTCTTGGTGCTCAACGGTCCCGGCGAGGCCACCCCCACCGCCACCACATCGCGCACCGTCAACTTCGTCGCTTCCAGCGCCTGGCGCGCGGCGGTGACCATATTACCGATCACCACATCGGGGCCCACACCCGTGGGGATACTCACCGGCTTGGCCAGCAACTTGCCTGCTTCGTCGGTGATGCCACATTTGATGTTCGTACCGCCCAGATCCAACCCGATAAACTTCGCGCTCATATAGGCAAACTCCTGTACATCCTAGGCGCCGCAACACTGCGGCCAAGTCCGAATTCTAATTCCCCGTCGCACGGCTGTCATCTTACTGGGGTGCGGTAGTTGCGGGAACAACTTTTTCATAGACGATAATCGTGCTGTCGCGATCCACAATCGGCCCGATTACCATCCGGCCCGTGGCCTCCAAGGCTTTTCTCAATCGTTCATCGCGACCCTTGCCCTGCCAGGGCAGGCCGTATTTATTTTCCCAGAAATAGAGCGTGCCCGGCGTGGCCTGCTCCCAGCGGTCCAACGCCTCTTTAAAGCTCCCCACACAGGTTGCCGAGGGGAAAAAGCAGGGAATCGCCACATGGCCGGTCCAGGCCGGGCGCGTTTCCAGATGTTGGGCCCGGGCGAGAAAAGCTGCGGTTTCAGCAATCCGCTGGCCGGTATCCACGGGAATCGTACCCGGTCGCAGACCAAGTACCCGCTCGATATATTCACCATCAGGAGTCGTATCCAAGGGGCGAATCAGTGCCCGGCCCTGAATAACCGTCACCAAGCCCAAAAAGACCACCAACCCCATGCCCAAATACCGAAGCCACCGGCCCTGCACGCTGGCCCATATCGCGGCACAAACCACAAAACTCAGTGCGGTAATTCCCACAATCGCGGACTCTTTCTGTACGGCCAGCCCCAGCGCCATTGCCAGCATCAACCCGCCACCCCACAACGCCGCAACGGAGCCCTGCCACAAACACGCCAACCCCCACGCCGCCAGAATGGCAGTAAACCCACCAATCGGCACCAGAAAACGGGCATATCCACCCGACTCAAACATGCCATTGTTATAAAGGAAGGAATGCAGAAAAATCAGCCACACCACCAGCACCAGACACACCCCGCCGCGCCAGTAACCCTCATGGGTCCATAACGTCCGCAGCGCCCGCCCCCGTGCGCCCTCCTGCGCGGTGCGTACTTCCTGATACCATGAATAAACCAGAACAAACATTCCCGCCAGCGCCAATACCGCAATCCCACCGCCCGCCCCTTCCGCCACCCAGCGCAGCGCGAACCACCACCACGGCCCCCAGCCATATTCCCCGGTGTATTGCCGGACAAACATCGTCCGGGGCGAATACCCCAGCGGCATCTGATACCACCAATCCACGCCCGCATACAAGGCAATCGCCCATACCGTCAGCAAACACGCCACCAACGGACGTACGCGCCACCACAGCGTTTTCCATCCCACATGGTGCATCCGGGCATACTGGGCGTACACCAACAGTCCCCAGATGGGCAGAATGGCTACCAATTCATAACGGGCCAAAAACGCCGGGCTGAGCGCAATACTCGCCCAGATCAGATTGCCCCGCAATAACAGCCACACCGCCACGCTCAAACACATCAACGCCGGTGTTTCAGTCAGCGTGGTCAACGCCAACCGCATCAGCATGGGTTGTAGCCAAACCAGTATCGGCACCAATACCCACCACGCTTTGCCCCCGGCCAACGGCAGACTGCCCATCCGCCGGGCGATGCGATAGGCACACCACACTGCCACCACGGTCATCAGCGCACTCATCCAGCGAACGCCCAACGTCCCGCCCAAGCCCCAGGCCAGCGCAGCGGGCACGGTAAATCCGGGCCGGCCCCACGAATGCCACAGGTAGAGCGGATTGCCCTGCCAGCCCCAACGGGCCATATTCAGGTGCGTGATGTCGTCATCCTGATAAAACGCCGTACTGGCCCAGCCCATCCACATGGCCCACAACAGCCCCAATAGCGTCAAGATCAGGGCCATCGTGTCGTGACGATTCCAACGCGGGCAGGACGATTGATCGGTAAGGGTGCAGGTCATAGTGGGTATCTTAATAAAAATCCCCGCATGGGGTTGCCATGCGGGGATAAAATCTTCGGTATCACCGGGCCAACTTAGAACAACTTGCCCATCAACGGCAGTTTGCCCACCAGCGGCAGGGCATAACGGACATAAGCATCCGACACATTGTTGCCATTGACGATCCAGCTGGGATCAAACGGCTTGGTCTGCCGGGCCACATTGCTCAGCGCTGTGGGCACAAAGTCAATCTTGTAGGGTTCCTGGCTGACGCGCTGCATCGCCACCGAACCGCTGTTCAGGCCTTGCGGCGCGGTCATGGCATATTGCACGGCCTTCTGGCCGCAGGTGCGGGCTTCAACGGCATCGGTTTCGGAGATGATGGTCGGGAAGCTGCGTTGCAGATAGCCGAACGTATCGGCCCGGACGCGCAACTTGGCGCCCAGTTTTTCTTTAACCAGCGTGGAAAGATAATCACCCAGCGCGCCCGAGCCGGACAACTGCCGGTTGCCGTGGGCATCCACTTCGCCGCCCTTGATCACCTTCTCGGCCAGCAGGCTGGTCTTGTCGCCGGCCTTGTAGCGGATGCCTTCGGACACGGCAATCACACAGCGCCCAAGTTTCTTATACACCGCATCCACATCGGCGATGAACTTGTCTTCATTGAAATCAGATTCGGGCAGATAGATAAGGTGTGGGCCATCGGTATCGCCCTGCCGGGCCAAAGCCGCCGAGGCCGTCAGCCAACCCGCATCGCGGCCCATGACCACATTGATCTTGATACCCTTGAGCGAGCGGTTATCCGCATCATCGCCCATGTGCGCCAGCGCCACAAAGCGGCCCGCCGAACCATAGCCCGGGCAGTGATCCGTGGTACGCAAATCGTTATCAATGGTCTTGGGGACATGGTAAACATTCAGCGGGATGTTTGCTTTGATCGCCATTTCGCTGATGATCCGGGCGGTATCCGCAGAATCGTTGCCGCCAATGTAGAAGAAATATTGAATGTTGTGCTTCTTGAAGATGTCAAAAATCTTCAGGCAGTAGGCTTCATCGGGCTTGTCGCGGGTGGAACCCAGCGCCGAACTGGGGGTATTGGCCACGCGTTCCAGCAGTTCGCTGGACAGGCCGCGCAGATTCAGGAAATCTTCGTTGATGATCCCGCGGACGCCAAACTTGGCCCCGAGAATCTGGTCCACACGGTCGGACTTGTGTAATTCGCTGATCACCCCAACCAGGGACTGGTTAATCACCGAGGTGGGACCGCCGGATTGACCTACGATTGCATTTGCCTTTGCCATCTGACACGTACTCCTAAGAGAAATTAACCGACCTAAAGGCCGGAAGTATAACGCAAAAAGCCCCCGGCGCTAAGGCGCCATCCGGGCCATTGGAGCGAATCCGGCACTGACGCTAACCACTTTACAGGCCGCAGCTTAGGTTCAGTGCAAAAACAGAACCGCCCGCTTAAAAAGCGGGCGGTGACGATTAAAATCGCCTGGAGACGAGGGGAATCGAACCCCCACCTCCGCATTGCGAACGCGGCGTTCTCCCATTGAACTACGTCCCCATTTGTCCCTAACATATTAACGGATGAACCCGCCAAGGGCAACCCCCGGCTAAATTCACATAGTCGGAACCAATATTTTTCCCGTATAGTATGGAAGATAACCCCCGTCAGGCGCAACTAAGCCTATGTATTCCGCT
>JBIJDM010000092.1:0-10192 GCA_044344145.1 Phycisphaerae bacterium
GACGACCTGCCCAGCCCCCAAACCGCCAAAGCCAAACGGTTGCGCTTGGGCGAAGAACTCAAAGAAATTCCCTGTAGCGCCAATGCGCCGCTGCTGGCCCATGTGTTCAAAGTCACCACCGATCCGTATGTTGGCAAGCTGGCAATGATCCGCATCCTGCAGGGCAAGATGGACGCCAATACCCAGTTCCTCTGTGGCACCGACAAGAAGCCCCACAAGGCCGGGCATGTGCTCAAGGTGGAAGGGCGCGAGCATCCCGAATATGGCTCCACCGCAATGGCGGGAGATCTGATCGCGCTGGCCAAGGTGGAGGATATTCATCCCGACCAGATTCTGCGCGATACCACCAGCGACCTGCTTTATACCCCGGAAGCCCCCCACTATCCGGTGCCGATGTTCGCGCTGGCCATCGAACCCAAGAATCGCGGCGACGATGTGAAGGTGTCCGGCGCGCTGCACAAACTGGCCGAAGAAGACCCCACCTTCAAATTCCATCAGGACAGCCAGACCCACGAACTGGTGATTTCCGGCATCGGCGATCTGCACCTGCGGATCATGCTGGAAAAACTCAAGAATCGTTTCAATATGGAAGTCACCACCAAGACGCCCAAGATTGCCTACCGTGAAACCGTCATGGCCAAAGCGGAAGGCCATCACCGGCACAAAAAACAGAGCGGTGGTGCGGGCCAGTTCGGCGAAGTCTATCTGCGTATCGAACCGCTGGAGCGCGGTCAGGGCTTTGAATTCGTCAACGACACCTTTGGCGGCAGTATCCCCAGCCAATACATCCCCAGCATCGAAAAGGGCATCCGCGACGTGCTGGAATGTGGCCCGGTGGCAGGCTGTGCCGTGCAGGATGTGCGGGTGTTGGTCTATGATGGCAAACATCACCCGGTGGATTCCAAAGACATCGCCTTCCGCATGGCGGGCAAATATGCCTTCCGTGAAGCGCTGCTCAAGGCCCGGCCGGTACTGCTGGAACCCGTGGTCAAGATGGATATCTCGGTCCCGGAAAAACATCTGGGTGATATCACCGGCGATCTGAATGGCAAACGCGGCCGCGTGCTGGGGGTGGACAGCCTCCCCGGCGGCATGGCCGTCATTCACGCCATCGCACCGTTAAGTGAAGTCGGCAGCTACTCGGGCCAACTGCGTTCCGCGACCAGCGGACAGGGTTCGTTCGTGATGGACTTCAGCCACTACGATCTGGTCCCGCCACAAGTGCAGCAGAAGATCACGGCGGCGTATAAGCCCAAGGCGGAAGAGGAATAACCCACCGCCGAAGCAAGCAAGCGAAAGGGGACGCCATCAAATGGTGTCCCCTTTTTTTATTCGATGAGGATTTTTATCTTGTGCATGCGTCCGGCGAGTTGAGTGAACCCGTCGAAGTTCTATACCCCATACGCTTCGGGCATCACACGGCGGGTTTCTTCGCGGAGGAAGTTCATGATTTGCTGCTGATGTTCAAAGCTGCCCACGCGCCGGGCCACACGCTGGCAATCCGTGATGGTCACCGAACGGATGATCTTTTTGATCTCCGGGATGTGATGCGGGGTGATCGAGAGTGTGCGTAGTCCCAACCCCAGCAGCAGCATGGTGAACTCGCGGTCTCCGCCCAATTCGCCGCACAGCGATACGCCGATATTCGCGCGCGTGCCCACGCGGACCACATTGCGGATCAATGACAGCACCGCCGGATTGGCCCCGGTGTAGAGCGCTGCCACCTTCTGATTGCCGCGATCCACCGCCAGGGTGTATTGGATCAAATCGTTGGTGCCCAGACTGAAGAAATCGCACTCGCGGGCAAAGGCCTGGCACATAATCGCCGCCGAGGGAACTTCGATCATCATGCCCACCGGCATGTAGGGATTGAACGCGATGCCTTCCTCTTCCAACTCTTCCTGCACATCTTTGAGGATCATCTTCGCCTGGCGCAATTCCATCGGCGTGGTGATCATCGGGAACATCACGCGCACATCGCCCAGTACGCTGACACGCAAAATCGCCCGCAACTGCGTCTTGAACATCGGCTGATTGGCCAGACACAGGCGGATAGAGCGGCACCCGAGAAAGGGATTGTCCTCGGGGTCCAGCGCCTGGGCGGCGGTGTATTTATCCGCGCCCAGATCCAGCGTACGAATCACCAGCGGTTTGCCATTCAACCGCCGGATCACTTCCGCGTAGGCCGCATAATGGTCGTCTTCGGTGGGTTCCTGTTCGCTGGCCAGATAGAGAAATTCCGTACGATACAGCCCGATGCCCACGGCACCTTTTTCCAGCACATTGTCCACTTCATGCGGGAATTCGATATTGCCCATGAGTTGGATTTCCACACCGTCGCGGGTCTTGGCGGGCAGATCGCGTAATTGGTTCAGAGTCAGTTCGAAGCGCTGCTGGCGTTCTTCGAACAGGCGGTGTTCCGCCAGGGTGGCTTCGTCGGGATTCACGATCACCACACCTGTGGTACCGTTGATGATCAAAATGTCGCCAGTGGTGACTTCCTGCAGCAAATCCTGCAACCCCACCACCGCGGGAATCCCCAGCGAGTTGGCGATAATCGCGGTATGACTGGTCTGGCCGCCGGCATCAATGGCAATCCCGCGGATAATGGATTTATCCAGCGAAGCCGTCTGCGAAGGCGTCAGATCATGCGCTACGATGGCGGTGGGCTCATGTATATCCGATAACCCGCGGCGCTCAGTATTGGTCAGCTTGGAGACGACGCGCTTTTCGATATCGGATAGGTCATTGACCCGTTCGCGGAAATAGCTGTCGGTCTGGCTTTGGAATTGATTGGCATACTCGCGGAGCGTGCGGCTGACCGAATATTCGGCCGAGCGCAATTGTTTTTCGATGCCATCAGTGAATTTTTGCAGCAGCGATTTATCTTCCAGCATCCCCAAATGGAAGCCAAAAATCGCGGCGATCTTGGGCCCGAATTCAGTCGAACTGGTATCCCGGATATTGCGGATTTCTTCTTTGGATGCTTCCAGCGCCACGAGTAAACGCTGCAACTCGGCGGGTACCTGGTCGGGGGTAATCGACCGACGGCCCACTCGTAATTCGTCATCGCGGAGGATAAGGGCCTGACAGACCGCTACACCCGACGAGACACCAATACCTTTTTTAATTCGCATGGCCGTCATTCCCAACTGCGAGGCCCGCTTTCAACAGCACTGCAAGGCAGGCTGGGCAGGGGGCGTCGGAGCAGAATACAGTCAACAAAAACAACGAACTGACGGCGTGCAAGGGTAACCGAAGGGCCGGGGGGAGTAAAGAATCAGGCGGGGATTTTGTCCACAAATATCATTTTTTCCAACTCAGCAGATCACGGGCGATGGTCAGAGCTGCCTCCGGCAAGCCAATCTTACGCGCCGCACGGGCCATCTCTGCACGCTGAGCATCAGCCTGCATGAGCTTGAGCAACACTGGCTTGAGCGATTCGGCGTTGGATTGTACTTCTTTGGTATCGGTCACAATCACTGCCGCCCCCGCAGTGACCAGTTGCATAGCGTTATACCGCTGATGGTTATCGCGATGATACGGATAGGGCAGTAAAATCGAGGGCACACCGCAGGCGGTTAATTCCGCGCAAGTGCTGGCGCCACAACGTGTAATGGCTAAGTCCGCCATCGCCCAGACACTGGCCATGTCGTCGCAATAATCGAGCACCAGATAACGCAGATGCGGATATTTAGCTGCCGCAGCACGCACATCGGCCCCCTGCGTCATACCAGCCAAGTGGATGACCTGCCAAGCCTTAAAGGACTCGGCTAACTCGGGATCGGCCAGCAACATCAGCATGGCATCGTTGATCGTGCCCGCGCCCAAGCTGGCGCCGGTGACTACCAGCGTCGGACGGTTCGGATCCAACCCCAGCGCGGCAGCCGCCACGCTGCGGTCGCGCCCGAGTAAATCACGCCGGATGGGACAACCCACCACGGCCATGCGGTCGCCTAATTTACCCGCATACGGTTGCGGCAGCGGCCATTGGCAATAAACCTTGGTCGCACGTTTCATTAAATGCCGATTCGCCAGACCCGGCAGGGCATCAGGATTAATCAGGCCCACGGGGATGCCACTTTGCGCCGCCACATCCGATGCCGGGCCGGCGGCGTATCCCCCCAACGCCAAAACTCCAGTCACTTCATGCTGGCGATAATAATTCTGCCAGTGTCGACAGCTATGTTGCCAGGCCTGCCAGAAACCCCACATTTTCAAGGGGTTAAGCGTCATGGGCTGCACACGCTGGGGGACATAATTCGCCCCTTTATCGCCCAGAAGCCGTTGATCCACCTTGCGCGGGGTCGCGGCCCAGACCAGTTCCACCTGCCCGGGGGCCAATTCTTCCAATGCCGCAGCCACTGCAAGGCCGGGATAGAGATGACCGCCGGTACCACCACCGGCCATGACAAAGCGATAGGGTTTGGTGGTCGCACTAGGCCCGGTTGCGGGGACCGTCTGAGGTGTGATCGGAGGTGTGGTAATTGTCATGGGATTAGGCCGATGCGGCCACACAATGCGCGAGGGATTACCACTGAGTGAGGTCATAACAGCATTCCTTTGCGACGACCAGAACCAACTCGGCAGCATCAGACATCCGTGTCCTAACTCCGACTGGTTACCATACCCCCAACAGTATAATCGGCCCCCATGGGAAAGCGAATGAAATTATCGGCGTTTGGCGGTGACGTTCTATTATAATGAATGGCATGCGAAATCATATTGGTCACATCCTCGGATTAACTCTGGCGTTGGCTGGCGTTGGTCATACCTTGGCGCAGGTGATTACCACCACCCCCACCGTGCGTACGCTCAATACCGGCAGTGTCCTGAATGTGAATGCCCATGCCTCGGGTGGTTATGTGACCATGAATATCAACCTGGGCTTCAGCCAGTTCCAGGGCTACAGCACGTTTTCAACCATGGGCATGGGTGGGCCAGCAACCATTTATGCGCCCGGCTATGGCGGGTTCAGTGGTAGCCAATGGGGCCTGCCGCCCTTTGGCAGTTATATCCCTATCCCCACTGCGGGACGCGGAGCCCCCTATCAAGCGCGACCGTTGACGATTTACGATCCCCCCACCCGCACCCGGGCACAGCTGACCACTCCATTGGACCTGCACCAACCCTTGCCCATCATGGCCCCCGGTACCGCCACAACGCAACCCCAGCCACCGGCCGGGATGACCATCGCGGAATTCGACAAGTCCCTGCTGAAAGTGGCGATTCCGGCGTTTCGGGCCGAGGGGGTGACGCTGGGTGAATTGGTTAAGAAACTTGGTGCGGAACATAAAGTTAATCTGGCTATGGGCTTTACCGCACTCAAGGCCCAGGGACTGGACCTGAGCATACGGCACGACTTTGTCCACACCGGCAAGACCCTGCGGGACGTGCTGTTGACCATGCAAACCCAATATTTTCCCAACATCGAAACGGTGGTGCTGGCGGAAGATAATCTGGTCAGCGTGACCACGCAAACCGCCGCCGATGTCCAGATCATCACGCGCACGTATTACTACGTGGATGTGCTGGCGGCTATTCCGCAGTTTGTGCCCAAAGAACAAAATCTGAACCGTTTGGATGAAGCCCGGGCCCAAGCCGCTGGTATCACCACGCCGGTCAAAACCAAGCCGCGGATTGAAACCAGTATCGAAGAATTGATTGTCTCCAGCATTCGGCCGGAAATCTGGCGGGTGAACGGTGGTAAATTCAGCGCCGTGCGTCAGGTGGGCGACAAGGTCATCGTCACCGCTCCGCTGGCGGTGCATGCGCTGATCAATGGTCCCAAAGTCTACAATCCCAATGCCGCGCCGTTGTATGTCAATTATGGGCAGTAAACGGTTGGCACCGCGTCCGTTAGGGGCTAATATGCCCCATAAGAACTATTCCTCAGGGAGCAACCGTATGGAATTACCCAGCGCCCGTCCCCGGCGGCTTCGCCGCAGCCCGGCTTTGCGACAACTCGTCGCCGGACCACAATTGGCACCCAGTGACTTTGTCGCGCCGCTGTTTGTGCGCTCCGGCCAGCATATCCGGCAGGAAGTCACTTCCATGCCCGGCGTGTATCAAATGTCGCCCGATGTGGCAGTGGATGAGTTACAACGGCTGGCGGATTTAGGCATCGTGGGAACCATCCTGTTCGGCATTACCGAAAGCAAAGACAAAGATGCCACCGGCAGTTATGCCCTGAACGCCGATAACCCCGTCTGCACCACCCTGCGTTTGGCCAAACAAAATCAAATTCCCATGGCGCTCATGACCGACCTGTGTTTCTGCGAGTATACCGACCACGGGCATTGTGGCCCGTTATGTGGACAGGCGCACCAGACCACGGTGGACAATGACCGCACGCTGGCACTACTGGCCAAGCAGGCGGTGTTGCATGCCCAGTGCGGCGCGGATGTCATCGCGCCCAGCGGCATGATGGACGGCATGGTCGGCGCCATCCGGCAGGGCTTGGATCAGGCCGGGCATGACAATATTGCCATCCTTGCGTATGCAGTGAAATATGCCTCCGCGTTTTACGGCCCCTTCCGCGATGCCGCGGAATCCCCGCCGCAATTCGGCGATCGCAAGAGTTATCAGATGGACTTTCGGCGCGATGCGCGCGAAGCCCTCACCGAAGCGCAGCTTGATATCGCACAGGGCGCGGACATGCTGATGGTCAAGCCGGGCGTGCCGTATCTGGATGTGCTCGCCACACTGCGGCAGCAATGTGATGTACCGTTGGCGGCGTATCACGTATCGGGCGAATACAGCATGTTGCAGGCCGCGGCGGCGAAGAACTGGATTGATCTTCAGGGCACCGCACTGGAAACGATGTACGCGTTCAAACGGGCCGGCGCGGATTTCATCATCACTTATCTGGCCGGCGCACTGGCCGGTTGGTTGCGCGCGAAATGACCCAGTGGCGCCAGATTTTCCGTAAGACCGAACTTGGTAGCGCCGGGGCACTGGTGCTGCTGGGCAGTGTGCCTGTGGTCATCAGTCTGTGCGGCTGGCGCACCGGTCCGGTGCCAAGTGCCCAATATATGGCCGGGAGCGGATTCTGGTTGTTGCTGGTTTATTGGTTCGCAGCGCTGGGATGGGGATGTCGGTTGGCGCAGCGGCCAGGGGATTTCCGTACGGTCATAACGCTATTGATGGTAACCTGGAGTGTGAATGTCGCGCTGCTGGGTTGTCTGCCCGACGGTTTGAGTCTGGCGACATGGCTGAAAGTATGGCTCTTGGGCATGGGGGTGGTCACGGGCTGGCTGGCGGTTACCGCCAGCGCGGCGCGGTGGCATGTGAGTGTCGGGGTGCTGCTGTGGTTACTGCTGGGGGTGTGGGGTCTGGGCTATCCGGTAACGTGTTTGCCGGTGCTGCATGTACTGGGGGCAGCAGACAGTGCGTGGCTCAGTACCACCTTGACCTGGACCAGTCCCGCCCTGGCATTACTGGGGGCGCTCAGTCCGCAACATACCTTTGTCTGGACGCAGACCAATCTGATGTATACGTTGACGGCGTTTGGGCAGGATATTGGATTGAGCCTGCCGGGGTGGGGAATCACGCTGGGTGGTTATGGGCTGGGGGCTGTGCTCTGGGGGGTGTATCACCTCTGGCCGAGACGTCATAAGCCGATTTAACGACCATTTGTTATTTTGGATTCGCCGTGTTTTCCACTGGCCGCGCATGCGTCACTGCGCTACTATCGTGATAACGAGAAAGGGTGTGGAACGCTGTGACCAGAGCCAATCCGGTTTTCAAATTTCGTCCCGCCTGGGATTTGTCCGTCTACTTTGATGGCGCCTGCCCATTGTGCATGCGCGAAGTGAAGTATTATCGTCGGCACGATCAGTCCGGCCATATTCGCTGGGTGGACATCGCCGCACCGGATTTTGATGCCGCCCAGGAAGGGCTTGATCCCAAACGGGTTCATGAAGTAATGCATGTGAAAGATTACCGGGGGCGCATCTATACCGAGTTGAATGCGTTCGTCGCGATTTGGCGGGTGCTGCCCCGCAAACGCAAATGGCGCTGGTTGAAGATGCTGGTGCGCACACCGGGCCTCCATTGGTTACTGACCAAGCTGTATCGGCTGTTTGCGCGGAATCGCTACCGACTGACCGGGCGCTGTCACAATGGGGACTGCACCATCAACCCGCATTTACCTGCCTAACTTGCCACCTGCGGCACAACGCTTTAAGCTGTAGGCCTCTTTACTATGAGGTCTGCTTATGTATCTTGGCGCTGCCTGGTATCCGGAACATTGGCCCAAAAGCCGTTGGGCGACTGACCTTAAACTCATGCGCGATGCGGGGTTTAATGTCGTCCGGGTGGCGGAGTTTGCCTGGAGTGCTTTGGAACCGCGCGCTGGTGAATACCAGCTCGACTGGCTGGCCGATACCATTGATCTGGCGGCCCAGCATGGCTTGGAAACCGTCATCGGCACCCCCACCGCCACCCCGCCATCGTGGTTGACGGCGCTCCATCCCGATATTCTGCCGGTGCGTGACAATGGCCAGATTCAGCGCCATGGCGAACGGGGCCATTACAGCCCATGGAACCCCACCTACCGGCAATATTGTGCCCGGATCGCCGCTGCGCTGGGCCAACGCTTTGGCCAGCATCCCGCGGTCATCGGTTGGCAGACCGACAATGAATTCTGGTCCTCAGCGCGCGGGCCTAACGAGTTGGCCGATTTTCAGGCCTATTTGCGCAATGAATACGGCACACTTGAAGCCCTGAATGCGGCTTGGAGCACACGCTATTGGAGTCAGGAATATTTCGCCTGGGAGCATATCCAATTTCCCGGTGGTTATCCCAATCCCGCGCACGCCATGGCCTTTGCCAACTGGGCCTCACAGGTCATCAAGGCCTACCAGAAAGTCCAGATTGACGCCCTGAAACCCCTGCTGCGGTCAGGCCAATTCATCACCCATAATTTCCACCCTCACGATTTGCTGGACCGTTGGGTCATTACGCAGGATTTGGATTTCCCCAGTTGGGACGCGTACCCACATCCCAAGACCCGTGAATTCACCCATGAACGGGTGGGTCTGGATACCGACCGTATTCGCGGCATGGGACCCGGACGCCTTTGGATTATGGAAACCCAGCCCGGCTTTGTGAACTGGCAAACGATAAATCTGGCCAATCGACCCGGCAAAACCCGGACCATGGCGTGGTCCATGATTGGCCACGGTGCGGAGGCGGTGTTGTATTGGCAATGGCGCTCGGCCTCGAGCAATCAAGAACAGTATCACGGCGCGATTCTGCAACAGGACGGCACCCCGCGTCCGCTGTATGCGGAACTGGCCCAACTCGGCGCAGATATGGCCACGGCCTCACCGTATCTGGCCGGGGCCAAAAAATCTACAGAAGTGCTATTGATTGACCGCTGGATGGATCGGCAAAACCTGCGCCGCCAGCCCCATCATCAGGATTACGAACCTGTCGAACACACCTTGGAATCGTATAACGCACTGCGGCATCTGGGTTACGATGTGGATGTTGCGGATCGCTGGTCGGACTTAGGCGGTTATCGCCTGATTGTGGCGCCGCGACTGAATCATCTGAGCAGCGCCATGGCGGAGAGTCTGACCGCGTGGATCAAAGCCGGTGGACATCTCTTGCTCGGTGCTCGCTCGGGTATGAAAAACGAAGTCAGTGCCCTGTGGGAACTGCGGCAACCCGGTCCGCTGGCCGCATTGCTTGGCGCGGGGGTATGGGAATATTATGCCTTGTCGGAACCCGTGCAACTTCAGGGTTCGCTGGGTACCGGCCAAGCACATACGTATGCCGAATTACTGCAACCTCAGGCCCCGGAGGTCGAAGTGGTCCTGCGTTACAGCGCAGAAGATTCGTGGTTGGATCAGCAACCCGCATTGGTCACCCGCCGGATAGGTCAGGGCCGCATCAGTTATCTGGGCGCCTGTGTGACGCCGGATACGAGCCGCGCGATCATGCACTGGGCCACCGAACTGGGCGGAGTGAAACCGCTGTTGACGAATGTACCCGCCGGCGTGGAAGTATCCCAGCTCATTGGCCCCAAGGGGCCGGTGTTGGTGGTGATCAATCACGGCACGGCGCCGGTGAGTGTAACATTGCCTCAGGAATATCACGATCTGTTGGGTAAAACACCAGCCGCCAAAGTCATCACATTAACAAATCAGCAGGTGGCACTACTAGTAACCACCACCTGATCCAA
>JBIJDM010000284.1:0-2800 GCA_044344145.1 Phycisphaerae bacterium
GTTGGGCATGAGTAACGCAGCAGCCATGCCCAACATTAAAACCCATTATTCGCTTTCGCGCAAGCGGATGTGGGGATTATTTTTGGCAATCGCTCTAGTTGGGGATATCAATTACGGCCAAACCTGGCCCAGTATCCGCAGCCGGCTGGGGGCTTCTTCCGGCGGGGTGTCAATGGCAATGCGGTTGTATTCCAACAGCGTACCCTTGGCCAATTCCAAACGCATCACGGCCAGCGAATAATTCACCGTGGCCTGCAATTCGGCGATCTCCGCCACGGCCAAGCGGGTTTGGGCATCCAGTTTCAACTGCAGGAATTCCGGCGATAGCGCCTGACCGAAGCGTTCTTTCTGCAGGATGGCATCCAATTCCTCAAAAGCCGCTTCACGGGCACTGCGTCGGGCGGCGATTTCCTGATAGGTGGTGGCCAACTCGCGCAAACGCGTCCGCACATCCAGCACCACCTGCTGCACCGTTCCGAGCATATTCACCAGCGCCTGGCGTTTTTCCAGATTGCGCCGCTTCATCGCCGCTTCGGCCTGCCGGTTGCCAATGGGCATTTCAAAGGTCAAGCCGGCGGTGTAATCAATGAACCTGTTGGGGTCAATCACATTGCCCATGGCGGTGCCGGGATCACTGGAAAAGCCATAAAACTGGGTGGATAAAGTCATATCCAGTTTGGGCAACAGATTATTCCGCGCCACAGCCAAGACCACATCAGCTTTTTCGATCGTCAGTCGGGCTTCTTCCAATTCGCTGCGCTGCCGCAGGGCAATATCAATCTGATCCGCCACATTGAGCGTAACCGGTACATCAATGGGTCGATCCGACGGGATAATCAAACGATTGTCCCGCAGGTCTAGTTCCGGATCGTTCATGGCAACTTTCAACTGCTCGGAGGCGGTCCGGACCTGGGCTTTGGCACGAATCAGATTGGCTTTACGGGTCTGGATAGCGGCAAAGGACTGGGCCACTTTCACCCGATCCGCATCCAACGCCTCGCGGGCCTTTACCTTGTCATAGGTCTCCTGCGTACGCAACAGCAGGTCTTCCTGCACCTTGAGTTCCAGCCGTGTCTGGACCAGCGTGTAGTAGGCTTCTTCCACTTTACTTACCTGATCCGCCACCTGACGCCGGAAAGTCGCACGCGAAATCCGGGCATCGCGCTGGGCCAGATAAATGTTGGCCTGAGTTACCTCGGGGCCAAAACCCTTGAGCAACGGTTGCGTCAGTCCCAACCCCACCGTGGCCGTGCTGGCCCGGGGATACAGATATCCGGCCGGTTGGCTCTGCTGCTCCCAAGTGTGTCCCGCCACGACCTGGGCGACCCCACCGGTGGACAACAGCTTCTTGACGCCGATCTGATTGCTCCAGAGCGTCTCGTTCGCCCCCCCGCCGAAGCGGTTGCTGGGCTGGTCATAGCGGTTAAAGGTACTGGATCCAAACAAAACCGCGTCAAAGACCGCGCTGGCTTCCGTAATGACTTCGTCTTTGATCGCCGGATTGTAGGCCTGTAATTTGATATTCAATGAATGCTTCAAGGCCCGCGCCAGTGCATCCTGCAACGATAAAGTGACAATGGTTTCCCCACCTTGAATATACTCGACCGCCGGCCCCTGCAGATTGGAAATCGGGCTGTTGGCTCCGGACACATCCACGGGCGTCACCGCACCCGATCCGCCCGGTTGGGTGGCGGGCTGACTGGTCGCATCGCTGGCCTGCAGGGTCAATACCTGTTCCCGCACCCCCGCCACGGCGGGCCGGACCAGAGTGGCTTCCGGGGTGGCATTGCCCACACTGCGCCGTACCAGCGACTGCATATACAAATCATCATCCGCGCCCGATTGGGCCATGGGCGATTCGCACGCGGACAGAACCCCCAACGTCAGGAGCGTCGCCACCGTTATGAGACCACGCCGATTAAGTTGCATATAACGACCCTTATATTGTCTAAATATTAAATTCGCACTGGTGAGATTATAGTCCCAGCCCCAATTGGGTGCAAAAATAGTGCGACCCCGGAAGGGATATTCCGGGGCCGCAGGTTTTTGCAGCTTACGTTGACCCGCCGGTGGGGGCCGGTTCGGTGGTGACATCCGGGGCCGGAGGCGCCACGGTTTCGAACTTCAGTCCATCGCCATCGCGGGCCACCCGGATGAGATTGGCACCCTTGTAGTCGCCGCGCAGGATGGATTCGGACAGCGTGTCCTCGACGTACTGCTCAATGGCACGCCGCAGCGGTCGGGCACCGAAATCGGGGTTATACCCCTTCTCGATGAGGAAATCGCGGGCTTCCGGGGTCAGTTCCAGCGTCATGCCCTGTTCCGCCAGCCGTTTGGCCATCTTGCCCACCTCGATATCAATGATGTTATAGAGGTTATCGCGGTTCAACGGCCGGAAGATGATGGTATCGTCCAGACGGTTGATGAATTCGGGCCGGAAGAACTTCTCGGTCTCGCGCAACAGCGACTTCTTCATCACTTCGAAGTTCTGGTCTTCGTTGCGTTTGGCATAGCCGAAGCCCTGGGTACCGCCCGATTTGATCAGGTCCGCACCGATGTTGCTGGTCATGATGATCACGGTGTTGCGGAAGTCCACATGCCGGCCAAAGCTGTCGGTCAGCCGGCCTTCTTCCATGATCTGCAGCAACATGTTGAACACATCAGGATGCGCCTTTTCAATTTCGTCCAGCAGCAGCACCGCATACGGACGCCGGCGGATACGCTCGGTCAACTGGCCGCCTTCTTCGTAACCAACATAGCCCGGCGGGGCGCCGACCAGTCGGCTGACGTTGTGCTATGT
>JBIJDM010000285.1:0-2794 GCA_044344145.1 Phycisphaerae bacterium
TGCCTGCGCCTTTGAAACATAAGCTTTCGCAGAAGGTCCGTATTGACTGAAATTTTTTATCCATTCCTCGAATGATCGTGTTTGAACAGAATCTTTTTTATTGGTCTCCCCATAAACAATCCCATAAGAAGCTAGGCTCTCACTCAATTTCGCCGTGAAATCAACGGGCATCGCTTTGAAGTTGGATGCAAATATTTGTCGTGCGACTTTACCGCTATCCGCGACGGAAAACCCATAGTTTATGCCCTCTTGATCTACCGTGATGTATAGCTGTCCATCTTCTATTCGTTTTCCACCTTTGGGATAAAATGCACCCCACAGATAATCATGTGTTCCCCCCTGACCGTAATCATTCTTTAAAATTTTCGCGTGAATGCGGTTTTTCGTTTCCAGCAATTGCACCATATCAACGGGCAATCGCTTTGCAACTTCCTGAAAGAGTATTTTGAGTGGGGTTTCAAGGTGAGTTTCGAATGCCTCTTTGTGCTTTTGGTAAACAGCCTTTGTCGGCTGCGCGTGCAGCAGTCCCAGTAACTCAAATGTCCTGTCAGAAAACAACGACCTGGAGTCTGCTGCAGACATAACCGCTCCTTATCCATCAACCGCGCCCATCGAACTATCCCGCCAACCCATCGCGCCCGCCCAGTATATCCCTCCTTCACATCTGCGACAATCCCAAAATCCAATTTCCCCACCCCCTCATTTCCGTGCCCGTCCGTGTCCTCCGTGGTTAAATCCTCCCCCCGTCCCCCGCACTACACCAAAGCGTATATTCCCCCACCCACCTTTGCCTCCCGGCCCTTTTTCCCGTAATCTACCCCCTTTACTTTTACGGAGTCTCCTTGATGAAGTTAAATCTCGCAGTTTTACCCGGCGACGGGATTGGGGCGGAAGTTATTGACGCGGCCATGCTGGTCCTGAACGTGGTCGCGAAGCGCGGCGGGCACGAGATCGCTGCGGAGTATGCCGATGTCGGCTGGGCCGCCATTGATAAGACCGGCCACGGCCTGCCCGAGGCCACCCGCCAGATTTGTGCCCGCAATCAGGCCATCCTCTTCGGCGCTGTCGGCCTGCCCGATCGCGATAAGACCCTGCCCCTGAGCCAGCGCCCCGAACGCGTCGCGCTGCTGGAACTGCGCAAGGGTCTCTTTGCCAATCTCCGCCATATCGTCCTGCCCGCCGGGCTGTCCAGCCGCTGCCCGCTTAAGTCGGAACTGATCAAAGACGGCATTGATATCATGATCATCCGCGAACTCACCGGCGGCCTGTATTACGGCCAGCCCCAGGGCATCACCGGCACCGCCCCCACGCGCCAGGCCGTCGATACCCTCGCCTACAACGAAATGGAAGTCCTGCGGATTCTCAAGGTCGGCTTCGAAACCGCGCGCAAGCGCCGCAAGAAACTCACCAGCGTGGACAAAGCCAACATTCTGGCCACCAGCCAGCTCTGGCGCGAAACCGCCATCGCCATGAGCAAAGACTATCCCGATGTGCAGCTCGAACATATGTACGTGGACAATGCCTCGATGCAGTTGCTCCGCCGGCCCAGCGATTTTGATGTGCTGGTCACCGAAAACACCTTTGGCGATATTCTCTCCGATGAGGCCTCCATGCTGGCCGGCTCGATCGGGCTGGTCCCCAGCGCCTGTCTGGGCAACGAATTCCTCGCCCAGTTCGACCCCGCGGCCAAGCACCTGCCCCGCGCCACGCCGTTCTATGAACCCATCCACGGCTCCGCTCCGGACATCGCCGGCCAGAACAAGGCCAACCCCGTCGGCACCATCCTGACCGTCAGCATGATGCTGAAATATACCTTCGGCCTGAGCGCCGAAGCCGCCGCCATCGAAACGGCGACCTTCAAAGTGCTCAACGCGGCCCAGATTCTCACCGGCGATCTCGGCGGCAAGTCCACCTGTTCCGATGTGGCCCAGGCCGTCATCAGCGCGCTGTAAGCGTGCGGACAAAAAACCGCAAGGGAGGTCCCCATGGCGTTCGATTTTTTGGCCCTGCATGCTCAGGCCCAGCGTTATGACGACTTTCTCGCCCAGCATGCCACCGACGTAAACCGGCAGCGCTGGCAGACCGTCTATGACCGCGTGCGCCTGACCGATGAACAGCGCACGTTGCTGGGTTCCTTCAAGCGTAAAATGCCCATCCTGTGCCTCTCGGGCACCTGGTGCGGCGACTGCGTCAACGGCTGCCCGATTTTCCAGCACATCGCCGAAGCCTGCCCGGCCATGGACCTGCGTTTCGTCAATCGGCCCCAAGCGTTTGACCCCCACGCCACCGACGCGGCCACGCGCTTTGCCGTGGAGGTCTCCATCTGCGGCGGCCCGCGCGTGCCCATGCTGGTCATGCTCTCTGAAGATGGCTTCGAATGCGCCCGCATCGGCGAACGCACGCTGAACACCTATCGCAACAAAGTCCGCCAAATACACGGCGCCAGTTGCCCCGCCGGCCTGCTGCCCCCCGCCGCCGACCAACTCGCCACCGACGTGGCCGAATGGCTGGCCCACTTCGAACGCGTGCAATGGATGCTGCAAACCAGCCCGCGCCTGATGAAACTGCACGGGGAAATTTAAGCACCATCTACGCTTTGGGTATGAGCTTCGCCCCCCGGCATGATCTTCGCCCCAACGGGGCGGTATTTGTATAGCCCAGGGCGTTGCCCTCGTTGTTCCACACAAGTCACGGGCTGCGAATTTGTCCCTTGGGACCAAACATCTCCCACGCCCAAGCCAGATCATACATCCGCTGTAGTCCGATCCACATCGTCTGCGGTCCCGGTTCGCGC
>JBIJDM010000008.1:0-28642 GCA_044344145.1 Phycisphaerae bacterium
GCGAGGAATCTACTTCGGCCGCGCTGCATGACTTTGACGCGCTTTACCCCCAACCCAACGCGGCGTCTGCGCTCCAGCAACTGCAGGTGCAGTTGGCCAATCCAATCCCTTATGATTTAGAAGAAACCCGGCTGGCAGAATACAAAAATCTGGCCGTTAAATGGCACGACTGGAATGCGGTCAAAGCCGTGTGTGCACGTTGTGCCATGATGCTGTTCGATCGCTTGTGACACGCAGAGCAACATTGACCATATGCCTGCCAGATGTCCTTAAAATACAATCTCAGATTCAGCGCCGTTTGTTCAACCGCACATCCATCCATACCGCCAGAGCTAGCACCAAGCCCCGGGCGATGAATTTTAGTTCCGGGCTGACGGCCATCAGCGTCAGGCCGTTCATTAGCGTGGCGATCAGCAGGGCGCCGATAATCACTCCCGCCACCGTGCCCCGGCCACCTTTTACCGATACCCCGCCAATGACGCAGGCTGCGATGGCGTCGAGTTCCATCAGGTCGCCCACGGTGGTGGTGCTGTTGCCGATATAAGCAGTTTGCAGAAAGCCCGTAATCGCCACCGCGATGCCGCAGGCCGCAAAGGCGAGAATCGTAATCCGGCGCACCGGCACACCGCTCAGGGCCGCGGCCTGCTCATTACTGCCGCAGGCATAGAGCCACCGGCCAAATCGCGTATGCGTGGTAATCACCCATGTGATGAAGGCCGCCACCGCCAGCACCACCAGCGGAATCGGCACCCCTCGGGCCTGCCCCAAGACCAACAGAACCAACGCCAACACTTGGGCAATCACGATCAGTCGTAAGATGCCGATTTCAACCGCTTCCACCGGCAGGCCATGGCGTACGCGGCTGGCCCGACTGCGTCGTGTGCCCCACGCCAAAGCCACAATTGCCAGCGCTGCACCGGTCCACGCCACCCAGCCCGGCAAGGTGGCCGAAGTGAGTACCGATAACAGGTTGTCCTCGCCGCCTTGCCGTACCGGTACGGTGCTGCTGCCGATGACTTTCCAAAATACCCCTTTGAATACGAGCAATCCCGCCAGGGTGATGATAAATGCCGGGATTCGTTCGCGGGCGATGATCCAACCCATCAACGTCCACAACGCCACCGCAACCGCCAGCGCAATCAGCATCGCCAGCGGGGCGGGTACCCCATGCTGGGCAATCAGCACGGCGGCAATCCCGCCCGCTAAACCGATGCCCGAGCCCACCGCCAGATCAATATGCCCCACCACCATAATCAGCAACATACCCAGTGCTACCACGGCGGTACAGGAAAGCTCGATGGCCAACTGGCCCATATTGCGCGACTTGAGGAAATCCCCGCCACTGAACAGCGTAAAGGCCAGCCACGTCAGACCCAGCGCCGCCAATAGCGCGAATTGACGGGCCGCCAGCTTGGGCTGGGCGACGGGGGTAACGGCAGGGGAGGCAACGGCGCTCATGGCGAGACTCCGGTTAAAGTGGTGGTCGGAAGCGCGGCGGCCAGCAACTGCTCCTGGGTAACTTCACCGTGGGCAAATTCCCGGCCAGCATCAGAATGCGGTCACTCATCCCCAGCAACTCCGGCAATTCGCTGCTGACCATAATCACCGCGCGGCCTTCCGCGGTCAGACGATTGATAATCTCATAGACTTCCTGTTTGGCGCCCACATCAATCCCGCGGGTCGGCTCATCTAGCAGCACTACTTGCGGATCGGTTAATAGCGCCTTGCCAATCAGCACCTTTTGCTGATTACCCCCCGACAGCGTGCCCACTTCGACATCCAGATTCGCGGCCTTCACCTGCAGCGCCGTGGCCATGGTGGCATTGCGGGTGTATTCGCTATCGGCATCAATCAGCCCATGCCGTACCACCGCATGCAGCGACCCCAGCGACAAATTACGCGACACGCCCTGATCCAGAATCAAGCCGTAACGTTTGCGGTCTTCGACCACCAATACCATCCCGCCACGAATGGCCGCACCGGGATTGGCTGGGGCCCATTCGTGCCCTGCGCAGCGTACCGTGCCGGCCAGCCGTCGGCCCCAGTCGCCCATCAGGTGCAGCAGCAATTCGCTGCGGCCCGCGCCCATCAGACCGCCAATGCCCAGCACCTCACCGGCACGCACGTGCAAATGAATATCATCCAACCGGCGGTCGGGACCGGCTACGGTGAGGCCCGCGATTTCCAGCATGATCTTGCCGGGCGTGGTGGCCCGGCGCGGGTGCAAATGGGCAATGTCGCGTCCGACCATCAGGCGAATCAGCGTATCCCGGTCAGCGTTGGCGCCTGCCAGCGTGCCGACGCTGCGCCCGTCGCGCAGGACGGTAATCCGATCGGCGATGGCAAAGACCTCTTCCAGCCGATGCGAAATATAGACGATGGCCGTTCCCGCAGCCCGCAGGTCGCGCACGATGCCCAGCAGCGTTTGTACTTCGGTTTCAGTCAGTGCGGCGGTGGGTTCATCCAGAATCAGCACCCGGCTCTGACACGATAGCGCCTTGGCGATTTCGACCAGTTGCTGAGCCCCGGTGCCCAAGTCCCCGCAGCGCGTCCCTGCCGCCACTGGAATGCGGTGTTTGGCCAACAATTGCGCCGCCTCGCCGTAGAGTCGGTCCCAGTCAATCAACCCGCCGCGCTGTGGTTCGCGGCCCAGAAAAATATTTTCCGCTACCGTCAGGTCTTCCACCAGCGCCAATTCCTGATAGATCACCGCAATGCCCGCCCGCGCGGCATCGGCCACCCCGTGCAGGAGTGCCTCTGCGCCATCCACCAGCACCCGGCCTTCATAACTGCCATGGGGATATAGTCCCGACAGAGTCTTGATGAGTGTGGATTTACCCGCGCCATTTTCCCCGCACAGCGCATGCACCTCACCGGCGCTGACCGCAAAGGTCACGCCATCGAGTGCACGCACGCCGGGAAAATCTTTGATCAGGCCCTCGGCAGCGAGGACCGGCGGGGGGGCAGCCATGTTAGGGTTTAACCTCCGGCAGGCCGGTGGGCTTGGGCGGACGCTTGTCGGCGGGCATCGTGCCAAAGACCGCATCGTAGGTGTGGAAGCTATCGGCCACCACCGTGCTCATAATGTTCTCTTTGGTGACGGTCTGCACCGCCGCGAAAACGGACGGCACCTGACTGGGACCGTTATTGGTTTCCATCCGGGCGACCACTGGTTTCCGTTGCGCCATGCGCACCGCCAGTTCTGCGGCCTGTTTGGCCAACACGGGCAAGGGCTTGTAGATGGTCATCGCCTGCTCGTCCAGTGCAATCCGCTGAACAGCGGCCAGTTCCGCATCCTGCCCGGTTACCACTACGCGTTTGACCATCCCGGCCTCGCGCAGGGCTTCAATCGCCCCGGCGGCCGTGCCGTCATTGCTGGCCAGAATGGCATCAAAACCCGCTTCGCCATAACGGGTAATGGCGGCAGAGGTGATCTTCTTGCCGTTTTCCGGCTTCCAGTCTATGGCCCAATCTTCATGCACCACCTGCACCTGCCCGGCCTTGATCAATGGATTGAGAATTTCGTCCTGCCCTTGTTTGAACAGTTTGGCATTATTATCCGAGGGTGAACCGTAAATCCGCACCACTTTCCAATTCCGCCCGGCGAAGCGCTGCGCCAGATATTCCGCCTGCTGCCGGCCCACGGTGACATTGTCGAAGGTGACATACAAATCGAGCTTGCTGGTGCCGGTAATCAGTCGGTCATAGGCCATCACCGGAATCCCCGCCGCCACCGCACGGTCCACCGCCCCGGCCATCGCGGCGCCGTCATGGGGCACCACCACCAGACAATCCACGCGCTGGGAAATCAGGCTTTCGATATCGCTGGTCTGGGTGCGGTCATCGGAATTGGCCGAGACCACCCGCACATCGGCCCCCAGCTTGGCACACGCGGCGACAAAGGTGTCCCGCTGCCAGCGTTCTTCCTTGAGGGTATCGAGACTAAGCCCGATCACCGGGCGTTCCCGCACTCCTGCCGCGCTGCCACTCCCCCCGCCCCGGGCCACCACAAACCCAATCAGGACACTCAGAATCAGTGACAGAATGACCAGACCAAGTCGTATCGGCATGAGTTAATCCTCGCTCTGTGAATTGTCAACGCACGGGTTCAACGAAAGGCTTGTCACGGCCAAGCACGATCCGAACGGGTCGGTACGCTCGCCTAGCCTTTGACTGCAAGGTATCCGACCGGGGTGTAAGTGTCAAGATAAACCCTCCTACTGCGGCCCCCTCACCATCCTCGGTTAATAACGCCCCTCTTTGCCAGCCCCCGGCATCTTGGTGCGGTAATGCCCGGTACCCCAGGCTTTACCGCATTAACCGTCGTGGCGAGAATATTTCGCACAAAAAATGTGCCCCTACTTTAGTCTCGCCATGTTATGCTAATACCCATTACTCATGCGCTGGAAACTCGCATACATCTTCGCACTCTTGTGGGTCATGTGCCCCGCACAACTATGGTCCTACGCCATCGCGCAGCCGGCCATGGGTATTATCGCACCATCGTGTTTTTGTTAATGGGGGATTGGCTATGAAGTCAGATGACGAATATTTGGCCTACGCACCTGTTGGGTCGAAACGACTCCACAATACGGTCAAGATATGGGCTTGTGTTGCCATACTCTTGTTTGGTGCGGCATCACCATTTTTATTGATCGTTGCAGGATCATTTTGCTACAGGTATTTCTATAATTATGGTGTATTATATTACGCCATTTTCCTGCCTCATACTGGGCTTGCCCATAAAACAGGATTTTCGGGATGGATGTATCCGCTTGTTGGTATTAGCATGTATTTTTATCCGCTCTATGCACTTCTGGTGGCGGTTGGGTTGTGGTACCGTTGGTCACGTTGGATATTGGCCATTTTGTTGGTTTTCCACGTTTTGGTGGGCGTAGCATACTTGATAATGTAATTATAATGTGGTGCAAATCATCAAGGAGCATAAAAGAATGGCAACTGACATGAATAGCTTGTTGGCGAACCTTAGCCCAAATGCACCCGCGTCAATGACGGCAGTGGAAGAGGTTGAGCGACAACTCGGCGTAAAACTTCCGCATGAATACGTCAAGTTCGTTACGCGAACCAACGGCGGTGAAGGATTTATTGGACAAGATGCCTATGTTATCCTCTGGGCGATTGGTGATCTTGCATCCATGAATCAAGCGTATGAGGTTCAGAAACATGCCTCTGGATTGCTTATCTTCGGTTCTGACGGAGGCGGTGAAGCGTTCGGGTTCGATACTCGTAATCCGGGATGGCCGGTGGTTCAGGTGCCATTCGTCGGGATGACATGGGATTTGGCTCAGTCTATGGGGGCGACGTTTAATGAATTCTTAGAACGTCTGTACGAAATTAAAGATGACAAGCTATTAAACGCAATGCGTGAGGTGATCATCGCTTATCGTTCCAGCACTATCAATGTCGGCGAGTTGGCCGATCAACTTCTCCCATTGCGCGATCGTCTCCAGTTAAGAGACCATTCTTGGGCACACGAGTTAACACAGCAGATCGCCACGTTAGACTCAGCATCAACCTTCACACCGAAGGATAACGAGCAAGCTAACCAGTTGTCACATGTGATTGAGGCTGCCATTAACACAATTGTGCGACTAATCGAAGATAAGCTGACATAAATCATGATCCCCGCTGATTACGTAGCCCCACCCTTCCTGACAGACCAGCGGAATTCGCATCAGCACGGTATGGCGGTTAGACTTATTGGCACATGTTCTCACAGGAGGTTGTTGCCATGGCGAATTCCTTCAGTCTCGGGTTGCTGATTCTACTCATGGGCGTTTGGCCCGTATGGGGGCAGACGACCACCACCGCGCCGGCCACGCAACCGCAACGGCCGACGGCGAAGGAGATTTTGGCGCGACTCCAGCCGGGGCATCCGCGGTTAATTCTGACGGCGGCGCGGCTGGCGGAACTAAAGCAACAGTGCGAAACCGATGCGTGGCTGAAAGAATCCCTGAACACCAACCGGCAACATGCCGATTTTCTCCTCAAACAACTGCCGCGCAAGTATGAGATTCCCGATGGGCTACGGCTGCTGGCCACCAGCCGGGATGTGTTGGACCGCGTACAAAAATTGGCGCTGGTCTACCGGCTGACCGGGCACAAGGACTATCTGGACCGGCTCTGGAAGGAATTGGACGCGGTGGCGCAATTTCCCGATTGGAATCCCAAACATTTTCTGGATACCGCCGAGATGACCGCCGCGCTGGCCATCGGTTATGACT
This sequence comes from Phycisphaerae bacterium, assembly GCA_044344145.1. Lineage (GTDB taxonomy): Bacteria > Planctomycetota > Phycisphaerae > WQYP01 > WQYP01 > JBAXGE01. The sequence continues at coordinate 6,246 of JBIJDM010000008.1, forward strand.
GGTGTTTTGACAGTTGGACCCCCGCCCAGCGCGAGACGCTGGTGACGGCGATCCGCAAGTTTGGCTTTACGCCGGGGTTGGAACGGATCAAACGCCAAGAATGGTGGACGGTTTCCAAATACAATTGGAATCAGGTCTGTTTTGGCGGATTGATGGCCGGGGCGATTGCGTTGGCCGATGTGGCGCCGGATGATGCGGGGGCGATTCTGGAGGCGGGGATTGCAAATCTGCCGCTGGCGTTGGCCACGTACGCACCCGATGGCGGCTGGGCAGAAGGGCCGGGGTATTGGGACTATGCCACCCGCTACACCATATACGCGCTGGCTGGTTTGCAGACCGGACTTGGCACCGATTATGGCCTGTCTGATATCCCCGGTTTGGATCATGCGGGGCAGTTCCCGCTGGTGGTGTCGGGGCCGACGGGTAAGACGTTCAATTTTTCCGATGCCAAGTCGGGGATGATTGTCAGCCCGAATTTCTGGTGGCTGGCGCAGCGTTATCAGCAACCACTCTGGGCCCAGCATCAGCACCTGAATAGTAAGCGCGCGATTTTGGACATGATCTGGTACGACCCGGCGTTATTGAATGCCAAAGCCCCGGCACTGTCCTTGGATCACTACGTGCGCACCGTGGAGGTGTTCACTGCCCGCAGTCAGGCGGATGATCCAAAAGCCTTATGGGTGGCTTTCAAGGCCGGCAGCAATCAGGTGGGCCATGCCCAACTGGATATCGGCACGTTCGTACTGGAATCGGGTGGGTTCCGCTTTATCGAAGACCTTGGGTCGGATGATTACAATCTGCCGGGGTATTTTGGCAAAGCTCGCTGGGATTATTATCGGCTGCGGGCTGAAGGGCATAACACACTGGCGTTCAATCTAGGGAAAACCCCTGATCAGGACAGCAAAGCTGATACCACCATCCAGCAGTTTATCACCCGGCCCCAGTGGGCCAGTGCGGTCGCGGATTTAACCCCGGCCTATCTCCCGCATATAACCAAGGTGCAGCGCGGCGTGGCCATGGTCCAGCGGCAGGCGGTGCTGGTGCAGGATGAAATTACGATAGATAAGCCCGCGAACTTCTATTCGTTCTTCCACACGCGGGCTAAGGTGGAGATACACGATGCAGGCAAACGGGCGGTGCTGACCGCGCCCAGCGGGGCAGGGCTGGAGATCGTGCTGGCCGAGGGGGCGGGCAAGCTGGAAGTCCTGCCTGCCGGACCGCTGCCGGAGAGTCCGCAACCGGAAAAGCAGGATGCCAATGAAGGGGTGAAAAAAGTCGCCCTGCGCCAGACTTTACCCGCAGGCAAACACCGTTATGCTATATGGCTGTTGCCCGCGGGAAGCAAGATTCCCGAGTTGAAACTCACCGCGCTGGCCGATTGGAAATAGGACGACGTTATGAATGCGCCTCCGGTAATCAACCAACCCGCCCCGGCCAGCCCGCCGGAGACCACGGCACCAGCCCCCGAGGCCATGGAGCGCAAACCACCTCAGGTAGCCAAAGCGCCGCCTTCGGGACGCATGTTTCCCTGCGGAAAGTGCGGGGCCAAGCTGAATTATGACCCCGCCCAGCGGAACCTGAAGTGCCCCTATTGCGGACATGAAGAAGTCATCGCACCGGCCCAACTAGCGGGCAATGCGGAACTGGATTTGGAGCGTTATCTGCGCGGGGATCAGATTGACGCCCAGGCCGGGGCGCAGGGCCAAATGCGGGAAGTAAAATGCCCCGGCTGCGGTGCCAGTCAGCAAGTATCCGACCTCTACATCACCACCGCGTGTAAGTTCTGTTCCACGCATCTGGTCAACGAACCTGAATCCGCCCGCAAGCTGGTCTTCCCGGAACTGGTACTGCCGTTTATGATCCCGCAGCGCGACGCGGTGACGCGCTTCAATGGCTGGGTGAAGGCGCTGTGGTTTGCGCCCAATGATCTGACGCAGTTCGCCAATCTGGGCCGGCTGCGCGGTATGTATATGCCGTTTTGGACGTATGACGCGATGACCTATTCGGCCTATACCGGCCAGCGCGGGGATGATTACTGGGTTACGGTGAGTTATACCGTCACGGTGAATGGTCGTACCGAACACCGCACCCGGCAGGAACGGCGCACCCGCTGGACCTGGGTATCCGGCGAGGTGGATAATTTCTTTGACGATGTGTTGGTGTGCGGGTCGCAAATTCTACCCACGGAGATGGTGGATAAACTTTCGCCATGGGAGTTGCGGAAATTGGTACCTTACAAGCCGGATTATCTCAGCGGCTTTGACAGTCTGCGCTACCAGATCAGCCTGCATGCCGGGTTCCAGCGGGCCCGCGAAATTATGGCTGCCGCCATCCGGGAACTGTGCAAGCGGGATATCGGCGGTGATCATCAGGTGGTGTCCACGGTGAATACCCAATATGTCGGCGTGACGTTCAAGCATTTGTTGCTGCCGATCTGGGTGGCCACGTACCAATATCACAATAAGACCTATCGCATTCTGGTCAATGCCCAGACGGGCGAAGTGGTGGGCACCAGGCCGTATAGCTGGATCAAGATCACGCTGGCGGTTTTGGCGGGTTTGGTGCTGGTGGCGGTCATTATCGGAATCTTTGCCCTGATGGCACAAAATTAGCGTTGGCGACTTGCCCAAGAGGGGGCGGGTGGCATATTATCTGTTTATCCGGATATAAGGATGGATGTATGCATATAGCCGATATCTTAGCCCGCTACCCGACGATGTTCTCGTTTGAGTTCTTCCCGCCCAAGACCCCTGCGGGGGCGGAACAACTTTTTGAGAACATCCGCGAATTGGAAACCCTCAAGCCCAGCTTTGTCAGTGTGACGTATGGCGCAGGCGGTTCCACCCGGCAGATGACCCATGATCTCGTGGTGCGGATCAAACAGACCACGGCCATTCCGCCCATCCCGCATCTGACGTGTGTCTGTCACACCCGGGAGGATATCGAGGGGATTCTGACGCGCTATGCCGCGGCGGGGGTGGCGAATATTCTGGCTTTGGGCGGTGATGTGCCGCGCGACCGGGCGGATTATGATCGCAGTCAGGACGCCTTCGCCCATGCGGCGGGTTTGGTGGCGTTTATTCGTGAGTTTAACAGCCGCAAGATTCATCCCGATGCGCGGGGCTTTGGCATCGGTGTGGCGGGGTTCCCCGAGGGGCATCCGACCACGCCGAATCGGTTGCTGGAAATGGATTATCTCAAGGCCAAGGTGGACGCCGGGGCCGATTACATTGTGACGCAGTTATTTTTCGATAACCACGACTTTTACGATTTCCGCGAACGCTGCGAACTGGCAGGGATCTGCGTGCCGATTATCGCGGGCATTATGCCGGTGGCGAGTGTCAGCGGGATGAAACGCATGGCGGAATTGGCGCTGGGGGCACGCTTCCCCGGCCGGCTGATCCGCGCCATCCAACGGGCAGGCGATGACCCCGAAGCGGTGAAACGCGTGGGCATTCATTGGGCCACAGAACAATGCCGCGATCTGTTGGATAACAAGGTGCGTGGGATTCACTTTTACACGCTCAACAACAGTTACGCCACACGCGAGATTTATCGGAATCTGGGCTTGCGGGATTCGGCTCCGCAACCGGTTTAAGTGCCGATACTTTCCGATATAGCCCGGGGCAGTTGGGCAATGACGTCCGCTGCCATCAGGCCGATATTCCCACCCAATTGTGCCAATGCCAGATCACCGGCGCGCCCGTGGCTGTGCGCTGCGCGGGTGGCCGCGGCCAAGGGGGGCAACCCCTGTCCCAGCAGGCTGGCGACAACGCCGGTGAGAACATCGCCCATGCCCGCAGTGGCCATGGCGGTATTGCCGGTCTGGTTGGTGTGGCTGGTGGTGCCATCGGTGCAAATCGTGTGATAGCCTTTGAGAATCACGGTGGCACCGCCCAGAAATTCGGCCAGCGCCCGGGCCTGATCAGCACGCTGTGTTAGGGATGCCAAACCCAAGCCACGGGCCAGACGCTGATACTCGCCGGGGTGGGGCGTGAGTATGACATTCCGCCAGTCCGTGCGCCAGGTCTTGCATTGCGGCCCGGCCAACGCCAGCAGATTCAGGGCATCGGCATCGCAGACCACCGGGCCGGGGAACTGGCTCAGGATACCGCGCAGGATGCCCGTCAAGCCGGGCTGCTGGCCCCAGCCGGGGCCGATGGCCACGACATCATGGGTGCCGAGTGCGGACCATAGGGCTGTTGGGGCAGAGGGTGAGTAGGCCACCGCCGTAGCCGAGGGGCAAAGCGTGAGTAACGCGGTAATAATACTCGCATCGGCGGCGATGCGGACCAGACCGCTCCCGCTGCGATACGCGGCATTGGCCGCCAGTGCCGGGGCGCCAACCATAGTCGGACAACCCCCGATGATCAGCACACGGCCAAACTGGCCTTTATGACAGTCGGCAGAACGCGGGGGCAACCGGGGCACGGATGAGGCGGATGTTGTCATATTTTTATCCTACCGTAGCAATGGCTTCCAGCGCCAGATCAGCCGTGATCCCGGCACACCAATGATGATAGCCCAGTCCGGCGATCATGGCGGCATTGTCGGTGCAATAGGGCATGGCCGGGATATGCACCGGGACGGCCAGCTTGGTGCCCAGTGTGGTGATGGCCTGACGGATGCTGCGATTGGCACTGACCCCGCCACCAACAATAATGCTGCGGGCATGGTAACGGGTGACAGCGCGGCGGATTTTTTCAGACAGGACTTTGGCCACAGAGTTTTGGAAACTGACGGCAATATCGGCCTGATCTTGCGCCGTCAGGTCGCTGGCGGGTCGGGCTTTGCCCTGATGGCCGCGCGCGTGATAGAGCACAGCGGTCTTGAGGCCGGAGAATGAGAAATTCAACGAATCGGGTTCCAACAACGGTACGGGGAGTTTGACGGCCTTGGGGTTGCCCTGCTGGGCAATGCGGTCAATGATGGGCCCGCCGGGGTAGCCAAGTTCCATAATTGCGGCGACTTTATCGAAGGCTTCGCCGACGGCATCATCATGGGTGGCGCCGATGCGTTGGATATCCTGAAACGAGCGGACCAGATAGAGCGCGGTATGTCCGCCGGAGATGGTCAGGCCGATGGCGGGAAATGTTGGGGGCGTTGGCAGGGGGGTATCCACCGGGGCCAGCAGACTGGCGTATAGATGGGCATGGACATGATTCACCGCCAGCAGGGGCAGGTTCCAAGCCATGGCCAGCACCTTGGCGGCACTGACGCCGACAATCAGACACCCGATTAAACCGGGGCAATTGGAGACTGCCACCGCGCCGAGTTCGCCGGGCGTAACACCGGCTTCGGCCAGAGCGAGTTTGATCACCTGATCCAGATGCTCAAGATGCGCACGGGAGGCAATTTCGGGCACGACCCCGCCGAATTTCTGGTGCAACGCGACCTGCGTCCAGACCACATTGGACTTCACGTGTACGCCATCGGCCACCACGGCAGCAGCCGTTTCGTCACAAGTGGTTTCGATGCCAAGGACTAGTTTCGCCATGGTTCAGGGCCTGGGCTCGGTGGCCGGTTGGGAGGTGGTGGTGGCGGGCATCGAGGCCCCGACTTCCGGCTGGGTAGTTTGAATGGCCGGAGTGACCCGGGCCGTTTCGAGAATGCCGGCAGTTTTCTTTTCCAGCAACAGGTTCAAGGCCTGCTGCAACTGACGATCCACCACGGTCTGGGTGGTGGGTTGCGTGCTGGCGGGTTGGGTGGCAGTGGGTTGAGTTGTGGTCTTGGGCATGATGATATCGCTCTGGGAACGGGCCCGGAGAATGGCGCGGTTTTCCGCTTCGGTGATTTCCACACTCTGGCCGGCGTGGGGGTCAACACCCCATTCCTTGGCATCCTTGCGGCGGGTGATATTTTTGCCCGAGGGCAGGTAGTAATTGGCCGTGGTCAGCTTGAGGGCGCTCTGGCCATTGTTGAAGGCAATCATGGTCTGCACCGACCCTTTGCCATAGGTGCGATTCCCCACCAGCACGGCGCGGTGATGATCCTTCAGAGCCCCGGCGACAATTTCGGCGGCGGAAGCCGAATATTCATTCACCAGTACGACCATGGGCACTACCGGATAGTCATCTTTGGGCACGGCGTTGGTCACACTGATGCTGCTGGCTTGCCGGCCGCGGGTGGAAACAATGACCCCTTCGGACAGGAAGCGGTCGGCCACAGCGCAGCCTTCGACCAGCAAACCACCGGGATTGAAGCGCAGGTCAAGAATCAGACCCTTGAGTGCGTTGGGGCCTTCCAGCAAAGGCAGCAGCAGGCGGTCGAGTTCGTTGCTGGTGTTGTTGGAAAAGCTGTTGATGCGGGCATATCCGATGCGGTGTTCGGGGTCGAGCACAAAATCCCATGTGCCGGTGCCATCGTCGCGATGTTTGACCCCGCGCACGGTCTGGATGGCGACCACACCGCGTTCGATTTCGATATTGAGCGGGGCTTTTTCGCCGGAGCGCTGCACTTTGACGTTCAGCTTGGTGCCCGGTGGACCGCCGATGTCGGTGATAATATCGCGCAGACTTTTGCCGTCGAGGTTCACGCCGTTGATACTCAGGAAGCGATCCCCGGCCATGATGCCGGCCTTGAGCGCGGGTGAATCTTCCAGCGGGGAAACCACGGTAATATGACCGGTGGTGGGGTCCTGAGATAGTTCCGCACCAATGCCGGTGAATTGGCCGCGGGTTTGTTTCTCGAAGGCGATCCATTCATCGCGGGAGAAATAATTGCTGTAGGGATCAAGCTCGCCCAACATGCCATCAATGGCACCTTTGAGCAGTTTGTCGTCGGCAATGGGTTCGACGTAATTGGTGGAGACGATGGACCGCAAGTCCACCAGAATGTCGAAGAAATCGAACGCGGTGAGCGGTTTGTCCGCGCGGCTGGCGGGGATGTGGGCGACCAAAAGCCCGACGATAAACCCGGCGCCAGCGATGACCAGACCTTTAGCCCAGCGCGGTTGCTTGTATCCAAACATAAGCACATGCTCCAAATGATGGCTGCATCATACCCGTAGCGGGGCCGGGGGGCCAAATTGGAGGGGGAAAGTTAGACCGGAGGGGCGCCAAGGCAGATTTACCGTGGGGAATGATCCGCGGGAAACTTACCCGAACCGGCCGGTGACGTAGTCTTCAGTCTGTTTGTGGGTGGGGTTCTGGAAAATCTTCTCTGTGGGGCCATATTCGATCAGGCGCCCAAGGTAGAAGAAGGCGGTCTGGTCAGCCACACGGGCGGCCTGGTGCATGTTGTGGGTGACGATGACGATGGAGACTTCCTTGCGCAGGCTTTCCATCAGCAGTTCGATTTTATTGGTGGCAATGGGGTCCAGCGCGGAGCAGGGTTCGTCCATGAGCAGGACTTCCGGCTTGGCCGAGATGGCGCGGGCAATACACAGCCGTTGTTGCTGACCCCCGGACAGGGCCAGAGCGCTGGCGTGCAGGCGATCTTTGACTTCATCCCACAAGCCAGCACTGCGGAGCGAACGTTCCACGGTTTCGTCCAGGAATTTCCGATTATTGATCCCGTCAATCCGCAGCGGATAGACGACATTTTCATAGATGCTCTTGGGGAAGGGGTTGGCCTTCTGGAAGACCATGCCGGTATGCTTACGGAGGGTGATGACATCCACGCCGGGGCCGTAAATTTCTTTGCCGTGAATCTTGCACGAGCCGATGATGTGGCAATTATCAATCAGATCATTGAGCCGATTGAAACAGCGAAGCAGAGTGGACTTACCGCAACCGGAAGGTCCGATGAAGGCCGTAACTTGTTTCTGGGGAATCTTGAGCGAAATATTGTGCATGGCCTGAGCGGTGCCATAATGGACGTTCAGGTCGGTCACCTCCACGGCGGAGGTGGTGTCGTGCGCTGTCCGATTCGCGTCAGAGAGCGAGGGCGTTACAGTGGCGGTGCGTTCTTGGAGCTCGGTAGTCATGGTCATCTCCGAAACACTGGTAAACCTCTTAGCACAACAAGTCACACAAGCTATTGTATTTTGTGCTGCGCTAAGACTGATGCGGTTTGGCGCTAAGGTTTGGTTAAGTTCTACGGGCGATTGTGAAGAACGCGCTAATATTTTTGTAGTTTGTGCTAGGTCTTTGTCGCGACACTGTTTACGGCAGTCTCGTTGTATACGCTATCGCGAATGTGCGTGCATCATAGGTGATATGTTTTACCAGAATATTTGCATACTGGGCCCATAAGCCTTAGTTTTCGCACGAACAGCTATCAGGAACACAAATTATGTACCGTTATGGACAAGAAGAGATTGATGCCGTGGCCCGGGTAATTCGCAGTGGCCAGTGGTTCCGTTATGGCGATGCAGCCAAGGGTCATCTGGGCGAGACCAAACTGTTCGAACAGGAATTGGCTGCGTACATGGGGACCAAGCATGCATGCTTTATGTCCCATGGCACCACTTCGTTGATGTGTTGTTATGCAGGTTTGGGTATGGGGCCGGGGGATGAGGTGAGTATTCCCGGTTATACCTGGGTGGCCTCGGCGCTGGCCCCGATGAATCTGGGTATTGTGCCGGTGATTGTGGATGTGGATGAAAGTCTGACGATTTCGCCGGAAGCGATTGAAAAGGCGATTACCCCCCCGCACCAAGGCCATCAACCCCATTCACATGGCGGGCTTGGCCTGTGATATGGATGCCATTACGGATATCGCCAAACGCAAGGGGCTCTATATTGTGGAAGATGCCTGCCAGTGTGATGGCGGGCTGTGGCATGATGGCCGCAAGCTGGGCACAATCGGTGATACCGGTGCGTACTCGTTTAACTATTACAAAGTGATCTCCTGCGGCGAAGGCGGCGCGTTTGTCTGTCAGGATGAAGAAGTGTTTGAACGTGGAGTCATTTATCACGATTCGGGATGCAATTTTTTCAGCGGCCAGCCCAAGTTGCCGATGTTCGGCGGCTTGATTGTGCGCGGCAATGAACTGATGGCGGCGATGATGCGGGTGCAATTGCAGCGTTTGCCGGGGATTGTGGCCGACCTGCAACAACGCCGGGCGGATTTGGAGCAGCGGTTACAGATGGCCCTGCCCAAGTCGGTACGGACCGGATTGCGTTATGGCGGGGCCCGCACCGGTACCGGCGCGGTGGCCACACTGATCTGTCAGGATGAAGCCAGTGCCCGACGCTTGATGGAACGGTATCGCGCCACCCCGGCCGCGGCGCTGTGTGCGGCGTGGATCCCGATTGATTCGGGTCGGCATGTCTATGCCAACTGGGAATCGGTGATGCAGCGGCGCGGCTCGTATCATCCGGACCTGAATGCGTTCAATTTGCCGCAGAATGCGGGCTCGACGGCGACCTACTCGCCCACGATGCTGCCCCGGACGCTGGAACTGCTGAAACGGTCGGTGATTCTGCCGATTAATCCGGATTGGACGACGGCGGAACTCGATACGCTGGCCCAAGGTTTCATCGGCGCAGCGACCGGCCTATAATGCCGTGTATTGCTGCTATAACCCCTTTTTGGAGACACACTGATGGCTCGTATTGCTCCTGTTGATCTGACCCAGTTGACCGGCCCCGGCAAAGAATTGGTGGACGCCGTCAAGGCCAAAATGGGCGCGGTGCCCAACATCTTCAAGTCCATGGTCCATTCGCCGGCTGTGTTGGATTTATACCTCAAGGCCAATGGTGCGCTGGCGGGGGGCAAACTGGACCCCAAGACCGTCGAAGCTATTCAATTGGTGGTGGCGCAGAGCAATGGCTGCGATTACTGTCTGGCTGCCCATACCTTTATCGGCGGCAAAGTGGGTTTGTCTCAGGATGATATCCTCAGCGCCCGCAAGGGCACAGCCGCGAATGCCAAGACGGCCGCACTGGTGGCGTTGGCGAAGGCCATTGTGGCCAATCGGGGCAAAGTCAGTGATGCGGAGTTGCAGGCGGCCCGCAGTGCGGGTTGGTCGGATGGTGAGATCGTGGAAGTGGTGGGTGTGGTCACGGTGGCCATCTTAACCAATTACTTCAATAATCTGGCCCAAACAGAAATCGACTTCCCCGCTGCGTCCAAGTTGGTATAAGTGTAAAAATAACCCGCGCCCCGGTGGTGTGCCGGGGTGCGGTGTTTTAGGTTCCATCGGTTGGCAGATAGATGATCGTGAGATAGATTTCCTTGCCGGATTGGACACCGCGAAATTTGATTTTCTGTCCGGGTTTGAGCGGGAGCGATTTGAAGCGTTCCGTACCATACATCATGATGGTCAGATCATCCCACCAGCCGATTAATGCCCCGTGATCCGTGTTCAGATAGATGGTGCGCTGATTGGGGCTGTAGCCGGTAACCTCGGCCTCGGTGGAATCCGGCATGACGTTGTCGGGGTTACGCTCCGCAAACAGCCCGCAACCGGAACATAACAGTAGGAATATCAGTCCCACACTGGTCAGCATGAGCTTGCTTGCGGTAAGATGAGCCATAGTTAATCCGAGTTTGAATGTTTATGGACAACACGGTAAAAATCACCAACGTGACTAAATCCTACCGCCAAGGGGCGCGGGTTGTCCAAGCCTTGCGCGGGATAAATCTGGAAGTTGCGGCCGGGGAGTTTCTGGCCATCATGGGGGCCAGTGGTTCGGGAAAATCCACACTTTTGCATTTATGTGCGGCCTTGGACAGCTTTGACAGTGGCGAAATCGAAGTCGCCGGGCGGCCACTGCGGGCCATGACCGAATGCGAACGCACCCATTTCCGGCGTTGTACCATTGGGGTGGTATTTCAGAGTTTTAACCTGATTCCGACCCTGTCGGCGTATGAAAATGTGGCTTTGCCGGCGCTATTGGAAGGGCCCTTAACCGAGGCCCACCGGAACCGGATTACCAGCCTTTTGGAATTATTGCATCTGACGGACCGGGCCACCCATCGCCCCGATGCCCTCTCGGGCGGAGAACAGCAACGGGTGGCGATTGCCCGCGCATTACTGATGCGCCCCGGCGTCCTTTTTGCCGATGAACCCACTGGTAATCTGGACTCCACCAATGCCCATCAGTTGTGGCAGATGCTGGCCGAGGCGGCCCAGTCCACCCAGACCACCGTGGTGATGGTGACCCACGAGCCCGCAGCGGCGTTGTACGCCCACCGGGTGGTAGTATTACGGGATGGCACGATCAGTGGCGCTTTCGCCACGAAGGAGCTGCGCGATGTCGGCGACCTGGCTGCTCGCTACCAGACCCTGGCGCGCTAAACCGCTGCGTGTGGTGCTCTGTCTCTTTGCCGTGATCCTGGCCGTGGGTCTGGTGACAGGTTTGGGCATGGCCATGGATTCCTTGCGCGGCAGTATCGAATATGGCATTGCCCAGGTGGTGGGGCGATCGGACATTTCCATCCGCCCCAGTGGAGGCGCCACCCATAATCGTCTGCAAATGGAGTTGGTGAATCGCCTGCGCGCTGACCCGGATATTCTGCTTGTGGCGCCCCGGCTGGAATTGCCCGTGGGTACCTTGCAGGGCGAGGATAGCGTCTGGGTAACCGCCATCGGGGTAGAGCTACCTTATGACACTCAGATGCGGCCCATGCGTTTGTTTGCAGGCCATGAGCTGACGGGGGCACCGGGCGAAATCATCGTTGATTTTGATTATGCCGAACGCTACAAACTCAAGCCCGGTGATAAAGTCGCCATCCGCACTGGCCCCGGCGAAAGCCGTCAAGCCACGATTGCGGGCATCACCATCAAGCCCGAACTGCAGCTAATGCAACGCAACTATATCCACATGCGGGCCGACGAGATGGTCATGGATACTGATCTGGGCGCGGGGTATACAGTTATTGATATTGCATTCAAGCCCGGCGTTTCCGCGGAAGCCTATGCGGAACGTCTGGTCAAAGATTCCAAAGGACTACTGCAACCGCAGGTGGGCACCGGGCAACGCACCAAGCTGCAGCAGGCTCTGGGCGAATTTAACAAAGTGATCTGGCTGGTCGCGGCGTTGTGCGCGCTCTGCTCGGCGGTGATTATCGGTTCGACCTTGTTGGTGGGCATTCAGGAACGCATCCGGCAATATGGGATGCTATTGTGCATTGGTGCCCCACGGCCGACTCTGGGACGGATTCTGCTGATTGAGGCCGGGATGTTGACCGGTGTGGGACTGACACTGGGGATCCCGCTGGGAGCGCTGGTTACCTGGCTGATTCTCCGGCAATTCCCGGAATTATTCTCCATTTACACCATTTCCCAGACCACCATCATCATGGCCATGGCCAACGGAATTCTGGCGGTGTTGCTGGGCAGTTTGATTCCCATGTTCCAACTCAGTCGCGTGCAACCTATGGTGGCGGTGCGGACGGCGGCCACGCCGACCCGGCGCAGTCTGCCCCAATGGGCGGCGGTGGTGGGGGTGGGTTGTATTGCGGCGCAAATTGCGCTGTGGCAAATTCCCGGCCGGGAGTGGAAGTTCTGGTCTTATCTTACTGCGGGTATCCCGTTGATATTTGTTGGTTACACACTGCTGGGCCCCTTGCTTATGCATCTGCTGGAACGGCCGGTCAGTTATCTGCTGGCCCGCTATTTTGGTATGCCCGCGGCCTTGTTACGCCATGCCTGGACAGCCACGCCGTGGCGTTTGATGGGTATGATGGCGGCCTTGATGCTGGGGGTGACCTTCTACACCACGATCCACCAACGCAGCGCGGGTTTGATGGCCGCATGGCAATTCCCTTCACGCTTTCCGGATATGTTGATGTTCAATGCCACACCCCTGTCCCCGACCCGGGTGGAACAATTCCGGGCCAAACAAACCGAGATTCAAGCCATGGTGCCGGTGGGGTTGTTGGGGGCCAACTTGGATAAAGTCTTGTTCCGTATGGGCGGGGGCAAGGATGAAGAGCATACGAATTTTGTCTTCATCGAGCCCGACTCGTTCCGTTCCATCATGGAACTGGAATTTGTCCGGGGTAATCCTGATGAAGCCTGGGCCAAGATGAAAGCGGGGGGGCATATTCTGGTGGCGCGGGAGTTCTATATTGCCCGGCAGATTGATGTCGGCCACACTATCACGCTGCAGGATACCAAGGGTCAGCCGGTGGATTTCGTTGTGGCGGGGGTGATCAGCTCCCCGGGGTTTGACATTGCCAAGAGCTATTTTGACCTGCGCTGGGCCGCCCGGGATGCCGCCATCGGCAGCGTGCTGGGTTCAAGCCAAGACGCGTTCGATAAATTGGGTGCCCGGGGCTACAACTTCATGTTGTGCAATCTCAAGAAAGGGGCGGATGGGGCCGTTGTCAAACGCGATTTTACCCGCCAGGGGCTGCAGGTTACCTCGGTGGTGGAAATGAAGAAACATATCGAAGGCATGGTGGGGCGGATTGTCAGTATTCTAAGTCTGGTGGCGATTATTGGTATGGCCGCAGCCTCACTGGGCGTGGCCAATATGGTCGTGGCCTCGCTGCATGCCCGGCGCTATGAGCTGGGGGTCTTGCGGGCCATTGGTGCGGGGCGCGGACAGTTGCTGCGGTTGATCATCGCGGAAATTGCGTTGGTCGCGCTAACCGCCAGTGTGCTGGGTTGTATCACCGGAATGCATTATGTTTTTATGGGGACACGGCTGGACCGGATTTTCCTGGGCTTCCCCACGGAGTTTATGATCAGTCCGGGACCGATGCTGCTGGCCAGTGGTATAACCATGGTGTTGGCGTGGTTGGCCAGTCTGTGGCCGGCGTGGCGGGCGGTTTCCACTGCCCAGCGGGCCATCTTGGCGACGGGGCGCGGCTAATTGCCGTAAAAAAGATTGACAACCCCGTTTGATGCTGTAACATCACAGCAATGTAAGCGGCATATCACTTGTCAGGAGCAACGACTACATGGCCGAACGCGAACAATTTGGACGTGATGAACTGGCCATTGTTCTGAGCCACTACGATATTGGCGTGATCGAGCATATCGAAGATTTTCCGCGAGGTTCACGGAAAGCCCCCAAATTGCTACTCACCTCACCCCAGGGCGAGTTCCTGCTCAAACGTCGGGCCCAGGGCAAAGATGACGCCGTCAAAGTGGCTTTTACCCATCAATTACAGACGTTCTTGGCGTTGAAGCAGTTTCCCTTACCGCATCTAATCGGTACCCGCGACGACAATAACTCGCTGTTGCAATGGACGGGGTGTATCTACGAACTTTTCGAATATATCCGGGGTAACAGTTACAACCTGCATCTGGACAGCACGTTCGACGGCGGGCGGATTCTGGGCCTCTACCATAAACTGCTTATAGACTTCACCTCCGATTACGAACCGCCGTATGGCAGTTATCATGACTCCAAGTTTATCACCGGCAGTCTGGACAAAATTCCTGCCACCTTTGCCGCACCGCAATGGGCCAGCAAGATTAATTCCGAACTCTTGAAGTCGGGCGTGCTGCGCCTACGGCAAGCCTATAAAGAGGCGGCCCAAAAGGTGGAGGACTTGGGCCTGTCGGATTGGCCCCTGCAGATCGTGCATGGCGATTGGCATCCCGGCAATATGTTGTTCCGCAATAATAAAGTGGTGGGCGTAATTGACTACGACACAGCCCGTATGCAGCAGCGGGTGATTGATATGGCTAACGGGGCTTTGCAATTTTCCATCACCGGCGGAACGGAAGACCCTTCCACCTGGCCAGATTACTTGGATGAGTCGCGTTTCAAACGCTTTGTCGCGGGCTATGACGCGGTGTACAAGATGACCCCCGAGCAGCAACTGTCGGTGGCGGAAATCGAAGCCATCCCCAGTCTGATGATCGAAGCGATGGTGGCGGAAGCCGCTATCCCGATTGCCGCAACCGGTTCCTTCGGGCGTATGGAAGGCTATGGCTTTCTGCAGATGATGGAACGGAAAGTCCGCTGGGTACAAAAAAATGCCCCGCAAATTATTGAACATGTCATGGAATCGTAACCCCTGGGGTCGCCCCAAAGGAGCCGCTGGTGCCCAAGATACGTTGGACAGATTTGGAAGAAATTGGTTATCAGCTTTGTGAATTGCATCCCGAAGCGGACCCCATTAAAACGCGTTTTACTGATATGCACGCTTGGATTCTGGCCCTGCCGGGGTTTGTGGATGACCCCAAGGCCAGCAATGAAGCCAAATTGGAAGCCATTCAAATGGCGTGGCTGGATGAATATAAAGAACGCCTGCGTGATCAGGGCAAGACCTATGATACGCTGTAAGTGTAATCGGGCTGCGCTGGGATAAAGGGCTGGGCGTTATGGCTACCGCACATATCTTGTCGGTTGGGGATGAACTGACTTCCGGACAAACGGTCAATTCCAATGCCTCGTGGCTGGCGCTGCGTTTAAGTGAACGCGGGATTCGGGTCTTGAGTCATGTCACTGTGGGCGATGCACTGGCACCTCTGATTCAGGCGATTCGTAGTGCGACCCAGTCGGCGGACCTGCTGCTGATTACCGGCGGTCTGGGACCTACCGAAGATGATATTACCCGGGCCGGGCTGGCTGGGGCGATGGGGGAAGAGTTGGTGGAAGACCCCGTGGCTCTTGCTCAGATCGAAGCCTGGTTTGCCAACAAACAAAGGCAGATGAATGCCTCCAATCGGGTACAGGCGCTGCGCCCGGTGTCGGCGCAGAGTGTGGAAAATCCCGCCGGGACCGCGCCGGGCCTGATGGCGCAATTGGGGGCGTGTCAGATTTTTGTCATGCCGGGTGTGCCCCGCGAGATGAAAGATATGTTCACGCGGGTGTTTGGTCCGCAGCTTGATGCGTTGGTGGGGCAACAGCAACTCAAAATCGTGAAGATTAATTCGTTTGGTCTCGGCGAGTCGGCCTTGGGCGAGCGCATCCGTGACTTGATGGTCCGTGGGGCCAATCCCAGCGTCGGTACCACTGTGCATGATGGCATTGTCTCGGTGCGTCTGTATATGACGGGCACGGCTGAGGAGATCGCGGGGCATGAAGCACGCTTGCGGCAGGAACTGGACCGGCGTCTGGGAGTCTTGGTGTATGGGACCGAAGATCAGACGCTGCATGAAGCTCTGGGGGCACTGTTACTGGAAAAGAAACATACAATTGCCACTGCGGAGAGTTGTACCGGCGGATTGCTGGCGAAATATCTCACCGATGTGCCGGGCTCATCGGCCTATTTTCAGCGCGGCTGGATCACGTATGCCAATGCGGCCAAGATTACCTTGGGCGTCCCTGCCGAATTGATTGCGCAGCATGGGGCCGTGTCGGTACCTGTGGCCGGGGCACTGGCCCAACGGGCGCAAACCTTGGCGGGCAGTACCTGGGGGATTGGCATCAGCGGGATTGCCGGCCCGGATGGGGGCACAGCGGAAAAGCCCGTGGGTTTGGTTTATATCGGCATCGCCAGCCCAAGCGGGACGCGTGTATGGAAACATATCTTCCCCGGCGACCGCGCGATTGTGCGCACGCGGGCGGCTCAGATGGCACTGGCGACAGTACGCTGGCAACTATTGGGCGTGGACCCGGCCACGATTCTGGGACCGCAGTATACTGGGGCAGTGGACGGAATTGAGAACTAATTTCACTGCGTCCAAGTAACACTTTCACGATCGCTATTGGCAATAAAAAGGCCCACGCAAAGGGTTTTGCGTGGGCCGTGGGAACTGAGTTATATTCGTCCGTTACTTCTTTTTCTTGGCCAGCGAGGGGGCTTTGATCTTGCCGGTGGTGCTGGCGAGTTGGACTTTGGTGACGGCCGGTTTGTGGCCGCTGAAGTTTTCATTGTACGCATTGAGCTTCGCGTTGAAGTTCATGGCCTTGCGCTGCTTCCACGCCTGCTTGTGATAGCCATAACCCGCGATGAACGGTACGGCCAGAGTGGCTTCGGCATAGACCATCTGTTCATAGACGGTGTCCACCTTGCCCCACGAGCTGGCTTCCCGCAGCGTGCTGCTGCTCAGGGCGCCATCGCGTACATCGGCCACCGTAACCTGAATGGCATATTTGTGCATGGGGGCATCGGAACCGAGGATTTCCGCACAGACCACAATGTCCTGTGTGAAGTTCTTCGGCACGCCGCCACCAATCATGAAGATGCCGGTTTCGCGGTTGAGCAACTTGATCTGGGTGATTTCCCGGAAGTCCTTGGCCGAGTCAATGCTGACGTGGGCTTCGGGATGATTGATCTGATGGACCACCAGACCAAAGCCTGCGGAACAGTCAGAGAACGCCGGGCAGAAAATCGGAACGCCCTTTTCCCAGGCG
The DNA here is from genome assembly GCA_044344145.1 of Phycisphaerae bacterium. GTDB lineage: Bacteria > Planctomycetota > Phycisphaerae > WQYP01 > WQYP01 > JBAXGE01. The sequence continues at coordinate 23,399 of JBIJDM010000008.1, forward strand.
CTCAGCACAATGCTTTCGCGGTTCTTGGCATGGGTATTCAACCAAGCGCCCATCTCTTGGACGAATTCGCGGCTGGAATAGGCCTTGGGTTCGAGTTTGTCGGCGATAAGACGCGAAGTGTCATCGCAAATACGTAATTCGTCTTCATCAATGAAGGTGTCATAGATGCGGTCAATGTGCAGATCGCGGAGCACGGCATCATCGGCATACTGGTCGCCCACGTAGTGACGGTAACCCATCGCTTCGAAGAAGTCCTGATCCACGATGTTGGCACCAGTGGAGACAATCGCATCCACCATGTTGTTGCGGATCATATCCACGATGACCTGCTTGAGACCCGCCGAGATCAACGAGCCGGCGAGGGTCAGGATGACTGCGCACTTTTTATCGCGGAGCATACGTTCGTAGATGTCCGCCGCGCGGGCCATATCGCGTGAGGAAAAGGCCATATTCCGCATAGAATCCACGATCGCGACGATACCAGGATGTTCCTTGATATCAATGTGCTTGACCTGCTTTTTGAGTAGGTCTTTCTTCTTGAACGGCTTGCCCATGGATGAATCCTCCAAAAAATGAGCGTATCTGCTGTCAAAATCATGAGTCCGGGCAGGACAGGCTACCGCACGGATGTTTAGGTTGCATGAATATCGGTGGGGGGCCTAATTCGGCCAACAAAAGAGCCACCGCTTTTTCTGCCTGGATCCTGCCGCTTTCCCATCCCGAGACCCGGACTATGTGGGTTGGTCTCCGACGGGCATGCATTCTGGTCCAGACGGTCGCTACGGGTCCTCGGCCAAAGGCTGCCCACCATCGTGGACATTTTTTCGAGTCGCCCGCCATCGCGACCTGCGGTGGCTAGTTCATCTATTACTGTACCCGATTCTGGACTTGATGCAAGAAAAAAAACGTAAAATCTCGCCCGGCTTCAGTATGAACCCAAGGCCGGTTGCCCTATACTTTCGCCCTCGTTCCCTGTTTGTTTTGGAGACTATATGGCCGCGATTCATCCGTTTACCGCAATCCGTTACACCAAGCCCGAATTGTCCACTTTGGTAGCCCCGCCGTACGACGTTTTGTCTGGTGCCGATAAAGCCCGGATGCTGGCCGCCAATGGCCACAATATTGTCGCCGTGGACTTACCACACATTCCGCCCAAGGAAGCCGGCCCGGATGTGGCGTATGAGAATGCCGCCCACACGCTGGCCACCTGGCTGGAAGCACAGATTTTACATCGGGACGAGACGCCCGCCCTGTATCCTTATCAGCAGACGTATCAGTGGGGCACTACCACGTATCAGCGGCGCGGATTGTTCTGCCGGGTACGTTTGGAAGACTTCGGCCCCGGCGGTTCGGTGCATCCGCATGAGCAGACCTTCAGCGGTCCCAAAGAAGACCGACTGAAATTGATTCGGGCCACCCGTTGCAACATCTCGCCGGTGTTTGGCTTGTATGACGATGCCCAGAATGTAATCACGGAAAAACTGTTCGCCGCGCTGGGATTGAGTGACCCGATGGCGGTGGCGGATTTACCCGCGCTGGATGGTCAGAGTATGATTCGCTCCGAAATCTGGGCGGTCACCGATGTGGCGGTGATCAAGGAAATCCAACTGCTCATGGCTGAGAAGCATTTGTATATTGCGGACGGCCATCACCGGTACACCACCAGCTTGAATTATCGCAAGGAATTATCCGAACGGCGCGGCGTGCCCCTGAGCCATGACGATCCCGCCAACTTTGCCATGTTTGTATTGGTGGCGATGCAGGACCCCGGCCTGATTATCATGCCCACGCACCGCGTGATCGTCACGGAGTCACTGACGAACTTCTCGATCGCCGAATTTATCAAGCAGGCCCAGGCGACCTGCAAGGTAACCAAGACCGCCTTCAAGGCCGCAAACTTGGCGGAGTTGGAAAAAGCTTTGCCCTCCTATGGTCTCCACGCCATGGGGGTTTATGATCCGGTGGACGATACGTCCTATGTGCTTCAGCCCGTGAGTGCGGACCCCTTGCAGGCGTATGCCCAAGACCCGGTGCTGGCCAGCAAGTCGGCCCCGTGGCGGCAGCTCGATGTGGCGATTCTGCAGCATCTGGTATTTGAACGCATGATCCAGCCGCACTTTGTCAACACCAGCAAAACCATGCAATGGGCCTTCCCGCATGAAGCCCACGAAGTGGCCAGTTTGTGTGCCGAGGGTAAATACCGGGTGGGATTCCTGCTGCAACCCACACCGTTGGAAGCGGTGCGGGATTTGTGCAACGCGGGTGAACTTATGCCGCAAAAGAGCACATTTTTCTATCCCAAGCTGGCTACCGGCATGGTGCTTTCGCCGCTTTATTAACGGTTTACATGCAATGAATACGTCCGCCGGGCTTGAGACTCAGGCTAAGGTCGGATAAATTATGGGTTTTACTTGTTTCGGAGATATGCAAATGCGTAAGAAGTTTGTGGCCGGTAACTGGAAAATGAACCTGACGAAGTCTGAGGGGATTGCTTTGGTCAAAGCTTTGGCGGCCAAGGGGCCCTTTAGCATTGATGTGGCCGTGATCCCGGCCTTTGTGCATCTGGACGCCGCCAGCCAGGCGCTGGTCGGCAGCAACATTGGTCTGGGCGCTCAGGATGTGTACTTTGAGAAGAACGGTGCCTTCACCGGCGAAGTGTCGCTGGCCATGTTGCAGGAATTCGGCACCAAGTATGTTTTGGTCGGCCACTCGGAACGCCGGCATGTGCTGGGCGAAAAGGATGAATTGCTGAACAAGAAATTGCACGCGATCATCGCCGCCGGATTGACCGCGATTCTGTGTGTGGGCGAAACCCTGCAGGAACGCGAAGCCAACAAGACTTTTGACGTGGTCGGCAGCCAGTTGCGGCTGGGTTTGGCCGGGGTGGATAAGAGCAAGGCCAATCAATTGGTCATTGCCTACGAACCCGTCTGGGCCATCGGCACGGGCAAGACGGCATCGCCCGAGCAGGCCCAGGAAGTGCATGCGTTCGTACGGCAGCAGATTGCGGCGATCTTTGATCCCGCCGTGGCCGCGGCCATGCGGATTCAATACGGCGGTTCGGTGAAAGCTTCCAACGCCAAGGAATTGCTGGGCCAGGCCGATATTGACGGTGCGCTGGTTGGTGGCGCGAGCTTGAAGGCGGAAGATTTTCTGGGCATTATTGCCGGCGCCTAAGTTATACTAAGACTTGGGTATCCAGCTAGGAAACGTAGCATGATCACAATGTTGTCCATCGTGTTGATTTGCATCAGCGTACTGATGGTTCTGGTAGTGCTGGTTCAGCGCGGCCGTGGGGGTGGGTTGTCGGGCGCTTTCGGTGCTGGTGGGGGTGGTAACTCCGCCTTCGGTACCAAGACCGGGGACGTATTCACCACGATCACGGTGGTATTGTTCGGTGTGTTTCTGATTCTGGCCGTTATTTTGGCGAAAATGCATCAGGCTGAAAGTCTGGTGCCACAGGTGAGTGCCGATTTGGCCTCCGCCACCCAAGCCACGACCAAACCGGTATTGCAGAGTACCGTGACCCAGCCGGGAACCCTTGAGGTGACCGCGCCGGTGACCACTTTGCCTGCGGCGACGATTCCGGCCACGACTCAGCCTTGAGCAACTCCGGTTGCGAAGCCGCTGCCGGTGGGTGCGTAGGTAGACGGACCTTTGGCCAAGAGGAAATTGCCTATGCGGCTGGGTATACGCCGTAAAGTGTTGGGCACGCTCATGCTGGTGGGTATGATCCCCTTGGCACTGTGCGTGGGTGTGATATTGATTGGCGGTTCCTGGCTCCGGGTGCGTTCCATTCAGACCCGGTTCAATGAGACCGCACAATTGCGGGCCAACCAACTTCGTTTGGCCTTACGTTACGAGCTGGAATATACGCTCCTACTCAGCCGTCTACCCGAATTGCCCGATGCGATTATCGCCTCCCGCACCCAACTGAACCAAATCTCAACCAAGACGGAAATATTGGAGCGGGATTGGGCCAGCATGCCCATTACCGATCCCTACCAGCAAATTATTTTACATGGCCCACTCGCAAAAACCTTTGAGATATTCCAACCACAGATCTGGCAGGAGGTTAACACCGAGCCGGATAACCACGAGCATGAAATCCTGATCACCGATGCGGCCGGGCACTTGCTGGCCGCCAACCATAAAACCAATAATTACGACCAATCCGGCGAGTTTTGGTGGCAGAGTGCCTACGCCAATGGCAAAGGGATGATCTATGTCAGTTCGGTGGTGAGTAGTCCTTCCCGCCACAAACCGGTGATCGAAATTGCCTTGCCGATCATGTCGGGCGCCAAGCCGGAGATTCTGGGGGTTATCAAAATCAAAATTGACATGGCCTGGCTCTGGCGCATTGCCTATCAGAGTTCCCCTACGGCCACGGATGCGGAAGTGTTCCTGCTCGATCGTGATACCCGAAAAGTGGTCTATGCGCCGTTGGCTGCCGATGGCAGTATCTATGATGCCGTGATTCCCAAGGTGTTGGATGATTCCCTCCCACCGGGAGAGTTTGACCTGGTGCGCTCCGAGCGGATGAATGGCTATTTTCCCATAGAGTTTGGCGGAAATTTACCCAACGCAGGTCTGGCCACGCATTGGCCCAATTTGATTCAGGTTGTCAGTCAACCCACCCGCCGGGCTTTGGAAAATGTCTATCAATTGGCTACGGCCGTGACAGGAATCGGGGTCCTGAGCATTATCTTTCTCTTTGGCCTGGGGGTCTGGCTGGCGAACCGGGAGATTATTGCCCCGATTCTGCGGCTGCGGGAAGCCACCGCGGCAGTGGGACGTGGTGAATTGTGTGTGCGTTTGTTGCCCAATAATAAACTGGACAAAGCCTTCCGCGCCGATGAGATCGGTGATCTCGCCCGGGACTTTGATCAGATGACCCGGCGGATGCAACAGGGGATGTTGCAACTGGAACGCAGCAATGAGGCCAAACGTCGGTTCATGGAATTGGCCGGCCACGAATTGCGCACGCCCGTGACTTTTATCATCGGCGTGTGCGAGTTGTTGCAACGGCAATTACGCGAACACACCCCGACCACACCGGAAGCCCAAACGCAGAATGCCCAGAGCGCCTTCATGAAAATTGTGGTGAAAGCCCAACGGCTCAACCGCATTATTGAAAATCTCCTCAAGCTGGTGGACAACGACAAGTTTACCACCCGGCTGAATTTGGAAACCATTGATGTCAGCGCGTTCCTGCAAACAGTGGTTAATGAGCAGCGTCCCTTT
>JBIJDM010000286.1:0-2778 GCA_044344145.1 Phycisphaerae bacterium
CTGGCGGCGACTTCGGAGTTGAAGCCGATCATCTTGCGGCCCAGCCGCTTGCCGATGATGTGATCCAGCCCGACAAAGGTGCCGCCGCAGATGAAGAGGATGTGCGAGGTATCCACCTGGATGTACTGTTGTTCGGGATGTTTGCGGCCGCCCTGCGGGGGGACATTGGCCACGGTGCCTTCGAGCATCTTGAGCAGGGCCTGCTGGACACCTTCGCCCGAGACATCGCGCGTGATCGAGACATTCATATTGGTCTTGCCAATCTTGTCGATCTCGTCGATGTAGATGATGCCGCGCTGGGCGGCTTCCAGATCGTAATCGGCGTTCTGCAGGAGCTTGAGAATGAGGTTTTCGACGTCCTCGCCGACATAGCCAGCCTCGGTGAGTGTGGTGGCATCGCCGATGGCGAAGGGCACGTTGAGGCAGCGGGCGAGGGTCTTGGCGAGGAGGGTCTTGCCCGAGCCGGTGGGCCCGATCAGCAGGACGTTGCTCTTTTCAATTTCGATCTCGTCGGCGGAGCCGGCGTCGGCATGGACGAGGCGCTTGTAATGGTTATGCACGGCCACGGAGAGGGCGCGTTTGGCGGCGTCCTGACCGATGACGTACTGGTCCATAAATTCTTTGAGCTGCCGGGGCGGGGGAATCTGGCCAAAGCTGGGCTTGCTGCTGCTCATCCGCCGGCGTTCCTGCCGAAAGATGTTTTGGCAGAGATCGGTACAATTTTGGCAGATGTAAATGTCGTTGGGGCCTTCGACCATGGGGCCGACTTCGCGGCTGGACTTGCCGCAGAAGGAGCAGGTGGTGACCTTGCGGCCACGAAACCCGCCACTACCACTGGTAGGGCCGGTGCCACCACCGCTGCCGCCAGTGCCAGAGCCCGAACCGGAACCACCATTTGTTGTCTGTGAAGCCATTATAATCGCTTACCTGAAAAAGTATCGTTGAAACTATGCCCTGACTATACCCTAGCCGGGCGGTAACGTCCACGTAAAACCGGCATTTATACGCATAGATGAACACAAAGGTTCAGATTATGCAGGATAGGACCGGCGAATAGGGGAATTAGGACGGGGGGAGTCTCACGCAACGGCGCGACGACGCAACGGGGGATACGGGGGGAAACGAGGGAAGGGAGAAAAATTGGGTGGGGTTAGGGGGGCATGCCGTTGGCTACGCGGTGGATGCCGTTTTTTAGGTAGCATTCGCCGAAGTTGATGAGGAGGCCGAGTTTTTTGCCGGACAGACGCAGGTAGGTTAATAGTTGTTTGGAGTGGACGGGGGCGAGTTGATCCAGTGATTTGAGTTCCACGATAATTTTTTGGCCAACGATCATGTCCGCACGAAAGCCTGTGTCCAGCCGCACCCCTGCCCACGTTATCGGCACTTCTACCTCGGTTTGCACTTCGACCCCCTGCTGCCGGAGCAAATGAATCATAAGTTGTTGATAGGCCGACTCTAATAAGCCCGGCCCAATCTGCCGATGAATCTGGAAGGCCACCTCAACCACCCGCGCCGCCAACTCATTTTCTCCCAATATCTCTGCCACCCCAGACTCGTTGTGCAAATCATCGTTCAACATCAATCAAACTCACTTTCTCGATGTATTCTCGTTGCGTCGTGGCGCCGTGGCGGGAGACGCTGGGCATTTTTTATGCACTGACTACGAAGATGGCCAAGTCGGCTTGGCTGTCTTCGACGGTTTCCACGCGGCGTTGGTTGACGGTGTCGAGGAAGACGCCGCGGTGGATGGTGATCTGCATGTCGGCGCAGAAGTCGCGGAAGTCCGCGATGGAGAGCATGCGGATGTTGGGGGTGTTGTACCAGCGGGTGCTGGTGTCGGCGGTGGTTTGCGGGGCGCGGCGGTGGCTGAGGAGCCGTTCGACGTGGCGCTGGCAGGCGACGTTGGGGAAGCTGACGATGCAGCGCCGGCCCACGCGGAGCATTTCGCGCATGAGCTGCTGGACATCCTGCACGGCCTGCAGGGTCTGGCTGAGGACCACGACATCAAACTCGCCATCGTGGAAGTCGGCCAGGCCGTGATTCAAGTCCGCCTGCACCACCGCGAGGCCCTGACGGGCGCAGGCGATGATTTCGGGTTCGCCCAGTTCCACGCCCACCACGCGCGGCAGGGCGCGGCTGGCGGCGCGTTCGCGCTGGATGTAACGGGTGAGTAAGCCGCCTTCGCCGCAGCCGAGATCGAGCAGGCTGGCGCCGGGCGGGATGAGGTCGAGCAGGAGTTCGTAATCGCGCCGGCCGGCTTGGGCGGCGCTATCGGCGGGCAGCGGTTGCAGGGCCGGGGCGGAGTGGCGGGCGAAGCTGCGGATCAATTCGCCGTAGACCGGGAAATCTTCCTGTAATAAAAACGCGTCATGGCCGCAGGCGCTGGCCACGTTGCAATAGCTGACCGTGCGGCCCGCCGCCAGCAGGGCGCGGACCATATCCTGGGATTGTTCCGGCGGGAAGAGCCAATCGCTGCTGAAGCTCAGCACCAGCCAGCGGCACTGGGACCGGGCGAGGGCCTGGGTCAGTTCCTCGTGGGTGTCGCCGAGATTGAACATATCCATCGCCAACGTCAGCACGGCGTAGCTGTTGGCGTCGAAGCGTTCGACGAAGCGCTGGCCCTGATAGGCCAGATAGCTGCCGACCTCGAATTGCAATTCGAATTCGCTGGGCACGGCCCGGCCGGGGGTGCGGTTGGAGCGGAACTTTTCCTGCATGGCCTGCCGGGAGAGGTAGGTGATGTGCCCGAGCATGCGGGCGAGGGCCAGCCCGACCGTG
>JBIJDM010000005.1:0-32347 GCA_044344145.1 Phycisphaerae bacterium
GCCGCTGCTGGCGGAGGCGGGGTGGTTGCTGCTGGAAATCGGCCATGATCAGGCCGAAGCGGTGACCGCGCTGACCGAAGCGGCAGGGGGGTATGCCGATATTACCGTGGTCCGCGATGTGGCCCGTAATCCCCGCGTGCTGTGTGCCCGCAAGGCATGAGCCACACCCGATCTGAACGTGGTCCTTATCCGGCCTTGACCTGATCCGGCGCTAATGCGTCTGGCTTTATCAGGGAGGCACGAGATATAATGATACTTACCTATCGGGCCGGGCCCGACGCTTATATTGGGAGCATGGATTTGAACATGGGTACGCTGCCACCATTACCGCTGGGGATTGAAGAAGAGTTTCCCATTCTCGAGCAATGGCTTTTTTTCAACCATGCCGGGGTGGCGCCGATCTGTCGCCGGGCGGCCGAAGCACTGCACCAATATGCCCAACAAGCGTTGGCGGATGCCTATCTGACCGGCCATTGGTACCGGCAGATCGAGCAAACCCGCCGGGTGGCCGCAGCGTTCATCAAGGCCCGTCCGGAAGAAATCGCCTTTGTTAAAAATACCAGCGAGGGGCTGGCCTTTGTGGCCAACGGGCTGAACTGGACCCGGGGCGATGAGATTATTTCCACACAGGCGGAATATCCCGCCAATGTTTATCCCTGGTTGGATTTGCAGGCCCGGCTGGGGGTGAAGTTTATCCAGGTGCCCCAGCGGGAGGGGCGGATTGAGCTGGCCGATATTGTCGCGGCGTTCACCCCGCGCACCCGCATGGTCAGTATTTCCCATGTCGAATTTTCCAGCGGGTTCTGCAATGATCTGGTGGCCTTGGGCGCGGCGTGTAAGCAGGCGGGCGTGCTGCTGTGTGTGGATGCCATTCAGTCGCTGGGGGCCTTGCCGGTGGATGTGGAGGCGATGCACATTGATTTCCTCGCCGCCGACGGCCATAAGTGGCTGCTGGCGCCTGAAGGGTGTGGGATCTTTTATTGCCGCCACAAACTCCAGCCCCTGCTGCGGCCCGAAATCGGCTGGATGAACGTGGCCAACCCGCTGGATTTTGACACCATTGATTTCCGCCTGCGCGAAGATGCCCGGCGGTTCGAATGTGGCACCCACAATGTGGGCGGGGTGCTGGCCTTGGGTGCGGCGCTGGGCCTGCTGACGGAAATTGGCCACGAGACGCTGCAGCAGCGGATTCTGGGTCTGACGGATTTACTCGCCGACCAACTTACCGCCGGCGGCTGGGAAATCTTCAGTCCGCGCGGGGAGGGCCAAAAGAGCGGCATCATCAGCTTCAGCCGTCCCGGTCTGGACGCCAACGCCGTGGCCCAGACATTGCAGCAACAGCACCGCGTCATCCTCGCTGTCCGGTCTGGCCGGTTGCGTCTGAGTCCGCATTTCTATCAAACTCCCGAACATATTGCCCGTGTGCTGGAAGCCCTGACGGCGTGCGTGGGCTAACCTTGCCCCCGTTTTACCCCCAAGGCCCCAGCGGCTATACTGCTGTTCATGTTCCCTTGGTTGCGCAAATTTCGTTTCCGAGCCCCTGCCGTTGTAACCGCCTCCCATTCGGCACCCGCGACCGAGCGTGATGACCCCCGCTTTAAGCCCTTGGATGCCAAAATTCTCCGACAAATGTGGACGTGGATGGTGCCGTACCGGTCGCACTATGCCCGGGCGGCGGCGATTGCCGTGGCGGTGAGTCTGCTGGAATTGGCCGCGCCCAAGTTCATCCAACATCTGGTGGATTACGACATTCCCGGCGGGGCGCATTATGGCCCGCATGGCGTGGGGCAAACCGCGCTGACGTGGCTGGGCCATTGGCAACCGCAGTGGGCCCAGACGGCGCTGGCGGAACTTACCGGTCCACGGCAACCGTGGTGGAATATCGGCCAGACAATCGGGCTGTGGGCGCTGGCGATGCTGCTGATGCTGGTGGGGCAGCGTTATCTGATTTACCAACTGGCCCATACCGGCCAGCGGGTGATTTTCAATCTCCGCCGGGCGGTATTCGAGCAGTTGCAGCGGCTGAGTATGAATTATTACGACCACACCGCCTTTGGCCGCATTCTCACGCGCGGGACCAGCGATATTGACGCCATGACCGGCCCGCTGGTCAATGGGGTCAATACCATTGTCACCAATACCATTATGATGCTGGTGGCACTCGGGGCGCTGTTCTGGATCGACTGGCGGATTGCCCTGTCGGTGGTCTGGCTGGGGCCGGTGTTGTACGGGGTGAACCAATATTATCGCCGGCGGATCGGCCGGCAGTGGCAGATCGTGCGCGAGGGTTATACCCGCGTCAGCACCAACATGGCCGAGAACATCAACGGCATGCGCGTGGTCAACGCCTTCAACCGGCAGGAAGACAATCTCGAGACGTTCAATCTGCTGCAATCCGCCAACACCGAAAACAATGTGTACGCCGCCAAGATGAACGGCATCTATCAGCCGATTCTGACTGTGCTGGGTTATCTGGGCAAGGTGATTGTGCTGCTGGGCGGGTGTTATATGGTGCTGGCCACCGCCGGCCAGCCGATCGCCGAACGCTACACGGTGGGGATGCTCATCGCCCAGTTCATATACTGGGACTGGTTCATGAATCCGGTACTGAACTTTGGCAACTTTCACAATGAAATGATGATGGCGATGGCCAGCGCCGAACGGGTGTTCCACCTGCTGGCCATGAAGCCCGAGGTGCAGGATACCCCCACGGCCCAAGCGGTCACGAGCGTGCAGGGCGGGGTGCAATTCGAGCAGGTGGTTTTTGGTTATCGGCCCGATCAGCCGGTGTTGCATGGGATTGATTTCACCGTCACGCCGGGCCAGACCGTGGCACTGGTGGGGCATACCGGCTGCGGCAAGAGCACCATCATCAGCCTGCTGTGCCGGTTTTATCAGCCCCAGTCGGGCAGGATTCTGCTCGATGGCGTGGACCTGCGGCAAATTCAGATGGCCAGTTTGCACCGTCACATCGGCATCGTCAGTCAGAACAACTTCCTCTTTTCCGGTACCGTGCTGGACAATATCCGCTATGCCCGGCCCCAGGCCACCGAGGCCGAGGTGATCGCCGCCGCCACTGCGCTGGGGTGTCATGATATTATCGCGGGGATGAGCCATGGTTATCACACGCCGGTGGGGGAGCGTGGTAGTGCCATGTCGCTGGGCCAGCGGCAGTTAATCTGTTTCTGCCGGGCGTTTCTGGCAGACCCGAAAATCCTGATGCTGGACGAAGCCACCAGCGCGGTGGATACGCACACCGAAGTGCTGATCCAACAGGCCTTGGAACGGCTCGTGGCGCACCGTACCACGTTTGTAGTGGCCCACCGGCTCAGTACCGTAATTCACGCCGATCTGGTATTGGTGATTGACCACGGCCGGATCATCGAACGCGGCACGCATACCATACTGGTAGCGGCGGGGGGGCATTATGCCCAGCTGTATCAGCAGTTTTCGCGCGGGTTCTAAGCGGGAGTAATTTCTGTGCACTACGGGTGGGAACGTTTTTTAAGAGGAAAAATAGCCCCAAAGCTTCAGCAGGGCCGCAACCCATAGTAGGGTAATAATATAGATATACAACCGGTTTCCCTGTTTAATATGCTTTGGTACTTCGCCAAAGTGCCGGATTAATTCTTTCCGCTGTTTACGGCTATGCCAGATACACAGGCCAATGAATAGCGGGGGCAGCGGATACACTAGATAACGATGGGGCCAGCATACAAATAGGACCATCAGCAGAAGTGTGACGGGTAACGATAAAGCCAGTGCATGGTCCAATATCCCGTTTGCGGTTTCAGCCTTGGTGGTGATGGAACACCATGCTTCCAAACGTGTCCGTACTTGCGCGAGGTCATTCAGATAATATCTGATGGTGATGATTCGCGTATGGTCATGGGATTCGACGAACAAGTCGCCCAGAGCGGTAACTTGAATGGATTTTATTTCGTGGTATGGGATGGTCATATCCGGCATGCCGTCAATTCGCCGGGTAAGTGCCGTTGGGCCCATGATCAGGCAATAGGTTTGCAGACGTCGGCACATGTGGTGTATGATCCAAAAGTACAGGAACAATAATCCACCCCAAGTAACCGCCAGCCACATGGCTGGCTCGCCCAACACGCCGGGTAGATTCGCCTGCCGAATATTTTCGGGAAATTCCAACACCCCAAAAAATACTGCCGGACCAACTTGTTCATCAGAATGTTTTTCTTGCCACAGGGTAGCGCTAAAGTAAAGGATGAAGATGAGCGTTGTTACCAGCCACGTGAGGATTAGAACCCAGCGTGCAAATCGCCGTGCGATCTGTTTACCTTCGTTTATGTTCAATCCATAATGAGTGTCAGTCAGTACCGGAGGTGCGGCCTTAGGTGGTTGCGTCATGGTGTTACTCTCTGTTCAAACCAGTTCTCCCGGCAACGGTTCGCCGGGCAGGTGCGGGGGTTTGGCGATGCCCAGGCGCGTGCCGAGGTCTTCCAGCAGCCAGTAGAACACCGGCGTGACTACCAGCGTCAGGACCAGCGACAGCGTCTGACCTCCGATGACGACGATGGCCACCGCGCGGCGTTCTTCCGCGCCGGGACCATTGCCCAGTGCCAGCGGTAGCATCCCGCCCACCAGCGCCAGCGTGGTCATCAGAATGGGCCGCAGCCGGTCGCGGTTGCCTTGCAGCACCGCCTCCCAGCGCGGCATGCCCCGGGCACGGAGCTGATTCATATGGTCAATCTGGAGGATCGCGTTTTTCTTCACCACACCGAACAAGACCAGCAGACCCAGTGCGGAATACAGGTTCAACGTACTGCCGGTCAGCCACAGACTCAGCAGCGCAAAGGGCACCGACAACGGCAGCGACAGCAGAATGGTGAACGGATGCACCAGACTTTCAAACTGCGCGGCCAGAATCATGTACATAAAGATCATCGAGAGTAAAAACGCCCAGCCGAACTCGTTGAAGGTGCGTTCCAATTCCCGGCCCCGGCCCGAGACCGTCATACTATAGCCCGCGTTCATATTCAATTCTTGCGTGGCCTGCTTGAGCACTTCCAGCCGGTCGGCCAATGCGAAGCCGGGGGCTACACCGGCCCGGAGACTCACCACACGTTGCCGGTTCAACCGGTCAATCCGGGTGGCGGCATAGGTCCGGTTAGCTTCGGCGATGCTGCGTAACTCGACCAAACCTACGCCGGGGGCTGCGCTGGGCAATAACATGGTGGGCAGGCTTTCCCGGCTGGTGCGGGCAGATGGTTCCAGACGCACGATCACATCATAATTTTCATTCATCACCGGGTCGCGATAGCGCGATACGTCCGTACCGCCCACTAGCAGGCGCAGCGCGGCGCCGATGTCTTGGGGTTGAACCTGTAAATCGCGGGCCCGGAGCCGGTCAATGGCGACCTGCACTTCGGGATTGTTCAGACGGACGGTAATGTCCGCGTCCAAAATTCCACCTAGTTCGGGGCAGCGCAGGCGCAGCGTTTCTGCATACTGCACCAGTTGCTCCAGATCAGGCCCGCGAATGGCCAGATCAATATCCGAATTGCCCCCGCCGGTATTGAAGGCTGCATAGGCCGCAACTTTCAGCCGGAGTTGTCGGTAGCCGGCTAATTTATTCCGCGCTGCGGCCATGGCATTGCGTTGGGTGTAGTTGCCCTTGAAGGCTGCCGTGAAATCCCCTTTGAGCAGACCGCTGAAAAATCGGCCGAAACCGAAGTAACGCGTGGCGTGCGGGTGCAAGCCCACATAGATATTGCCACTGTTGGTGGCGCCCAAAAAACCGCCCCCGGCGTTGGCCAGAATGGTGCGCACCTGGGGCATACTGCGCAAATCTTGCTCGATCTGCCGCATGATGTCATTCATCGCGGTGAAACTGGTGCCTTCCGGCGCGGTCACACTCACCTGGAATTCACCCTCGTCCACATCGGCGGGCAGGTAATCCTGACGGACCGAATGATAGAGCGGCCAGGTGGTGGCGATTACCACTAGAGCCAGCAGCGCCACGGCCCAGCGCCAGCGCAGGCAAATTTTCAGCAGCCACACATACCCCAGATCCAGCCAGTGATTGATTCCGGTTTTGGCCACCGGGGTGGCGGGATCGTGCGTTGCTTCAGAACTATGTTTCTTCTTGGCCAGCGCCCGGGCCGACAGCATCGGGGTGAGGGTAAAGCTGACCAGCAGGCTCACCATGACCGCCGCCGCCGCGGTCAGCCCGAACTGGTATAAGAACCGCCCCGAGATACTCGACATGAACGAGACGGGGATAAAGATCACCACCAGACTCAGGGTGGTGGCCAGCACGGCGAGGGCGATTTCCGAGGTGCCTTCCTTGGCGGCCTGGAAGGGGGTGAGGTGTTTTTCCTCCACCATGCGGTAAATGTTTTCCAGCACCACGATGGCATCGTCAATCACGATGCCCACCATCAGCACCAGCGCCAGCATGGTCACCGAGTTGAGCGTGAAATTGAGTGCCCACATCAGGCCAAAAGTTGCGATCACCGAGGTGGGAATCGCCACCCCCGCAATCAGCGTCGCCCGGGCGTTGCGCATGAAGACCAGCACCACCAGGCACGCCAGGATCGCCCCCAGCACCAGATGCGTCTCGATTTCATGCAGCGCGGCGTTGATATAACGGGACTGGTCTTTGATAATCTCGACCCGCACGTCGGGGGGCAACAAACCGCGGACTTTGTCCAGTTCCGCTTTGGCGCTGGTGATCACAGCCATGGTATTGGCACCGGATTGCCGGCGGATATCCAAACTCACTGCCGGCTGGCCATCGAGGCGTGCCGCCGAGCGCAATTCCACAGTGCCATCCTCGACCGTGGCGATATCGTTAAGGGTGATCCGCCGCTGATTGACTGTGGCCACCACAAAGTCTCCGAATTCCGCGGGGTCATTCACCCGGCCCATGGTGCGGAGGCGTTCTTCGTAATTGGCCCCGGTCAGATTTCCGCCGGGGATTTCGCTGTTTTCCCGGGTAATGGCGTCGCGCACGGCGGTGATGGGCAGATGCAACGCGGCCATTTGATCGGGTTTCACCCACACATTAACGCTGCGTTTCTGGCCCCCGACGATACTGACTTCGCCCACGCCCTGGGTCCGTTCCAATTGGGTTTTGATGACTTTGTCAGTTAGTTCCGTCAATTCCCGCAGGGAACGTGGCCCGGAAATCGCCAGCGTCATGACCGGGGTGGTGTCGTTATCCACCTTGCTGACGATGGGTAGTTCGGTGTCATCGGGTAATTTGCGGACGCTGGCCAAAACCCGATCGCGCACATCCTGGGTGGCCGCGTCAATCGCCCGGTCCAGCCGGAAGGTTACCACCACCACCGATTGGCCGGTGCCGGAGATGGAACGCAGTTCCTCAATCCCCTCGACGCTGTTGACGGCTTCCTCAATAATGCGGGTAACATCGGTTTCGATGGTTTCGGGGGCGGCTCCGGGTAACAGGGTGTCAATCCGCACGGTGGGCAGATCCACCGAAGGGAAGCGGTCGGTGGGCAGTCGCAACCAGGCGGTGGCGCCCACTACAACCAAGGCCATAATCAGCATCATGGCAAAGATGGGACGATGGATACATATTTCGGCTAAACGGCGCATGCGCAAATAAACCTTAAAAACGCACTATAATTACTTCCGCCCCGGTACGCCAAACGTTTTTTGGGTAAAATCTTGCCTGCTATGCCTACTAATGGTTGCCCAATAGGCCTATGGCGGTTTACCATACACCCAGACTTCCGGAGGATTTGCATGCGTAACAAGACCCTGAGTGTGGCCTCGTGGCTTTTATGTCTGACTTTGGTGCTGACCCTCGCGGGGTGCCAGTGGGCGGCGCGCGCCTACGAACGCCAAAATGGCAAGGCTGTAACGGCCGTCTATACCGGCTTGCTGGACAAATCGGTGGCCATCGTGGTGTATGCCGACGATGCCACCACTTTTCAGTATCCGGAATGCCGCGAAGAAATCTCGGCCTTTGTCGCCGCCCGGTTCCGGGGCAATGTGCCCAATATCCGCCTGCTGAGTCACAAAGATGTGATCAACTGGCAGAATGAAACGCTCAACTGGCAGGCGCTGCAGGTCAAAGACATTGGCAAGCATTTCTCCGTGGACCGCGTGCTGTATATCGAACTCAATGAGTTCGCTTCGCGCGAACCCGATAGCGACATGCTCCTGCGTGGCCGGATCAAGGCCAGTTGTCAGGTGTTTGAAGTGGACATCCCCGGCAATCAGCCCTCCTGGCGCGAAGAAATCGCGGTCTACTTCCCGGACAATGGGCCCTTGGATGCCACCCAGAGCAGCGAATTGGTCGTCCGCAAGCGGGCGCTGGAAATGTTCAGCGAAAATCTGGTCAATCGTTTCTACGATCACCGCGAATTGGAAAAATCCATCAAGGAAAAGATGTGATATACGCACGCTTGGGTGGTTTTCTGTTTTTGGCCTGGCTGGGTCTGATGCTGGGGGGATGTTTTTTGGCCAGTACCCCCGTCGAGGCCGCCTACAAAATCCCCAAAGAGGTTAGGGTCTTGGTTCTGGTGGACCCCGTGGCGGGTTCCCACGCCCCTGCAGTGCTGCCCGTCCAACTGGGCCAAGCCATCACTGATCAGTTATTCCGTATGAAAGCAGCAGACCAATTTGTTGCCCAGTTCCGGATTGAGCGTTTGCGCGAAGAGGCTGGCTTTGCAAAATATACAATCGCGGAAATCGCGGAAAAGACCGAGGCGGATTATGTCATGGTCGTGGATGTGACTTTGTGGAAAGTGGAAGTCTCGGCGGGGGGCGAGATTGTCACCGGCCGGGCGGAAACCTCGGTACGTATGGTGAATCGGGCCGGGGAGCGGGTCTATCCCACCGGCACATCTGACAATGCCATTAGTGGCCTGCCGTTGATTATCGAAGCCCCCAACCAACCCATCGAACGCGTCAATGCCGTTAAGATGCAAGACCTGCTGATTCGTAATATCGCCATTCAGGCCTCCAAGAGCTTCCATAAATGGGACTCCAGCGACGCGAGTTTCCGGGTGAAGTTCTAACCTCGGTTCCAGCGCTCACCACTCCCTGCGTAAACGTACTTTGGGCTCCGCTGCGCAACGCGTATGAGTTTATTGCCGACAAAATCGCTATGTAATACGTGTGTTCCTCATGGTAATCAACCTGCACAAATCGCACTGATTTAGTCTGTTTATAAAATAAGATAAATAGGTCGTCATGTAGTTGACAACGCGTTTAGGTCTGGTATTTTGACCCTTGCAATTAGACGTTTTGTCGGTGTTCGCAAGTTTGCGGAAGCGGCAACGGATCACGGCAGCTTGGCCTCTGACGAGGGAATGTTATGACGACCGAACCCATACCCCCACAGCAACAGGCACAGAGCATGGCGCGTTGGAAAGACGACGAAGCCAGTCTGCTGGGCATGTTGGACGAACTGGAACAGAAGCACGGCTATGTGCCGCGCGATGTGGCCGACGAATTGGCCCGGATTCTGGAAGTGAAGCTGGAACGCCTCACCAAGATTCGTACCAAGATCGAAAGCGGCACGCGCAAGGATGTGGAAGAGCACGTCAAGCGCTGGGCCAAGGAAGAGGGCAACCTCATCATGATCCTGCACGCCATCCAGAACGAGCACGGCTATGTGCCGCGCGAAGTCGCGATGGAATTGTCGCGGGCGCTGGATGTGAAACTCGCCCGCATTTACGAAGTCATCACCTTCTATCACTACTTCAAACTGGTCCCGCCTGGCAAACATAATGTCGCGGTGCGCATGTTCCACCTCGATGTGGTGCGCTGCATTGGGTGCTGCGGCTTGTCGCCCGCCATGGTGGTGGATGGCAAGACCTACGGCAAGGTCAAACCCACGGATATCAGTCAGATCATTATCGAAACCCGCAAGAAGGATGAGCAACCATGAAACCACTCACCCCCGCAGACCTGCAAGTCTATGCCCAGCGCACTGCCGCGCCGCAGAATTGGATCAAGGTCGGCTTGGATACCGGTGGCATTGCCGCCGGTGCGGGCGAAGTCTTTGACGCGCTCGACAAGGAAAAGCAGCGTTTGGGCCTGCCCGTGGCGGTACAACGTACCGGCTCGGTGGGCTTGGCCTATGCCGATCCGCTGGTCGAAATCTCGGTCGAAGGCATGCCGCGCGTGATGTATGGTCGCGTGACGCCCGAAAAGGCCACGGACATCATCAATCTGCACGTGATCAAACACCAGTTGGTGGACGGTCTGGTGATGGCCCGACGCGATCGGGGCAAGGAAATCAAAGCCCCCACCCAGTGGGTGCTGGTCAGTGATACCAGTCCCGCCGATGGCGACAAAACTCAATTCTTCCAGTTCTCGATGATGGAAGAAATCAAACGCCAGAAGTTGGAAGGCAAGGTTCAGGTCGTACAGGCCATTGATATGGGCGTGTATGACGAAGGCGTGGTGGTGCAGTTGCTGCCCTCGGGCGTGACCTACACCAACGTGCTGGCCAATGATGTGGCCCGGATCGTGCAGCACAGCATCCAGAAAAACGAAGTGCTGGAAGATCTGCTGTTCGCGGCCTCCGACAAACAGGTCAAGGTCGTGCTCCGCAACTGCGGCAGCGTGGACCCCGAGAGCCTCGACGATGCCTTGACCCATCAGACGTATCAGGCGATCAGTAAAGCCGTCACCAAGATGACGCCCGAACAGGTCATCGCCGAATTCAAAGCCAGCGGCCTGCGCGGCCGTGGCGGGGCGGGCTTCCCGACCTGGATGAAATGGAAATTGACCCGCGATGTGAAAGCGGATCAGAAATATATGGTCTGTAACGGCGACGAGGGCGACCCCGGCGCGTTTATGGACCGCAGTGTGCTCGAAGGCGACCCGCATGCCGTGCTGGAAGGCATGATGATTGCGGCCTATGCCATCGGCGCGACCATGGGTTACTTCTACATCCGGGCGGAATATCCCATGGCGGTGGCCCGCGTGCAGAAAGCCATTGATCAGGCCCGCGCCCGCGGCCTGCTCGGTCAGAACATCCTCGGCAGCAGCTTCTGCTTCGACGCCAAGATTCGTCTGGGTGCCGGGGCGTTTGTGTGCGGTGAGGAAACCGCCCTGATCGCCTCCATCGAAGGCAAACGCGGCAGCCCCAGCCCCCGGCCGCCGTATCCGTCGGTCAAGGGTCTGTTCGGCAAGCCCACTGCCATCAACAATGTGGAAACCCTCGCCGGCGTGCCGGCCATCCTGCTCAAGGGTGGCGAATGGTATGCCCAGTACGGGACCGAAAAGTCCAAGGGCACCAAGGTCTTCGCCGTCACCGGCAAGGTCAAGAATGCCCAGTTGGTCGAAGTGCCCATGGGCATCACCCTGCGGGAAATCGTGTTTGAAATCTGCGGTGGCGTGCTGGAAGACAAAGCCATCAAGGCCGTGCAGACCGGCGGCCCCTCGGGTGGCGTGATTCCCGAAGACAAGCTCGACACGGCCATCAGCTATGAATCGCTCCTGCTGCTGGGCTCGATCATGGGCTCGGGCGGGATGATCGTCATGGACCTGAACGACTGCATGGTGGACGTGGCCAAGTTTTACCTGAAGTTCTGCGTGGATGAATCCTGCGGCAAGTGTGCGCCCTGCCGTGTGGGTGGTTACCAGATGCTGCAGGTGCTTGACCGCATCAGCCGCGGTCTGGGCAAGCCCGCAGATATCGAATCGTTGCGGCGGATGTGTCAGGCGATGCAGAAAGCCTCGCTGTGCGGCTTGGGCCAGACGGCGCCCAATCCGGTCCTGTCCACGCTGCGTTACTTCAACAGCGAATACAGTGCTTTCATCGAAGGCGGCGTGAGTTACGCCAAGAAAATGTCGGCCAAGGCGGCCAGTGCCGGTAAGTAATACCATCACCAACGCGACGCAAGGAACATACATATGATTAAGGCCAAGATCAACGGGATTGATGTGGAAGTACCGGAAGGGACGACCATCCTGGACGCTGCCCGCAAGGTGCAGGTCAAGATTCCCGTCCTCTGTAAACACAAAGACCTCGATCCCACCGCCGCCTGCGGCATCTGTCTGGTGCGGGTGAAGAACTCGCCCAAGCTGCCCCGGGCCTGTTGCACGCCGATTGACAACGGCATGGACATCACCACCCACGACAGCGAAATTGTGGATATACGCCGCAATGTGCTGGAGTTGATTCTGTCCAACCACCCCAATGAATGCCTGACCTGTCTGCGCAGCGGGGAATGCGAACTGCAGACCCTGGCCGCCGACTTTGGCATCCGGCAGGAATCCATCCGCCGATATGTCCGCGATGTGCCGATGGACAAGTCCACCGGTTCGATCAACATTGATTTCCGCAAGTGCATCAAGTGCGGCCGCTGCATCACGGTCTGCCAGAATATCCAGAACGTCTGGGCGCTGTCCTTCCTGGATCGCGGCATCAATACCCGCATGGCCCCCGCCGGCGACATTCAACTGGCCGAATCGCCCTGCGTGCGCTGCGGTCAGTGCTCGGCGCATTGCCCCACCGGCGCGATCGTCGAAAACGACGAAACCCAGACCGTGTGGGATGCCCTGCATGATCCCAACAAGTATTGCGTGGTCCAGATGGCTCCGGCAGTGCGTGTGGCCTTGGGCGAATCCTTCGGCTTCCCCACGGGCACCAATCTGACCCGCAAGATTTACACCGCTCTGCGGCGGTTGGGCTTCAAGGCGGTCTTTGACACCAATTTCTCCGCCGATCTGACCATCATGGAAGAAGCCACCGAATTTGTGCAGCGTTTCGCCCACAAGAAGGGCGAATTGCCGCTGATCACCAGTTGCTGCCCGTCGTGGACCGACTTCATGGAAAAGGTCCACTATGACTTCCTGGATAATTTCTCCACCTGCAAGTCGCCCCAGCAGATGCTCGGGGCGCTGGCCAAGACCTATTACGCCGAAAAACGCGGTATTGACCCCGCCCAGGTTTACATGGTTTCGATCATGCCCTGCACGGCCAAGAAGTTTGAAATCTCGCGCACCGATGAAATGTACGCCTCCGGTCACAAGGACGTGGACGTGGCGCTCACCAGCCGCGAAATCATCCGCATGATCAAACAGTCCGGCGTGGATTTCCCCGAATTGCCCGAAAGCGATGCCGATTCCCTGCTGGGCGAATATAGCGGCGCTGGCACCATCTTCGGGGTGACCGGCGGCGTTATGGAAGCGGCCCTGCGTACCGCGTATAACA
Source organism: Phycisphaerae bacterium (assembly GCA_044344145.1). Taxonomy (GTDB): domain Bacteria; phylum Planctomycetota; class Phycisphaerae; order WQYP01; family WQYP01; genus JBAXGE01. The sequence goes on from JBIJDM010000005.1 coordinate 13,175, forward strand.
TGGTCACCGGCAAGAATCTGGCCAGTGTGGAATTTGCCGATGTCCGCGGTCTGGCGGGCGTCAAAGAAGCCACCGTCAAGATCAACGATCTCTCGATTCGCATTGCCGTGGCTCATGGTCTGGCCAATGTCGAAACCGTGCTGGACCGTGTCCGCGAAGCCCGCAAGGAAGGCAAGGAATTGCCCTACCACTTCATCGAAATCATGGCCTGCCCCGGCGGCTGTATCGGTGGCGGAGGTCAGCCTTATGGCATCAACGATGCTCTGCGCAAGAAACGTACCGATGCGATCTATCAAGATGATCGGGGCTGCAAGCAGCGCTGCTCGCATGACAATCCTGAAGTTATTCAGGTTTACGCAGATTTCCTGCACAAACCCGGCAGCGAAGAGGCCCACCACCTGTTACATACCAAATACTCGCCCCGGCCGCTGTACCGCCGGTAATATTTCCGCAAAAATGACGGACCCTGTAAAAAGGGTCCGTTTTTTTGTGGACAAACTGGACAATATGGTATTTAATTAGTGCTGCGATGTCCCTTACAGCGCCGGATATTCTCCATTACCTGACCACCGACCAAGCCGACGAGGTCGAGTTGCTCTATGCCCGGGCCGATGCCGTCCGGCAAAAGCATGTCGGCCCGGCGGTCCACCTGCGCGGCCTGATCGAGGTCAGCAACTACTGCCGGCGGCGCTGTCTCTACTGCGGCTTGAATGCCGATAACCATCAGTTAAAACGCTACCGCATGAGCATGGGTGAAGTGTTGGCCTGTGCCAATCAGGCCCATCAGATGGGTTATGGCACGGTGGTGCTGCAGGCGGGCGAAGACCCGCAACTGACCACCGCGTGGGTTACGGAAGTCATCAAATGTATCAAGTCCGCCTTGCCGGTGGCGGTGACGCTGAGTCTGGGCGAACGTGAAACCGGGGATTATGCCCAGTGGCGCCAGGCCGGGGCGGACCGTTATCTGCTGCGGTTTGAAACGTCGAATCCCGCGTTGTTTGCCCGGGTGCATCCGCATCTGCAGGGGCAAAGCTGGGCTAGCCGCATTGATCTGCTCCGGCAGTTGCGCGAATTGGGTTATGAAATTGGCGGGGGCGTGATGGTGGGCCTGCCCGGTCAGACCTGGGCGGATTTGGTTAATGATCTGCAATTGTTCAGCACTTTGAATTTGGATATGATCGGCGTGGGGCCGTGGCTCGCGCATCCGGATACCGCACTGGGCCGTGAGGCGGAGGCGTATATGGCCGCGTCCGCAGAACAGGTGCCCAACACCGAAGCACTGACCTACCGCGTGATCGCATTGGCCCGCCTGCTGCAACCGCGGGCCAATATCCCCGCCACCACGGCCATGGCCACGCTGAATACCAGTCAGGGCCGCGAGTTGTGCCTGAAACGCGGGGCCAATGTGGTGATGCCGAATCTTACGCCCCCGGCGTACCGGCAACTGTACGAAATTTACCCCGGCAAGGCCTGCATGACCGAAACGGCCGAGGCGTGTCACGGGTGTTTACAGGGCCGCATCGAGTCGCTGGGCCGGGAAATCGGCACCGGGCGCGGTGATGCCCCCCAACCAGTCCGGCCGGTGGCCGGACCTTTGTCAGGAGGTAGTGTGTCATGATGTCAAGAACCATGAGTCGCACCGCGTGCGACTTTATCAATGATCCGTTGCTTAACCAATTGATCCAGACCACCACGGACGCCGTGCGGGTGCGCGAGATCATCGCCAAGAGCATGGAAAAGCAACCGCTGGAACTGGCCGAGACCGCAGCCCTGATTGCCGCCAGTGATCCGGCGTTGGTCGAAGAAATATTTGAGGCCGCACGCGAGCTCAAACGCCGCGTGTACGGCAACCGCATTGTGCTGTTCGCGCCGTTGTATATCGGCAACGAGTGCGTGAACGACTGCACCTATTGCGGGTTCCGCCGGTCGAACAAGGAAGCGGTGCGCCGCACCCTGAGTGTGGAGGATATCCGCGCCCAGGTCGAGGCGCTGGAAGACAAAGGCCACAAGCGCTTGATTCTGGTATTCGGCGAACATCCACGCTACAACCCGCAGGCCATCGCCGACACCGTCACGCAGGTCTACAGCATTAAAAAAGGCAAAGGCGAAATCCGCCGCGTCAATATCAACGCCGCGCCGATGGATCATGCGGGCTACAAGCTGGTGCATGATGCGGGCATCGGCACCTATCAGATTTTCCAGGAAACCTATCACAAGCCCACGTATGCCCAGGTCCATCCCCCCGGCACGCTCAAGGGGGATTATCTCTGGCGTCTGGATGGTCTGAGCCGGGCCTTCGAAGCTGGCTGCGATGATGTCGGTATCGGCGCGTTGTTCGGCCTGTACGATTGGCGCTTCGAATTGCTGGGGCTGGTCAGCCACGCCCGCTTCCTGATGCAGCATTATCGCGTGGGGCCGCACACCATCAGCTTCCCGCGCATGCGCCCGGCCAGCGGCATGTCCAGCAGCCTGCCCTGGGCCGTCAGCGATTATGATTTCATGCGGATCATCGCGATTCTGCGTTTGAGTGTGCCCTACACCGGTATGATTCTCACCGCGCGCGAGACCGCCGAAGTGCGCCGCGCGGCACTGGGCTTTGGGGTATCGCAGATTGATGCCGGCTCGCGCATCGAATTGGGCGGCTATACCGAAGCCGGTGATGCCCAGCAACAGTGCATCGAAAAAGAACAGTTCCAACTCGGCGATGTGCGCTCGCTGGATGAAGTGGTGCGCGAATTGGCCCAGAACGGTTATATCCCGAGCTTCTGCACGGCCTGCTATCGGCTGGGCCGCACCGGCGAAGAGTTCATGGAATATGCCATTCCCGGCTTCATCGAAAAACTCTGCACGCCCAACGCGCTGAGTACTGCGGTGGAATATGCCACTGATTACGCCACGCCGGAAACCGCCGCGGCGATCCGTAAGCTCGAAGAATCCACGCTGGCCAATATTCCCGAGAGCAGTCGCAAGACCGAGATTGTGCGCCGCCTGGGCGTGATCCGGACCACCGAACAACGGGATTTGTATTTCTAATGACCGCCACCCGCACAGAATCAGACTTGTTGGGCAGTTTGCCCGTACCTGCCACGGCGTTGTACGGCATCTACACCCAGCGAGCGCTGGCGAATTTTGACATCGCCCGTCGGCCGGTGGCCACGCGTCTGATTCATGCCTTCGGCCAGGTGAAACAGGCGTGTGCCCTGACCAATCATGAATTGGGCCGCTGGGAAAAACCCGCCTTTGACGCCATCGTGCAGGCCTGCGCGGAAATGACTGAAGGGCTGCTCGATGAACACATTCTGGTGGATGCCTGGCAGGGCGGTGCAGGCACCAGCACCAACATGAACGTCAACGAGGTGCTGACCAATCGGGCCCTGCAAATTCTCGGCCAGCCGCTGGGGGCGTATCACACGCTGCACCCGCTGGACGATATGAATTGTCACCAATCCACCAATGATACTTATCCCACCGCGCTCAAAGTCGCGGCGCTGTTTGGTTTGCAGGACTTGGAACGGGAAGTGGTGCTGTTGCAGGAAGCCTTCCAGAGCAAGGAACAGGCCTTCGCCCATGTGGTGAAGGTGGGACGCACACAGTTGCAGGACGCGGTGCTGATGACGCTGGGCGCGGAAATGGGCGCCTATGCCGAAGCGTTCAACCGTGACCGCTGGCGTATCTATCAATGCACCGAACGCCTGCGCGTGGTGAATCTCGGCGGTACCGCGATTGGTACCGGCTTGGGCGCACCGCGACAATATATTTTCCGCGTGGTCGAACATCTGCGTGCCCTGACGGGCCTGGGCCTGGCGCGGGCGGAAAATATGATTGATAACACCCAGAATCTCGATGCGCTGGTGGAAGTGTCCGGCATCCTGCGGGTGCTGGCCGCCACGCTGCTCAAAATCAGCAATGATCTGCGTCTGCTGGCTTCCGGGCCGGCGGCGGGGATCGGTGAAATCATTCTGCCTCCGCGGCAGGCCGGTTCCTCGCTCATGCCCGGCAAGGTCAATCCCGTGATTCCCGAATCGGTCGGGCAGGCCGCCTTGATGGTCATGGCCCATGATCAGGCGCTGGTGCAGGCTTGTGCGCTGGGTAATCTGGAGTTAAACCAATATCTCCCGCTGGTGGCCGACTGTCTGCTCAGTAATATCGAAGTGCTGACCCGGGCGTGCCATAATTTCCGCCGGCTGTGTGTCGAGGGCATCACCGCCAATGAAGCCCACTGTAAGGCCTACGTGGGCACAACCACGGCCACCGCGACTGCGCTGGTCAGTGTGCTGGGCTATCAGCGCGTCGAAGCGCTGGTCCATCAGGCCACCGCGTCAGGCCGCAGTTTGCGTGAGGAAGCCTTGGCGCAGGGATTACTCACGGCCGCCGCTTTTGATGAAGCCACCAGTCCCGCCGCCACCGTGCGGCTGGGCAGTCCCCCGGCCCCCACGCCCACGGCGGGGTGGTTGCCATGATGCCCAGTGCGCCCAAATCGCTGCGTCTGCATATCGCGCTGGTGGGCAGACGCAATGTCGGCAAATCGTCGTTGCTCAACGCGCTGACGCGTCAGGCCGTGGCCATCGTCTCACCCACGCCCGGCACGACCACCGATGTGGTGGAAAAAGCCATGGAACTCCAGCCGCTGGGCCCGGTGCTCTGGCTGGATACCGCGGGTGTGGATGATGAAGGCGAATTGGGCCGACAGCGCGTGGCCAAGACGCATCAGGCGTTGGACCGCAGCGAAGTGGCCCTGCTGGTGGCCGGACCCGATGGCTGGGGCAGCGTGGAAGATGATCTGGTGCGGGAACTCAAACGCCGCGCGATTCCCTTTGTCATTGCCCTCAATCAGGCCGATCAAAATTGGATTGATCCCGAACTTGCCGCACAATTATCCGTCCATCAGGTGCCGGTGTGTCCCGTGTCTGCGCTACTCGGCACGGGTCTGGAGGCTCTGCGCGAAGCCCTGATCGCCATCACGCCCGATGCCGTGCTCAATCATCCCCCGCTGATCGCCGATCTGGTCCGCCCCGGCGAATTGGTGGTGATGGTGGTGCCGATTGATAAGGAAGCCCCGGCGGGGCGGCTGATCCTGCCGCAGGTGCAAACGCTCCGTGCCCTGCTGGATCAGGAAGCCATGTCGCTGGTGGTGCGCGAACGGGAACTGGCGCATGCGCTGGCAGCACTCAAAACCCCGCCGGCGCTGGTGATTACCGATTCGCAGGCCTTTCTGAAAGTCGCCGCCGATACGCCGCCGGCGATTCCACTCACCTCATTCTCGATATTGTTCGCCCGTTTGCAGGGGGATCTGACCGAGTTTGTGCGCGGGGCCATGCACATCGAACGCCTGCGCCCCGGCGACCGCATTCTGATTGCCGAAGCCTGCACCCATCATCCCATCGGCGAGGATATTGGCCGGGTGAAAATCCCGCGCTGGCTGCGCCAATATGTCGGCGGTGATTTGAATGTGCAAGTGTGTCAGGGGCAGGATTTTCCCGCCGATTTGTCCACGTACCAACTGGTGATCCATTGCGGGTCGTGCATGCTTAATCGCCGGGCAGTGCTCAACCGCATCCAGCGCTGCCGGGCGGCGCAGGTGCCGATTACCAATTACGGTCTGGCCATCGCCTACACGCTGGGCATTTTCCAGCGGGCCTTGCAGCCATTCCCCGCGGCCCGCAGCTTAGTGCAGGCGTAAATTCTTGGCATGAAAAGCCAGCGCCGTCTGGATGTGGGTATCCCAATAGTCCCAATTATGCGTGCCGGGATATTCGTCATATACGTGCGGAATCTCGGCGCGCTGCAATTGCCCGTGGACCTTGCGGTTCACTTCAATCAGAAAATCTTCCTTGCCGCAATCAATCCGAATTTTCGGCAGATTGCCCGCTTTTTTCGCGGCTTTGGCATGGACCAGCAGATCATGCTGCGAGCCGGCAAAGCGTTTGGTTCCGAAAACTCATTCGCCCTCCGGTGTGCCGGACAGTTTCGAGCCTTCACTGCATCCCAGTAGGGCCCCGGAGTGACTGTGGATGCTGTTGAATAAATCCGGCCGGGCCAGACCCACCCGCAGGGCCCCATACCCGCCCATGGACAAACCCCCGATGGCCCGCGCCTTGCGGTCGGACTTGAGCGGCAGGAAACGCTCGGAAGACTGCACCACATCTTCTGCGATGTACTTGGCAAAATCCGGTCCCTTGTCGTTATGGGTATAAAAACCGCGTAGCGCGGTGGGCATCACGATGGCCAGCGGGTATTTTTCCGCGTGTATTTCCAGCCGGGTGCGACGGGTCCAGATGGAACCATCGTCACTGCGGCCATGCAGCAAATAGAGCGTGGCATACGGAGGCTTGGCGTTATTAGGCAACAGTGCCCAAGTGACCATGTGCATACCGAGTGTTTGGGAATACCACTGCAATTGAACCAGCGCCATCGTGTGATCCTTTAGCGAATGCGGATTAAATCTTCGGGGGTACATTGTAATCGGGGCAGATGTTCGCGCACATCCGCCAGCCAGCGGGTGCCGTCCTGATAGTAGCCGGCCGTGGGTTTCAGCCCCGGGATCTGGGCACACCACCAGGTATTGAATTGCGTCATGCAGCTTTCGCGCAGATATTTGCACAGCATGCTGGCCAGCGCGGTGGGGAGGAAATGCTGCTCGCCTTTGGCGCTGAAATGCACCACCATGCGGCCCTGCGCGGAGTCCAGCACATAGCTGCTCAGGGTGGCGCCCTCGCCCAATATTTTCAGCCGGGCCTCGGGAAACGTCTTGAGCAGCAGATCGTGATAGCGGTCGCGCCCGCCCTGTTTATCCACACCCACCACCAGCCCTTCCGATCCGTGCGCCTGATACAGCGCGTGCAGATGAGCCAGCGTCAGCGAGAGCAGGGCGGAGCCCTTGTTGCCGGTCTTGGCCACCAGGGTGTTGTAATGCCGTTCCGGCAGGACCGTGGAACGCATGGTGACCAGCTCCACCTGGGCCTGCTGCAGCGCCGCCCGCACCTGGTTGGTCACGATGCCCAGATCATTGCCATCCGCCCACTGCGGCAGGGCGGGGGACTTGGCATACCACGGATAGGTGGTCAGTGGTTCATGGCGCACGAAGCAATCGCGCAAGAAACGCGTCCATTCGTAGCCGCCGGGCCAGCATTCGTGCTGCTCCAGCCACAGCCGGTACATGACCAGCACCCCGCGTTCGAGTAATTTATCCCCGTTGCTCCGGGCGTGGACCACTTTGGAATCCGCAATCAGCAATTTCCGTCCGGTGCGGTCGGCGGTGGGGGTCACCGCGCCGCGCAGGGCCTGCCAGAGATTGGGCACCGCCTCAATCTCCACCGGCAGCGTCTGCTCGGGCACGCCCAGCGCTGTGGCCGAGACCACCAGCGGCCCCAGCAGGGGCCCGTAACCCGCTTCATCTATCCCGGCAATAATCATGCGTGACTCCTGAGGGATATTGTAAACGCAAAGCGCTTTGACGGCATAGGTGGGTGACGGCCGCACGCGGCGCATAAAAACGCCCCGGCAGGTGCCGAGGCGCTTTGAAATCGGACTTATGACCGCGTGGCTTAGAACCAGGCGAAGTGGGCGAAGGCCTTGTTGGCATCGGCCATCTTGTGGACGTTTTCGCGGGTTTGGATCGCGGTGCCTTCGCGGCGGGCAGCGGCCATCAGCTCTTCGGCCAGACGTTCGGCGAAGGGACGGCCCGACTTGCCACGGGTGGCTTCGAGAATCCAGCGGATGGCCAGCGAAATCTGGCGATCGCGCTTCACGGGCATGGGAACCTGATAGTTCGCACCGCCGACGCGCTTGGAACGCACTTCGACCTGCGGTTTGCAGTTTTCCATGGCCAGTTCAAAAATTTCGAGGGGGGTCTGTTCTTTGACCTTCTTGCCGATGATGTCCATGGCATCATAGATGATGCGTTGGGCGGTCGACTTTTTGCCATCCTGCATGGTGCAGTTGATGAACTTGGACAACAGCAGGCTGTTGTAGGTGGGGTCCGGACGCATCTGCGTGCGCGACTTGGTAAAACTCTTGGCACCCATGGTGGGCTCCTTTTCTCCTAGGTCCGCCATACAAGCGGAGGATACTCTGCCCCGCCCGCAGGCAACACGCCCGCGTTTGCGACAGTGCGATTAAGACTTAATTTACTTCTTGGGTTTCTTGGCGCCGTACTTGGACCGGCTGCGACGGCGATCATCCACGCCGCTGGCATCGAGCACGCCACGGACGATGTGATAACGCACGCCGGGCAAATCGCGGACGCGACCGCCACGGACCAGAACAATCGAGTGTTCCTGCAGATTATGGCCGACGCCCGGCACATAAGCCGTGACTTCCTTGCCGTTGCTCAGACGCACACGGGCGACCTTACGCAACGCGGAGTTGGGCTTCTTGGGGGTCATGGTCTTGACCACCAAACAGACGCCACGCTTGAAGGGACTCTTTTCCAGGTCCTTGTTCTTGCGGATCTTCGCCAGCGGAACGCGGGGCGACTTAATGAGCTGATTGATTGTGGGCATCGCATACCTTCCAAAGCTCTTGTGCTCCCTGTCGGTCCTACAGAACCGCACTTGTCCGGGAGCCTTGATACGAAAAACGCTAGATTACCACAGCCGCCACGATGTTTCAAGTCGCACGCCGCCGCGAGATTCATAGAACCGCAGTATAACCGCTTTTCCCCCGCCGGGCTATTTAGCGTCCACTCCACTTTTTTACACTTTTTCGGCTATCCTCCCTAAACTAGACGTGTCTGCGAATTCGGCAGAGATTTTGACCCGTACCTAAACACGGAGGTTCGTTTATGCGTAATAATGCTTGCCGTGGCCTATTCGTCGCCGCCTGTGCTGCTGGATTGGCGTTACCCGCCATGGCCGCCACCGGGCCGGAGCTCTTTGTCGGCATGTTCTCGGGCCGTTCCGCCGCCGCGGGTGAGGTGAAAGCCTCGGCCGATGGCAGTTACCTCTATTTTGGCAAAACCTACGAAAAATCCCCCGCCGAGCGCGGCTTACATCTGGGCATTTACGAATCCGATGCCACGCTCGAATATGGTCTCACGCCCGAATGGCAACTGCTCGTCGGCCATAAGATCGAAGGCCTGCAACTGGGCACCTCTACCCCCGGCCTGTCCAACCAATATATGGATCAATCGCTGGCCGTGGGCCTGATGTACAAACCCACCGACAGCCAGTGGAGCTTTGCGCTGGCGGTGGGTGCGGGCTATGCCGGTAATAACCCCTATGCCGACAGCAACGCCGTCTACGGCAAGGCCGCGTTTCTGGCCCGCTATAACATTGATACCAAGAGTGCTCTGTTGCTGACGCTGGACTACAACGGCAACCGCAGCATCTTCCCCGATGTGCCGCTGCCGGGCATCGCCTATCTGGGCGAACCGCTGCCGAATCTATCCTATATTGTCGGCGTGCCCTATTCGCGCGTGACCTGGAAGCCGATCGAAAATGTGACCCTCGGCGCCGATTACATCATCCCCTCGACCGTGGGCGCCAGCGTCAGTTGGCAGGTGCTCAAGGGCCTGACCCTGTTCGGGGACATCGGTTCGCACACGTTTGCCTTCTTCAATGAGACCGGCAATGACCGGGTTTTCTTCAAACAGATGCGCGCCGAAGCCGGCGTCACCGTGGGCAGTCTCGATCTGGGCCGCCTGCAACTGCGGGCCTTGCTGGCGGGGGGCTATGCCTTCAACCAGAGCTTCACCCAGGGCTTCGACGCCCGCGACCAGAACGACCTGATGGACTTCAAACCCGCCCCGTATGCCCGAATTGGCCTGGAGGGCAGTTTCTGAGACGGGGGGATGTAACCACAGATGGACACAGATGAACACAGATGAACACGGATAAGAATCAAAGACGCTGGCCCTCGGGTCGGCGTCTTTTTTTATTGCTTTGCGGGATACGATTGTATATACTCTAATATATACAAAGGAGTCAGGTATGAGTGCCACAGCTAAATTATTCATCAATGGCGCCAGTCAGGCGGTGCGGTTGCCCAAGGAATTTCGTTTCGAGGGTAATGAGGTGGGGATCAAGCACCTTGGGGGGGCGGTTCTGCTGTTTCCGAAAAACTCTGCATGGGACCTGATGGGGCAGACTTTGGGTAAATTTGGCGATGATTTCCTGCCCGAGCGTAATCAGCCTGCGGCGGTGGAAGTTCGTAAACCCCTGACTCGGCGCAAAGGGAAACGGACGTGATCCGCTGTCTGCTGGACACCAATATCTGTGTGGAACTGATTCGCGGACGCGCCCCGCAGGTGTTTAACCGCCTCCGGCAATACTCCACCGATTCGGTGGCCATATCCAGTGTCACGCTGTCAGAGCTTGAATATGGTGTGGCCCGTTCCCCGCGTCCCGCCTACCATGCGGGCCTGCTGGCCCAATTTTTGGCCCCAGTTATGGTATTGCCGTTCGATCATGTAGCCGCCAGTACGTATGGCCGACTCCGTCATACCTTGGAACAGTCTGGCCATCCCATTGGTCCCCTCGATACCTTAATTGCGGCCCATGCACTGGCACTAGAGGTAACCCTGATAACAAACAACGAACGTGAATTCCGCCGGGTTACGGGGTTGAAGGTGGAGAATTGGTTGGTGGAATAGGCGATACCCTCCGCAGATTTGGCGATTTGGGCCGTTTACCCTACAATGCGCCATGAGCTTTCGTCCGATTGAGTCGCTTTTTGAGGCAAGCATGCGCAGAGTCGTTATTACAGGTATTGGCGTGGTCAGTCCCCATGGTCTGGGTGGCGAAGCCTTTTGGGCCGGGTTACAGGCTGGGCAGTCCAGCATCCGGGCCATGAGTCGCTTTGATGCCAGCGGCTTTCCCAGCCGCATCGCGGGCGAAGTGCCCGATTTCCGGACCGCGGATTTTGTCCCCAAAAGTTATCGCAAATCCACCAAAATCATGGCCCGGGATATCGAACTGGCCGTGGTGGCGGCGGACCATGCCGTCCGCGATGCCAAGCTGGCCACACGCGGCACCATTGAAATGCTGGGCGCGGAAAAGACCGCCGGCTGGCTGGCCCCCGACCCCGCCCGTGTGGGCTGCAACATCGGCGCGGGCCTGATCTGTGCCGACCTGAACGAACTCACCGGCGCCATGGCCCAGGCCCGGGGCGAAAATAATACCCTCGATCTGGCCGCGTGGGGCAAGTCGCCCGACGCCAACAAACCCTCGGGCATGGATAACCTCACGCCCCTGTGGCTGCTGAAATATCTGCCCAATATGCTGGCCTGCCATATCACGATTATTCATGATACGCAGGGGCCATCCAATGCGATTACCTGCGGGCAATCCTCGGCGGGGCTGGCCCTATCCGAAGCCTACCGTACGATTCAACGCGGCAGTGCCGATCTGGCGCTGGCCGGCGGCTGCGAATCCGCGCTGCACCCCATGGGGGTGGTCCGCTGGTCGCTGCTGAACCGTCTGACCACGGCGGGTAACGATGCCCCCGCCACGGCGTGCCGGCCCATGGATGCCGCGGCCAGTGGTACCGTGATCGCCGAAGGCGGCGCGGTGTTCCTGCTGGAAGAATACGAACATGCCAAGCGACGCGGCGCGACCATCTATGCCGAAATTGCCGGCGTGGGCGCCTCGGCCAATGGCACCGCCATCGGTCAACCCGATAGCAGCGGTCAGGCATTAGCGGCGGCCATGTCCGCAGCATTGCGGGACGCGAAAGTGGCAGCCGATACCCTCGATGTGATTTGTCCCAGTGGTTATGGCGACCCCGCCTGGGATGCCGCGGATGCTGCGGCACTGAACAAGTTACAGGCGAAGCAGGCTCAGGTGTGGCCGGTACGCGGCGGCTTGGGGGATTGCGGCGCGGGTGCCCAGGCGCTGGATCTGGCGGCGTTGGCCTTGGCGCTCAAGAATCAATATCTGCCCCCGACGGTGAACTGTGATAAGCCCATTGCCGGGCTGAAGGTCGCCAGCACCGGACAAGCCCGGCCGTTGGCCGTGGGCCTGAGTGTCATGGGCGGCATCGGCGGCCAGAATGCGGCGTTGGTTTTGAAACGCTTTGCGGAATAATGTAGCGGACGAATTGCTCCTTGCAGATGGAATAAACAGGTTATGACGCGTAAACGTGTAGTAATTACCGGCATGGGTTGGATTACCCCTCTGGGGCATGATCTGGAGACGGTCTGGGGCAAATTGGTCACCAGCCAGACCGGCATGGCTCCGATCACGCACTTTGATGCGCGGACTGTCCCGACCACCTTTGCCGCAGAAGTGAAAGATTACGACTTTACTAAGTTTGTCCGCGATGCCAAGGCGCACGAGTTCGCCAGCAGCAATGCCCGGTTCGCACTGGGTGCGGCCATGCAGGCCTGGCGGCAGGCGGGGCTGCGGATGCCCGGTTCCGATCAGGGTTTTGCCGTGGCGCCCGAACGGGTGGGGCTGTATCTGGGCGCGGGCGAAGGCGGTTTGGATTTTCATAATTTCACGCAGACCTGTCTGACGGGTTGGCCCGCCGGGGCACAGGCGTTGGATATGGTGGCGTGGGCCAAGCAGGCCTTGAGTCATTTTCACGCCTATCGCGAATTCGAACAGGAACCGTGCATGCCCATCGCGCATCTGGCGCTGGAATTCGGCATCCGCGGCCCGGCGTTCAACTGTCTGACCGCGTGTGCGGCCTCCACGCAGGCCATTGGCGAAGCGACGGAGCTGATTCGGCGCGGTGATGTGGATGTCATGGTCTCGGGCGGGGCGCATTCGATGATTCACCCGCTGGGGATCACCGGTTTCAACCGTTTGACGGCGCTGTCCACGCGGAATGATGATCCGGCCACGGCGTGTCGGCCGTTTGATGCCACGCGCGATGGTTTTGTCATCGGCGAGGGCGCTGGGATTGTGATTCTGGAATCGCTGGAACATGCCCAGGCGCGCGGCGCGACGATTCTGGCCGAAGTGGCGGGTTATGGCAGTTCGGCGGACGCCTTCCGCGTCACCGATCAGCACCCCGAAGGCCGGGGCGCGCTGGCAGCGATTAATGCGGCGCTGGTGGATGCGCAGCTCGGTACGGACGATATTCAATACATCAACGCCCACGGTACGGGCACCAAGGAAAACGATTCCACGGAAACCATGGCGATCCGCCGGGTGTTTGGCGCGCGGGCCAATGATGTGCCGATCAGCTCGATCAAGAGCATGATGGGGCATTTGATTGCGGCGGCGGGCGCGGTGGAACTGATTACCTGCGTCATGGCCATCCGCGACGGGATTCTGCCCCCGACAGCGAACTATGCCACACCCGATCCGGAATGTGATCTGGATTACGTACCGAATAAAGCCCGTAAAGCCCCGGTGACGGTGGCGATGAGCAATTCGTTCGGCTTTGGCGGTCAGAATGACACGATTATTGTGCGGCGTTTTTCATAACAGGTAGCGGGTCTCATTACACGAGGCAAGCATGCGACGGTTTGGAGTCAGCATCGGCATCCTGAGTCTGGGACTGGGGATGCTGTTGGCCGGCTGTGCGTCCGGGTCCGATGGGGAAGTGGTACGCGAACCGCCGGCTACTGAAGCGCCGGAAGCCCCGGCCGAGGTCACACCCGCCCAGCCGAATTGGCTGGAACGCGCGGCTGATTCCACGGTGGATGCGTTCGGCAAGCCTATCCAATGGATTCGCGATGCCGCCAGCACGCAAAAAGCCTCCGACACACCCCCGGCGGAAGCCAGTTCACAGCCCGCCTATGAACCCGCGGAATTAATTATTGTCGAACGTCAGCCCCGCGCTACCACGCGCCCCGGGCCGTGAGTTTTTCCTTTCTGGAGAGTTACTATGGCAATTCGTGTAGGTGTAATTGGTTGTGGCGCCATCGGGCAACGTCGGCATATCCCGGAACTGGCCCAGAATAAAAATGTCGTGCTGGCCGCGATCTGCGACTGCAACGAAGCCCGCGTGCAGCAGGTGGCCCAGAAGTATGGCGTGCCGGAAGCCTATACCGATTACCGCGAAATGTTGACCAGTGCGGAACTGGATGCCGTGGTGATCGGCACGCCGAATTATCTGCACGCGCCCATGGCGCTGGCGGCGTTCAAGCAGGGGCTGCATGTGCTGGTGGAAAAGCCCATGGCCACCACCCGCAGCGAAGCGAAAACCATGATCACCGCCGCCCGCAAGGCGCGGAAGTTTTTGATGGTCGGCCACAATCAGCGCCTGATGCCCCCGCATATCAAGGCGCGGGAATTGCTCAAGGCCGGCGCCATCGGCAAGGTGCTCAGTTTCCGTACCGCCTTCAAGCATGGCGGGCCGGAGGGGTGGTGCATTGAAAACAGTCTGGATACCTGGTTCTTCCGCAAGTCCGAAGCCGTGCTGGGTGTGACCGGCGATCTGGGCGTGCACAAGGCCGATTTGATGCGTTATCTGCTGGGTGAGGATTTCGCCGAAGTGGGCGGGATTCTTTCCACGCTGGACAAGCGCAACCACAAGGGCAAGCTGATCGAAACGGATGACAATGCCTATCTGACGGTGAAAACCAAGTCCGGCATCATCGGCTCGATTATTGTTTCGTGGACGAATTATGGTGAACCCGAAGCCAACTATACCGTGATTTATGGCACCAAGGGCGTGATGATGATGGCCATGGACCCCACCTGGGGCGTGATCGTCCGCAACAAATTCACCGGGGGCGAAGAGCGTTACAAGGTTGGCGCGGTCTCCACCAATGAAAAGCAGTTTAGTTCCGGCGTCAGCGATGCCTTTGTCGAATCCATTCTAAAGAACAAGGCCCCGGCCATTGACGGCGTGGAAGGCTATAAGGCACTGGACGTGATTCTGACCGCCATGGACGCGGCTCGGGTCGGCAAGACCCTGAAAATCAAGAATGACGTGCGTTAAGGCCCGTCTGATCCCAAATTCCTCCGGGCGGTTCTGCGGAACCGCCCGTTTTCTTGCGCCGGGTTTCATCGCCTGCGGGGTGGGGATACAATAGCGCTATGAAGATACGTCGCCCCTGGCTCGATTATCTGGTTTACCTGATGGCGCGGAGTGTGGCGCTGTTCCTGGGCTTATTCCCAGTGAACGCCAATCTGCGCACAGCGCGGATGATCGGCGGGGCCTTGTGGGCGGTGGATCGCAAGCACCAGAAGCGGGCCTATGAAAATCTGCGGGCCAGTTTTCCCGATTGGACCGACGACCAGATCAAAGCCACCGCCAAACGGTCGTTCCAGCATTTTCTCGAATTGGTCATTGACGTACTGTTTTCCACCCGGCTGGTGCATGTCTACAACTGGCATCAATACGTCAAACTTGGCGCCCTGTCCGATCCGCTGCGCTGGCAGTTGCAGCAGCGCGGCTGCATTATGTTGACCGGGCATTATGGCAACTGGGAAATTCTCGGCTACACGCTGGCCACACTGGGCTTCGAAAGTTATGCCGTGGCCCGGCCGATTGATAATCCCTATATCAATGAATGGATTCTGGGCGTGCGGCAGAAACGCGGGCAGACCATTTTGTCCAAGCGCGGCGTGACGGAAAGTGCCCAGGATGTACTGGCCCAGCGCGGGGTGCTGGGCTTTATCGCCGATCAGAACGCCGGCCCCAAGGGGATGTTCGTCCCGTTCTTTGGTCGGCAGGCCTCCACCTACAAGTCCATCGCGCTGCTGGCCATCGAGCATAAAGTCCCGGTGATTATCGGCTGCGCCCGGCGGATTGACGGAAAATTCGAATTCGAAATCGAAGTCTCCGACATCATCACGCCCGAGGAATGGCAGCACGAGGCCAACGAGGTGCGCTACATCACGGCCCGCTATACCGCCGCGATCGAAAAGTTCGTCCGTCATGACCAGACGCAATATCTGTGGATTCATCGGCGTTGGAAATCGCGCCCCCGTGATGAGGTGCCCGGCAGCGTGGCGGGAGTGGGTTAAACATGCGTGAAAATGACCTGCTGGCCTGGTTTCAACAACACACCCCGCAGACCGCGGCGGTGGCGGTGGGCATCGGCGATGATATGGCCGCCGTCCGTTGTCCCGGCGAATTGGTACTGCTCAAGATTGATCAATGCCTGGATGGGGTGCATTTTGATTTGGCGACCTGTGGGGGGCGGCTGGCCGGGCAGAAGGCCGTGAACCGCTGCTTGTCCGATTGTGCCGCGATGGGGGCCTTGCCGTTGGGGGTGCTGGTCTCGGTGGCCCTGCCCCGGGGGTTGGATGAAGCCACGGTGCGGGAACTCTATCAAGGTTGTCTACAGGCCTGTCGCGCGGCGGGTGCGGCCCTGGTGGGCGGGGATACCGGCATGTGGGGTCATCCGCTGGTGATTACCGTGGCGGCCGCGGGATACGCGCCCGGGCCGATGGCCTTACGCGGGGGCGGGCAAGTGGGCGATGTGGTTTGCGTCACCGGCCCGTTGGGCGGTTCGCTGCTGGGGCGGCATTTACATTTCACCCCGCGGCTTGGGCTGGCGCAGCAATTATTAAAAACGGGGCCGATTCACGCCATGATGGACCTGTCCGATGGTCTGGCCCAGGACCTGCCGCGTCTGTGTGCGGCCTCGGGACTGGGGGCAGTGGTTGATTTGGGATCGCTGCCCATCCATGCCGATGCTCGGACTCTGGCGGCGCGCGATCATAAAGCCGCCTGGTGGCATGCGCTATGTGATGGGGAAGATTACGAACTGCTCCTTACTGCGGCCCCGGCCACTGTGCAACGCTGGCAGGCGATGGGCGTGGCTCCCGGCCTGCACGCCATTGGCATGCTGACGGCAGGGCGCACCTTGACGTTACGGACCGAAGCAGGCAAAGTCCTATCCTGGCCGATTGGGGGGTGGGAATATCGTGCGGTGACCCGTGTGGTTGGGGAAATTCGCTAAACCGTAAGCACTGGACAATAACGCATACACATAGTATGATATGTGTGCGTTATTATCCAGCATGAAAGGTTTTTCTGGACATGGCCACGGCGCTCCAACAGGCACGCGGAGTATTTCTGGCGCAAGGGGGGATTTTGCGTACCCACGAAGCCTTGGCGGCGCGGATTCATCCGCGTACGCTCTACGCGCTGCGGGCCCGGGGCGAAATTGAACTTCTCACCCGTGGAGTATACCGGTTGGCAAACCTGCCTCCGCTGGCACAGCCCGATCTGGTAACTGTGGCCAAGCGGATTCCACAAGGAGTGATCTGTCTGATCTCCGCGCTGGCCTGGCATGAATTGACCACGCAAATCCCGCATGTGGTGCATGTCGCTATTCCGCGTTCCCTACGGCAACCGTGTATCGAGTTTCCTCCCGTACAGGTGTATCGCTTCTCGGGCGCGGCATTGACCACGGGGATCGAAACGCATCGGTTGGATCAGGTTCCCATTCGCGTCTATAGTCCGGAAAAAACTTTGGCGGATTGTTGTAAGTTTCGCCATAAGCTGGGTATGGAAGTATTTCTGGAGGCCTTGAAAACATATTGCCGGCGGCGTCAGCCACGGCTGCAATTGCTGCTGCAACAGGCCCGGACCTGTCGTGTGGAGCATGTGCTTCGCCCCTATCTGGAGGCGTTGGTGTGAGTCAAAAGAACGTTACGAATATGGCCGCATCGGTTCATCAACGGCTCTTGAATGTGGCCCGGACCACCCAACGCCCATTCCATGAAATCCTGCAATACTATGCCATCGAGCGGTTTCTGTACCGTCTGGCTCAGTCGCGTTACGGAACGCAATTTGTCTTGAAGGGGGCGTTAACGCTGCGGTTGTGGTATGGGGTAACGTCGCGTCCTACCCGCGATATTGATTTATTGGGACGGATGCAAAATGATCCTGAATTCATTTCTCAGGTCATTCGGGAGTTGTGTCAGCTGGGTGATATGGAAGACGGCTTGGTTTTTGCGCCGGCGAGTGTCTGCACCATGCCCATAGTTGAAGCTGCGGAGTATGAAGGTGTACGCGTCAGTTTTCATGGGCATTTGGGCAAGGCCCGCGTGGCCATGCAGCTTGACATTGGTTTTGGTGATATTGTGACCCCCGCGCCAGTGGCCGTTATCTTCCCAGTCATCTTACCCCTGCCTGCGCCTCATTTGCAGGCGTACAATCGTGAAACGGTGATTGCGGAGAAATTGCAGGCGATGGTGACGCTGGGAGAACTCAATACGCGGATGAAAGATTTTTATGACGTGTGGTTGTTGGCCAACAGCTACGGTTTTAACGGACCATTACTGGTGCAGGCAATCACCGCCACATTTCGCCATCGGGAAACCCGTATGGACGTGGAACCGTTGTGTTTTCAATCAATATTTACCGCCAATCCTGTCAAAGCTACGCAGTGGACGGCTTTTGTACGCAATTCCAGACTTGCCGGTGTGCCGGAAGGTTTGCCTGACCTCATGGGTCAGGTGCGGAGTTTTCTGCAACCGGTATTGCGTGCCTGCGCTTTGGCGCAACCATTTCCATGGCAATGGTCACCTTCTGGCCCATGGCGAACACCATGAGGGGGATGGGGTGTGGAATGCCGTCTAAACCGCACTAAATCTTAACGGCTCACCCGCGCACTGGACCTGACCTGATTTCATCAGGTGTTCGAGGTGGCCGGTCAGCATACTTTTGCTGTAGCTGTCATAGGTCGCCGGCCAGGTGCCCAGACGGGGTTTGCTGGCGGGGATCAGTTCGGCCAGCGTCAATCCGGTGGGATGTTCGCGCAGGGTGTTCAGGATGCTGGTTTCCGCGGCCAGCGCATAGGCCCGGGAGTCGGCCAGAAACGCCTGCACCGCGGCATGATCGAGGCAATCCGACCAGTGGCAACTCAGCAGGCGGCGCGGCGCGCGTTTTTGCAGCAGCGCGATGGTGTGCAAATAGTCGGTGACGTACATATAGGTGCAGGCGAATGCCGGGGTGCCGTCCAGATAATTGTTGGACAGGCCGTGCACCGCATCGCCAATGATGGCGGTATCCAGCCACGGCAGATAGACGCCCAGATGTCCGCGCGAATGGCCCGGTAGATGCAGGATTTCAATATCCTGCCCCGGTCCCAGGCGCAGCGTTTCGCCGCCGGTGCAGGTCAGATGGATGGGGACATAATCGGGTTGTTGTTCTGCCGGTATACTGATGGGGCCGGGGGTGTGGGTTTCAAAACTGCGAAACCGAGCGCCATAGCGTACGGCGGTCGAGTGCAGGCTGCTTTCCACGTCGGCTTTATCGGCCGTGCCACAAATCCGCAGCGCCTCGGGCCACAATTGGGCCGCCGCGGGCAGGCCCTGG
>JBIJDM010000288.1:0-2714 GCA_044344145.1 Phycisphaerae bacterium
GGTTTTTGTGATTCCGCGGGGGTGGTTATTGATTGGGGTGGGGACGAGGGGCCATCACAGCCCGATGGTCTCCTTAATGAGTACTTCGCTGCCGGAATCACAGGTGCGCACCGTAATGTACACTTGGCGCGTTCCACCGTCATAGTGGAAGTCGTACATATCGGGAGTGGCGATCGTGTCCACCAAGGTACCGAACCGCTTTACACTTTGGGCACGGACGTAGGCGGCAGTGGCGGAACACGTGTCGGGGCTGCGAAGCACCCACAGCGTGTCTGGGCCTTCAAAACCGTCACCTGCCCAGATCACCTGGGCCTGTTGGACCTCATAGCCAGCGGGCAGCGCAAGCCAATCCGGCGGTTTCGGGGTCGATAAGAACTGCCACATCCAGATGAAAGCGGCGATTAGCACCAACGCCGTGGCGATGCCCACGAGCCACCATAGGCGCTTGGATTGAATTCGAATCCCAGACATGATTACCGCCTTTCGCTTGGCAACAGTACCAAGAGTATTGTTGCTCATGCTCGTGAATCACGTATGCCCGTGCGACAGCCGGTGCAGCTCTGACTCAAGATCGCTCAATGGCTCCGATAATCCACTCGACAAACGGCCGCACTTCCTGCATGAATTGCTGTCGTTCGACATCGACACTGTTGGGGTCGTTGAGTATCCGTTCGGCCAATTCGTATAGCGACCGCCACTCCGGTGCGCTGATCCTGAGCGCGGATAATACCTCAGTTTTCCTGAAAGACCTGAACACCCGCAGCGCCATCAGTAGGTGCGCTCCCTCCACGAGGACAAAGTTACGGACCAGTTTTCGGGTGGCCAACGCCTGGTCTTCAGGCAATTCAGCCAACGCAGACACACGTCTGCCGGACATCGCTTCAGCCAAACACTTCCGCACAAAAGGTAGCCGCTGCTTGGCCAGCGCGCGATTCGGGCGTGGGGTCCGGTAGCCCCGGCGATCCAGACGCGCCACCACATCGGTACCGCGAATTCGCACGGCGTTGTACCGCATGATGAACCGCCAGTAAGGTTCGCTTGCCAGTCGTGCCAACGGATAGACGTTCAAGTGGACCTCGCTGACGACCGGAAAGTGCGCGGCCAACCGCACCTGCATGCGCCGACGCCAAGTTTGATCAGCGGCCGTCAGTTCAGCCCGGATGAATACGAACCAGTCCAAATCCGACGCTCCAGGCCACGCCTCACCCAATGCCACGCTCCCCGCGACATACGCCGCCAGCAGTCGCGTCCCAAATCGTTCCGCACAGGCATCATCTGTCGCAGCGATCAGGTCGGCGAAGCCCGGCTGGAAGGTGTTACGCAGCTTGGGATTCGCCCGCAACTCGTTGACATGCGGTCCGTTCGCATCGTTGTGTCCGAGCCATTTAACCGTGGCTTCCTGATTCATCGCATGATCCTTGCACTATTCGAGGAGTAGGGCCATTGTCACGTCATCAAGGTATCCGGCCTTCTTTGCAGCAGGCTTGGTGGTTGCAGGTCTCAGCTCGCCTTGCGCGGAGCCCTGTGACCGATCACGGTTCGGTGCTTCCCTGGCACAACATCGTGGCGATCTGCCTGGCGGCCGCCCGAAATCGCCTGTCCCTGATATTGCACAGGAGGATCACGCTCAACGAACGACTCGGTAAGCGGAGAATCAGCGATTCGAACCCGCCATGTCCGCCGCCATGCGTCACCAGCGGCACACCGGCGCAGTCGGCCGGCGCGAACTGACCCATGTCCAACCCAAACCCGTAGGGGCAAACGCTGCCGTCAACCAGTCGGCCCGGCGAGTGCATCAATTCCAAGAACCGCTCGCCGCCGATCTGCGGGGTGTAGAAGTTGCGGTCCCAGATAGCCAGGTCCCCGACCGTCGAGATCATCTTCCCGTCACCAGGCACGATGTCATGCCAATGATGCAGCATGTGGAACGAACCATCGTTCGCCTGGACGTACGCGATCGCTCGATTCGGGACTACCATTCCTGCCTCGTCAGGGAGGTACACGTATGTCTGTCGCATGCCCAGCGGATCGAGGATTCGCTGCCGCAGGAACCGCCCGAACGACATCCCCGTGATCGCCTGAACAATCACGGCCAGCAGCAGATAACCCGTGTTGCTGTAGCTGCAGCCGGTCCCGGGCGCAAAATCCAGTTTGTCGAACCGCCGTAGCGCAAAGTCCACGAGTTCATCCTGAGGCACCGGCCGGTCGTCCATCTGTTTGGCGATGTAGTCAGGGGCGCCGTGGTAGTCGGGCAGCCCGCTGGTGTGGTGGACCAGATGGTCTACGGTGATGCAGGGGCAGAAAGCTGGGATTCCGGGCACCCACTGGCGGATGTCCTGCTCAAGACTCAGCGCGCCCTCCTCCACGAGAAGCGCGATACATGCCCCGGTAAACTGCTTCGACTCGCTACCGATACCGAAGGTAGTTCGAGGAGTAATCGGGATGCCATAGTCCAAGTTTGCACAGCCATAACCGCGCGCGTATACAAGCTTGCGATCGCGCACAATGCCCACGGCGCATCCCGGCGAGTCAGCGCGACCCCAATGTGCAAAGAGCGCATCGATCGCCTGTTGGGCGCGTTCACCCAGTCCGTCTTCGCCCGCGTTTACCAATCGAGTCGCCTCCACTGATTGTTTGAACCGATCCGCCATTAAGGCCTGATCGTAACTCGTTTACCGCGTAAGAAGAAAGCACCCACCTAAGACAATCGGGGC
>JBIJDM010000094.1:0-9895 GCA_044344145.1 Phycisphaerae bacterium
CTCTCCGCCAAGTTTGCCGAACCGCTCTCCGATGCCCAGATGGACAAACTGCTCGAGCAGCAGGGGGTCTTGCAGGAAAAACTCGATACGCTCAACGCGTGGGAGCTCGATCAGCAGTTGGATATGGCGATGGATGCCCTGCGTTGCCCACCGCCGGATGCCAAAACCGGCGTCCTCTCCGGCGGGGAAAAACGCCGCGTGGCGTTGTGTCGCCTACTGCTGAAAAATCCCGACGTACTGATTCTGGACGAACCCACCAACCATCTCGATGCCGAATCGGTGCAGTGGCTGGAACAGCACCTACGGCGGTATGCCGGTACGGTTATCGCGGTCACGCATGACCGTTACTTCCTCGACAATGTCGCGGGCTGGATCCTGGAATTGGATCGCGGCGCGGGCATCCCGTGGAAGGGCAATTATTCCTCGTGGCTGGAGCAGAAGGGCGCCCGGCTCAAAATCGAAGAAAAACAGGAATCCCAGCGGCAACGCGCCCTGGCACGCGAATTGGAATGGATTCGCTCCAATCCCTCTGCCCGTCGGGCCAAGAGCAAGGCCCGCATCGCCGCCTACGAACAGATGGTCAGCGAAAACGGCGAGAAGAAGAGTTCGGAAATTGAAATCTATATTCCTCCCGGTCCACGTCTGGGCCAGCGGGTCATCGAGGCCGACAAACTGACCAAGGCTTACGGCGACAAATTACTGTTTGAGAACTTCTCTTTCTCCATGCCCCCCGGCGGGATCGTGGGCATCATCGGCCCCAACGGTGCGGGTAAAACCACACTGTTCAAAATGATCATCGGCGCGGAAACCCCCGATCAGGGTACGGTGACCGTGGGCGAGACCGTCAAACTCGCCTATGTCGAACAGGTCCGCGATAGTCTCGATCCCGAAGCCACGGTCTGGGAAGCCATTGCCGATGGGCAGGAACATATGAAGCTGGGCACGGTCACGGTGAACAGCCGCACTTATGCCGCGCGGTTTGGCTTCACCGGCAACGACCAGCAGAAAAAACTCGGCGTCCTCTCCGGCGGCGAACGCCACCGCGTGCATCTAGCGCGCATGCTCAAGAGCGGCGCCAATGTGATTCTGCTCGACGAACCCACCAATGATCTGGATGTGAACACCATCCGCGCGCTGGAAGAGGCCCTGCAAAACTTCGCTGGCTGCGCGATTATCATCAGCCACGACCGCTCGTTCCTCGACCGTCTGGCCACGCATATCATGGCCTTTGAGGGCGATTCGCAGGTGGTCTTCTTCGAAGGCAACTATCAGGCCTACGAAGAGGACAAACATCGGCGCATGGGCACCGATGCCGATAAGCCACATCGGATCAAGTACCGCAAACTGACGATGGGTTAAACCCGCCGGGCGCGTTTAGAACAAAACCGGCTTGCCCAGCTTCCGGCGAATCACCTGAAACTGGCCGATGTGCATGGTGTCATGGCCGATGCCCAGGGCTACAATGTCCGCATTCGTCGGACACATGCGCCGCATCGGTTCCGGGGCAGGTGCGCTTAACGTGGCATCCGAGAGTGTCTTGACACCGGCCACCACCGCGTCGCGCTGTTGGTTGTACAACGCCAGCAATTGCGCCTTGGTGTAACCAAAATCTTTGGCCTCGTTCTGGCCAGCGGTCTTCTTATCAAACTTCTCGGCGAACCCCGCAGGCAGGGCCGGTAACTTCAACCCTACGGTACTTAGCATGTGATTCTCGGCGGCAATCAAATGCCCCAACTGCCACATGGCGTGATTGGCCCCCGGCACGGGGCGGACCAGCATGTCCGCATCGGAAAAATCCGCCAGCGTCATGCCCAGAATATTACGGGAGGCATTCAAGCCTTGCGCGACCAGTGTCATAGCATCCATAACGTACCCTTGCCTTTCTTGGAATAGGGGCCATGCCAAATTGTAGGCCGCCACCCCAAGTCAGGGACGGATGCATAAAAAATCCAGCAATTGGTATAACATCGGATGGACCGCCTGACCGTGTTGTGCGCTGTTCAAAATAGTCTCTGCCGGTTGTTGATAGCGCCCGGGCCGAATACTGGCTCCATCCGCCACCACCAATTCGCGCACACTCTCGGGCGTGGCTTCCAGATGGAACTGCAGCCCCAGCACACGCTTTCCGAGGGCAAAGGCCTGATTGGGCACCGGGTCGGTTTCCGCCAGCCGCACGGCCTGCGCGGGCAGGTCAAAAGTCTCCCCGTGCCAATGCAGCGGGGTAAACACTTCTGGCAGCAAGGCCCCTATCCCCGCCGTACTTACCCTGCGCACAGGCCACCAGCCAATTTCCTTTTCCGGCCCGGGATACACCCGCGCGCCCAGCGCATCTGCAATCATCTGGGCCCCCAGACAAATCCCCAGCACCGAACGCTGGGCTGCGATGGCCTCTCGTACCAACTGCTTTTCTGCCCTTAGCCACGCGTACTCCGACTCGTCCAGCACACTCATCGGCCCGCCCATGATGACCAGCAGGTCAAAGTCCGTCACCTGCGGCAGGGCCTCACCCCGGTACAGATGCGTCCCGGTGAACTGATGCCCCCGATCCTGTGCCCATTGGGCAATCGCCGCCGGCCCTTCGAACGCCACATGCTGCAGATAATGTATGTTCATACCATTCCTATCCAAAAACCGTCTATCCGGCGGGATTATTTTAGTCTCAACCCGGCAAGTCAATGGCTTTTTGGTAGGATTTACCTTGTTTAACGCTTGGAAAGGCAGTCATGGCAATCCCCATCCTCATCCGTGCGGCCCAGGTGACGGACTTGGACGCCATCAACACCATTTACAATTATTACGTCCTGCACTCCACCTGTACCTATCAAACCGAGCCGGAAACAAGGACGGGACGCAGCGCGTGGTTTGCCCAGCATGGTCCGCGCCATCCGGTCCTGGTCGCCGAATGTGCGGGCGCAGTGGTGGGGTGGGGATCACTATCCCCCTTTCATCCCCGCAGCGCTTATGCCCATACCGTGGAGAACTCGGTCTATGTACAGCATGACCAGCACCGGCAGGGCATTGGGAGTCGGCTGCTGGGCGAATTAATCACCCAAGCCCGAACCCTGGGCCACCATGCCATGGTGGCCCTGATTGACGCCGATCAGCCCGGCAGTTTGGCTCTGCATAAGCGTCATGGGTTCACGCCCGCAGGGCATCTGGTCCAAGTGGGTCACAAGTTTGGGCGTTGGTTGGATGTCATCTATATGCAACAAATTTTGTCCTGATTCCCCCGCTGACCAGACTAGGATTTCGCCAATTAATTGCTTTGACTATGCGTTAAATAAGTTACAATGGAGGCGAATTGGTTTCGCACGTCCATGACAGCAAGGTGATGCATAATGATGGCAGGGGCAAATAAGCAGGTGATTTTTGGTGCCTGCGCGGGTGTATTGGTTTTGTCGCCAGGGCGCGGTGGCGCTTCGACGCAAATCGAGTGGGCCCAGGGTTGGTTCTGGATGGGAGGCCCTGATGCCCACTGACACATCCAACACCCAAGTACGCTGGGGGATTCTGGACGGTTGTGCCTTAGGCGCCATCACTCTGGCGCTTTTCTCGGTGGGGTATACCGAATATATTGGTTGGGGTCCCACCTCGGTATGGCACGGCCAGATGCCCATGTCCGCGGTCTCCGCGTTGTTCATCATTGGCCTGGCTTCGTCCCTCGTACTGAATCGCCATCGGCCGCAGTGGTCGCTGTCGCGCTGGTTGGGCTGGAGTACGGTGGCGGGAATATTGGTAATCGGTGTGTGGGCCGGGCTTCGAACGTATTTCGACGTGGCCTGGGATGCCTGGTTGTTCCAGTTACTTACCGCCCCGGCCAATGTGCTGGTGGACAGTCCATTCCCACCGCTGGTGGCCATGAATTATGTGCTCTTGGCGCTGGCCTTCGCTTTGGATCAACCCCCTTGTCGGGGCTATCGGACGTGTCGGCATTTGGCGGCGGGTCTGCCGCTGATTCCGTGGTGTCTGAGCCTGACCGTGCTGGTCAGTTACAGTGCGGGCACCCCGCTGCTTTATGATGCCCAAACCATCCCCATGGCACTGTTGACCGCTATCGCCATCACGCTGCTGAGTTTCGGTATGATCATTGGGGGGCGCAGTCAGCTCTGGCCCGCTTCGTTGTTTCGGGCGCTGGGATTGGTGTCGAAAAACGCGCCCGTCGAGGCCGCTTCCCGGCCTGGACCAGTGGGGGTGTTGCTGACCCTATATCTGATTATTGGTGGGGGCGGCATATTTTATCTGGAAAACCAGATTGATGAAGTCCACCAAAGTGCCAGTCAGGAACTCACCACGATCGCCAAATTAAAAGTCGACCAAATCACCCAATGGGTGTCGGAACGCCGGGGGGATACCACGGCCCTGCTGCACAATCAGATGTTTATCCAACAAGCACAGACCTATCTGAATCAACCCCCCGGTGTGGCGGACAACGCCACGGCGGACGCTTTGCACGCTGCCATGCAGGTCTTACGTCTGAATTATGATTATCAGGCGATCATACTGCTCGATGCCCGGGGGCAGGCGCGTATGGCCATTCCCGCCGGGACTGAAGCCTTGCATGATGAATGGCTGCAATACCTGACCTTGGCCCTGACAGCGCGCGGGGTGGTGGATATGGATCTGCACCGGGAAACACTCAGTTCCAATCTACATATGGCGTCGCTGGTGCCTATCGGCATAAAAGCAGCGCCGGGGACTGCGGCCGATGGCGTGTTGGTTTTTGTCATCAATCCCGAACAGGTGCTTTTTCCCATGGTGCAGAATTGGCCCACGGGCAGTCGTAGTGCGGAAACGTTATTGGTCCGGCGTGAGGGACCCGAGGCGGTGCTTATCAACCCCTTGCGGCATAGTCCCCTGCCCCCACTAAGCCTCCGTTTCCCGATCACCCCGACCAGTGAAATCCCCGCCGTGCAGGCGGTCTTGGGCAAAACCGGTATCTACGAAGGCTTGGATTATCGCGGCGTCCCGGTCCTGGCCGTGCTCAAGGCCCTGCCTGACACCCAGTGGTATATGGTTGCCAAAATTGATCTGGAAGAAATCTATGCGCCGTTGCGGAAAAAAAACTGGAATGATGCACTCTTCCTGCTCAGTTTGATTGTGACGCTCACGCTGGCGGCCAGCCTCTGGGCCCGCCAGCATGAAATCCAGTTGCTCCAATACGAGTATCAGGCCCAGCAGGAGAAGCTGGCCAGTGAACGGCGCTTTGCCGCGTTGTTCGAACAGGCGGCGGTGGGCGTGGCCGAAGTGGACAGCCTCACGGGCCGGTATATCCATGTGAATCAACGCTTTGCCACCATGTTCGGCTATACGGTGGCGGAAATGGAACAGATCACCTATCAGGAACACACCCACCCGGAGGATCGCGCGACGACCGCAGAGCGTATCAGGCAATTACTGGCCGGCACGGTCCGGGAGTATGTGGCGGAAAAACGTTTTCTGCACCGTGATGGCACCGTGCTATGGGGGAGTCTGAGTGTATCGGCCTTGTGGCACCCGGGCGACGCCTGGCGCCGGCATGTGGTGGTGCTGCAGGACATCACGGAACGGAAAATAGCCCAGGAGCATATCCAGCAATATGCGGATATTGTCACCAACATGCAGCAGGGGCTGTGTGTCTATCATCTGGAAAATCCCGCCGACGACCGCAGTCTGCGTATGGTGGCGGCCAATCCCGCCAGTACCGTGGAACTGGGTATGAATACCGCGCTAACCATGGGCCGGTATATTGATGTATGCTTTCCCAATTTACGCGCCCAGGGAATCCCGCAGAAATTCGCCGAGGTGGTCCGCACCCAGCAACCCATCGCCTTCGAGAGTCTCACGTACAGCGATCAGAATATCCATGAGTCCACCTTTGCGGTCAAAGCCTTCCCCATCCCCGGACAGCGGGTGGCGGTCTTGTTTGAAGACATCACCGAGGAAAAACGCACGCAGGCGGCGCTGCAACGGCAGGAAGAATTTATCCGCACGTTGCTGGACAATCTGGCCGAAGGGGTCGTGGCCTGCGATGCTCAGGGCCAGTTGGTGCTCTTTAACCGGACGGCGCGGCAGTGGCATGGCACCGATATCCGGGCCTTGCCCGCTACGGAATGGGCCCAGCATTTTGGGCTTTATGCCGACGATGGTGTGACCTTGTTGGCGCCCCACGAAATTCCGCTGGTCCGGGCCTTTGCCGGGGAGATGATTCATGCGGCCACGATGACGATCGTCGCCACCGGTCAGAATCCGCGGGTTATTGTGGCCGCGGGGGGGCCGTTCTATGATGCCCAACAACGCAAGTTGGGGGCGGTTATGGTTTTGCGTGACGTGACCGAAAGCCGCCGGGCCGAGGACGAAATTCGGCAACTCAATACGGAATTGGAAGAACGGGTGCGCCAGCGCACGGCTCAATTGCAGGTATCCAATCAGGAACTGGAAGCCTTCTCCTATTCCGTATCCCACGATCTGCGCGCCCCCTTGCGCGGCATAGATGGCTGGAGTCAGGCCTTGCTGGAAGATTGCGGCACCCAATTGGATGCCACCGGCCAGCAATATCTCGCCCGGGTTCGTGCCGAGACGCAGCGTTTGGGACATCTGATTGATGACTTGTTGCAGTTGGCCCGGGTGAGTCGGGGCGCTATGCAATGGGCGCCGGTGGACTTGTCGGCCTTGGCCCATACCGTGGCCGGGCGGATGCAAGCCTTCGCGCCGGAACGTCAGATGGTGATTCAGATTGAACCCAACCTCCAGGTTCAGGGCGACGGACGTTTGTTGGAAGTGATCCTGACCAATCTGCTGGACAATGCCGTCAAATTTACCGGGAAACAGACGGCCCCCCGGATCGAATTTGGGCGCTTGGTCACTGCGGTGGCAGGCGACACGGATAACATTCCAGTATACTTTATTCGCGATAACGGCGCCGGGTTTGATATGGCCTTCGCACAAAAACTGTTCGGGGCGTTCCAGCGGATGCATAAAACCACCGATTTTCCCGGTACGGGTATCGGTTTGGCCACGGTTCAGCGTATCATTCATCGGCACGGCGGACGGATTTGGGCCGAAGCCCAAGTCAACCAAGGTGCCACATTCTACTTTACCTTAGGAAAATAATATGGACGCCAAAATCATTCTGTTGATCGAAGACAATCCCAGTGATGTGGACCTGACCAAACGCGCCTTGGCCAAAAGTCGGATCACCAATCAGATGGTGGTCGCCGGGGATGGTCAGGAGGCGCTCGACTATTTGTTCGGCACGGCAGCCCAGGCGGGGCGCGATGCCCAGCCCTTGCCCACGATTATCCTGCTCGATTTGAAGTTGCCCAAAATTGACGGCCACGAAGTCCTGCGGCGGATTCGTGCCGACGAACGCACCCGGCGTCTGCCGGTGGTGATTCTGACCTCGTCATGTGAAGAGCAGGACCTGGCGATGGGTTACGATCTGGGGGTGAACAGCTACATCCGCAAACCGGTGAATTTTGTCCAGTTTGTGGCTGCGATCGAACACTTGGGGCTGTATTGGTTGGTGCTGAACGAACCGCCCCCCCAGCCCACGAGGCCAGTATGAGTCAGCAACTACGGGTATTACAGGTAGAAGATTCCGACAGCGATGCGGCGCTGGTGTTGCGTGCGCTGGAAAAATCGGGCTACACCGTGGCGGCGCAGCGGGTGGAAACCGCCGCGACCATGCGGGCCGCCCTGAGCCAACAAACCTGGGATGTCATCATCTGCGATTACCAACTGCCCCAGTTCGATGGCCGTGCGGCGCTGGAACTGCTCCAGTCCGAAGGCTTGGATATCCCATTCATCGTGGTCTCGGGCACCATCGGCCAGGAACTCGCTGTCGCCATGATGCGGGCCGGCGCCCATGACTACATGATGAAAGATGATCTTTCCCGGCTCGGTCCGGCCGTGGCCCGGGAAGTGGCCGATGCCCAGAATCGCCAGCAGCGGCGCGCGGCGGAAGAACGCTATCGCCTGCTGTTCGATAACGCTTTGGAGGGGATTTACCAAAGTACCGTCGCCGGGGTCATCGAAGGCCCGCTTGGACCCGAATGGTTACGTGAATCCGGAGGATCGCCGCAGATTTGTGGACCTGATAGCCACGGCGGGGAAGGTGGAAGCTTTTGAATATCAGGCCTATCGCAAAGATGGCAGTAAAATCTGGATTTCCGAATACGCGCGGGCCCTGCGCAACCCGCAAGGGGAAATCATCGGCTACGAAGGCTCGATGACCGATATTACCCTGCGCAAATTTACCGCCGATACGCTGCTATTTTTGCTGCACAATGCCAGCGCGGTTTCGGAATCTGAGTATTATGCCACCGTGGCCCGCCATTTAAGTCAGACCCTGGAAGTGGATATCGTCTGTATTGATCGCCTGTCGGAAGACGGGCAGACCGCCCAGACGGTGGCTAATTACTGTGATGGCACGCTGTTGCCCAACGTCACCTACGCGCTGGCGGGGACGCCCTGCGGAACACTGGTGAATCGGGTTCCGTGTGTATATCCCCGGCAGGTTCAGCAACTTTTCCCCCGGGATGACGCCCTGCGTGACTTGCGTGCAGAAGGTTATATCGGCATTGGTCTGTTTGCCTCCACCGGGCAGCAAATTGGTTTGATTGCCCTGTTAAATCATACCCCACTGGCTCATCCGGACTTGGCCGAAGCCGTCTTGCAGATTGTGGCCGTGCGCGTGGCCGGCGAAATGGAGCGCCGCCAGACCGATCGGGCCCTGCGTCAGGCCGAAGCCCAACAGCGTTTGCTGTTGGATAATATGAACGATTACATCGCCCGCTTCAACGCCTGCGGGCAGGTGCTGTACGCTTCGGGTGCCGCCCAGCGTCTAACCGGTTATAGCATTGAGGAACTGCAGGTGAATACGGCTGGCAGCTGGGTTCATCCGGATTTCGCGCCCCAGTTTCAGGCGTTCTTGAGCGGTTTAACCGCGCCGGAATCGGTACCGCAGACGATTGAATATCCGCTCCGGTGTAAAGATGGAAACTACAAATGGGTGGAAGTCACCGCCCGTAAAATCGCGGACCCCACGCTAACCGTCCCGGAGTATGTGGCGGTGATCCGCGATATTTCCCAGCGCAAAACCACCGAGCTCGCCCTGCAACAGGCCGAAGCCCGCAACCGCCTGTTGCTGGATAATATGACGGATTACATTGCCCGGCTGGATCAGGATGTCAATGTACTCTTTGCCTCCGGTGCGGTTTATAATATTAGCGGCTATACGGCCGAGGAAATGCCCGGCACCAACGCCCTGGGGCGCGTCCATCCCGAGGATTTGCGCCGGGTTAAGGATTATGTGCACATATTACAGGACCCTCTGGCCCCGCCCCAAACCGTCGAATATCGCGCGCGGTGCAAAGATGGCCAATACAAGTGGGTGGAAGTAATTGCCCGCAGAATCACCAATCCCGAAACTGGGGCCACCGAATATATCGCGGTGGTTCGCGATGCCAGCCAGCGCAAACAAATGGAAGCGGCCCTGGCCGAAAGCAAAGAAAACTACCAATTACTATTCAACAACATCAACGATGCGGTCTTTGTCCATGAATACGTCAATCAGGAACCGGGACAATTTCTGGTGGTTAATGAAGTGGCCTGTCAGCGTTACGGTTATACCCGGGAAGAATTCCTCGCCATGCGGCCACAGGACATTGACGCCCCGGTCGGCCTGAGCTTGATCCCCTCGGCCATGCGCAAGCTGGCGGCCGAAGGGCACACCGTGTGGGAAGGCTTGCACCGTAACAAGTCGGGGCACATTATCCCGGTGGAAATCAGCAATGTGCTGTTTGATTATCATGGCCAGCCGACGATTCTGGCCACCGTGCGTGATATCAGCGAACGCAAGCAGGTCGAAGAGAAAATCATGGAGGTCACCCGCCGATTGCAGTTGGCGACCAATGCC
>JBIJDM010000289.1:0-2704 GCA_044344145.1 Phycisphaerae bacterium
GAGGGCTGATGTATGGCAACCGTTCTAGGTACCGTCAAGTGGTTCAACGATCAGAAGGGGTTTGGTTTCCTGACCGCGCAGGAGGGCGGGCCGGATATCTTTGTCCATCACTCGGAGATCATTTCCGACAGCTATCGCACGCTGGTGGATGGCGAAGCGGTGGAGTTTGAACTCATCGAAAGCGACAAGGGGCTCAAAGCGGCGCAAGTGAAACGCTTGGATCCGCCGACTCTGGCGATGCCGACCCCGCGTCAACAGCATTACCAGCAGCAGATGCAAAATCAGGCTCAATCACGCTCCGTCGTCGCCTGACCCGGCCAATTGCTTAGCTGTGTAACGCATCCCAAGCCTGGAAAAATTCCGGGTACGTCTTCTCGCAGCACTGTGGGTCGTGTATCTGCGTGCCAGCAACCCGTAATCCAGCTACGGCAAAGGCCATCGCCATGCGGTGATCGTCATAAGTGGCAACCTGCGCTGCAATAGGCTTTGCAGGCGGGGTGATGCGGATCCAATCCGGCCCGGTGGCTACCTCCGCACCAAATTTTCGCAATTCAGTTTCCAATGCCAAAAGCCGATCTGTTTCTTTAATGCGTAGATTACCCACATTCGTCAGCAGTGTGGTTCCCTGCGCGAACAGTGCCACCACCCCAATGGTTTGCACCATGTCTGGGATATGGTTCATATCCATGGTAATGGCGCGTAATTCTCCGCCAAACGTGACCGTCACAAAATCCGGACCAAAAGCCAGCCCGGCGCCCATAGCCTGTAAAACCTCCGCCACGGCAATATCACCTTGCAGCGAGGGCTTGCCCAGATTCGCTATGGTTACCGCACTGCCCGGTACGATAGCGGCCGCCGCGAGAAAATAACTGGCATTGCTGGCATCTGGTTCGATGAGGTAGTTGCGGCCCTGATAACCGCTGGCGGGGGGGATGGTGATCTCGCGTCCCGTGGAATTGGTTTTAAAACCCACTTGCGGTCCGCTGAACTGCCGCATCATTGCGGCGGTCATCTGCACATATGGCTCGCTGGTAGCTGCACCTGACTGCTGGATGGTCACGGTATGCTGGCCAGCCCCGGCAGCCATCATGAGAGCGGAGATATATTGACTGCTTTGGGCATCCGAAATCACACATGAGCCTGCCAGTTGATTTTGGGCATTGATCACGATGGGGGGGTAACCCTCATTCTGCGTATAAGTGACCTTACACCCAAGGGTGCGTAACGCGTCAACCAGTTGCGTAATCGGCCGTTGCCGCATGCGGGGGTTGCCGTCCAATGTATAACTGCCATGGGCCAAGGTCAGCATGGCGGTCAAAAAACGTATCGTTGTGCCAGAATTCCCACAATACAAAGTGGCGGAGGTGGGCGTCACTTGGCCACCTTGGCCGGTGATGACGACCCGTTGGGCGGCTTGATCATGATGGAGTGTGAAGCCCAATTGACGGAGCGCTTCGATCATTCGGAGCGTATCATCTGCCAGCAGCACATTCTCCAACCGACTTTCTCCCCGGGCGAGAGCCGCCAGAATCAGGGCACGATTGGTGATGGACTTGGATCCCGGCACGCATATGGTCTTGCGAATCGGGTGAACCGCGGGTTGAATCGAAAGTACGTTACTCATGGTGGCATGATACGCCAACAGTCCAGCGGGGCCAAGTCGTCATGAAATCGCGGTATTTTTGCAAGGTAACGCTATAATGGGCGTTAATCTCCCGCGTTGATTTGTTACTGGAGTCCGTAATGTCAGTGACTGCTGAACCTGAGCTTTCGCCCCAGCCAACCACTCCGGTTATTGTCTCGGTGTCTGATGTGTACAAAATCTACTCCAAACCGGGGACTGAAATGGAAGTTCGCGCCTTGGATGGCGTGTCGATGGACATCCACCAAGGTGAGATGGTAGCCATTATGGGGGCTTCGGGCTCAGGAAAATCCACATTAATGAATATTCTTGGGTGTTTGGATCGCCCAACCTATGGCAGTTATGTCTTGGGTGGACGCGACATCACCCACATGTCCGACGATGAACTCTCCGAGTTCCGCGGGGCCCGGCTGGGGTTTATTTTCCAGAACTTCAATCTGATTCCCCAACTTACCGTGGCCGAGAATCTGGAAGTACCATTGTTCTATCAGATGGTACCACCAGCCCAGCGCCGCCAACGGGCGCATGAAATGGCCGGCTTGGTGGGCTTGGAACAGCGATTGGACCATCGCCCGCAGGAATTATCCGGTGGACAACAACAACGCGTTGCGGTGGCCCGCGCGCTGATGAATGATCCGCTGTTTCTGTTGGCCGATGAACCCACCGGGAATCTGGATTCCAAAACCGGCGCGGCTATTTTGGAAATGATCCACAAGCTCCACGAGATGGGCAAAACTATTGTGATAGTCACCCATGATCCGGCCGTGGGGGCACAATGTACCCGTCGGGTGGTACTGCGGGATGGCAAAATTATTGAAGACTTGCGCCAGGCCAAATATATCTCCCCACATATCGGGGGCACGTTGGGCCATGCCCATGTCTAAACGGCACACTTGCCGGTAGCGGAATCTTACCCCATACTGTTGTTGGTGCGAATTTTTACGGAGCTGGCCTTATGAGTTGTACTGGTTGTTATGTCGTGACCGATTTCGGTGCGGTGAATGATGGCAAAACCCTGAACACCAAAGCGGTACAGGCCGCTATTGATGCCGCGGGTAAAAC
>JBIJDM010000097.1:0-9838 GCA_044344145.1 Phycisphaerae bacterium
GGGGTCTCCGGCTCCGCTGCGCTGCGCCGGAGTCCCCGCAACAGTATGTTTTACCCGCGTGGGGTTAGCAAGTACAATCTTGCTGGTTTTCAATATACAAGTTAAGAGTTTAGTTAAGATTTTTGGATTTTGTGTGTTGTGGTGGGTATAGGTGGCAGTGTTGCGCTGGAAATGAGTTATGCGTTTGCCGTGCGTATGGTGCGGCTTTATCAGTATCTGACGCGTAAAAAACAAGAGTATGTGTTGTCCAAGCAGATATTGCGCAGTGGCACGGCTATTGGGGCGAATCTGGAAGAGGCGGCAGGCGGACATTCCCGGGCAGATTTTTCAACCAAGGTAAATATTGCTTATAAAGAAACCCGTGAAACCTGCTACTGGTTACGGTTGTTGCGTGACACGGACTATCTGACCGCCAAAGAATACAACAGCATCTACCCAGATGCAGAAGAACTATGCCGAATCATCGGCAGTATTCAAAAAAGCACGTAAAAACCCCGAAAAACCAAGTAATTCACCTCTTACCTCTTACTTCTTACCTCTTAACTTTCTCCCTCCTCACCACTCACTGCCCCCGCCCCCGGTATAGACATACACCTTCATATCCGTGCCCATAAGGCGCGGGTCTACGCGCCGGGCCGTCAGGCCGGGGTCGCCTGTGCCGTCCCATACATAGACATTCCCCTGATCGGTGGTCATGACGCTGAAGTCGAACATGCCCTTGCTATCGGCGCGGGCATGGGGCGTGGAGGCCAGGCCGCCGGGGCGGCCGATAAAAAATTGGGCTTCGGGTACGGGGGTTTCACTACCCACGGCCAAAACCTGACCGGACATTTGGACGCAGCCGGTGAGGACCAGTATGAGCAGCAGGGCCAGTCCACACAGGCTCGTGCGGAGCCACAGGGGGGTAATCGTCATGAGTCGTCTCGCCTTCGGAGTTAGTAGGGAACCGGGGGCATAGGCACTTGACCCGATCCCGCCGGGGGAATGGGCTGGGTAGGATTAGGTGGCGGCAGCGGTTGGGGCTGCGGCTGTGGAGCGGCTTCCTGCGGTTGGGGCGAGGGGGCGTTACGATCGCGCAGGGCGGGGACGCGCACGACCATGCCGGTACCGGCTTGGCTGCGACTGATCCGCATCAGATTGGCATACGGTTCCGCCACGTCTTTGGCGCGGTGCACATACATGCCTTTGGTTTCAAAGTCCACGCCGGTACGGAAATCAAACTGGCCCATATTATCCACGAACCGGATGATGGGCGTGCTGCCCACTTCGGGCGTGCCTTCGGTGAAGTAGGCGGTGGTCAAAGGCTGGCCGGTGGTATCATCCACAACCACGCCCTGCATGTGCACACACCCGGCCAGGCCGAAACCCGCCAGAGTCAACAACGCCGTACGAAAGAGCGAACGCATGGCAAACCTCCCAGAATATTATGAGCCAGAAAATACCAGCTACGGCTACAAATTGTATCACAACCAGGGCCCACGCCAAAGGAAAATGCCGGAATGGTCGGGAATACTGGCGGGGGGGGGCAAGTGGCTGTAATATGGGGTTTTTCATGGTCCAGACCCGTGTGGTGCCGGGGCGGGACGGTTGGCAGCAACACCTTTTACTGCGGAGTTTTGCGATGGCGTTATTTGATGTGATGAATTACGGGGCCAAAGCCGACGGCCAGACCAACGATGCCCCGGCCATTCAGAAGGCCATTGATGCGTGTACCGCCGCGGGCGGGGGCCGGGTGGTGATCCCCGCCGGGCGCAAGTTCCTGACCGGTACGATTCTGCTGCGGGATAATGTGGACCTGCATCTCGAGCCCGGCTCATTGCTCCTGAGCACCATTCAGAAACACGAGCTCAAGTGGCGATTGATGATTGCCGCCACCGATGCCAACAATATCGCCATCTCCGGTACCGGGACCATTGACGGCCGGGGGAGGGAATTCATGACCCGCGACGACCGGTATATTCTGCGGATGGATACCTGGCGCCCGCGCATGATGGGCCTATTCGGTTGCCGGAATGTGCGGATCGAAAACATCACCATGAAAGATTCCGCCAACTGGGGGCTGCATGTGACCGACAGCGACGATGTGGTGATCCGCGGGATCAGCATCCTGAACGATATCCGCCTGCCCAACTGTGACGGCATTGACCCGGACCGCTGCCGCAATGTGCGGATCAGTGACTGTCATATCGAGGCGGGCGATGACTGCATCGTGCTCAAGTCCATGCCGCATTACAACGAAGGCGGGCCGGAGTTCGCCAAGTATTTCAACAGCGTGTGCGAGAATATCGTGGTGAATAACTGCACCATGATCTCGACGTCCTGTGCGCTCAAGATCGGCACCGATTCGGTGGGCGATATCCGCAATGTGCTGTTCAACAACTGTGTGATCAAGAGCAGCTCACGCGGGCTGGGCGTGTTCCTGCGCGATACCGCCACGATTGAAAATATCGCCTTCAGCAATTGTTATGTGCAGACCCGTTTATTCCATGAAGACTGGTGGGGCCGGGCGGAACCGATTTATGTCACCGCCTTCCACCGCCATAAGGACAGCCCGATCGGCAAGATGCGTAATATCAGCTTTACCAATATCATCTGCGAAGGTGAGAATGGCGCGTTCATCGCCGCCGAACATGCCGGGCTGATCTCCGGGGTGACGCTGGACAACGTCGATATCCGGATGGCCAAAACCAGCAAATGGCCGGCGGGGACGATGGATCGTCGGCCCTGTGCGGTGCCGGGTCTGGTGCCGATGCGGTCGCCGGGCTATTACGTGGAAAATGTGGCCGATGTGACCTTGCGTGATTGCCGGATCCGCTGGGAGGGCACGCCGGTGCCGGAATTCGGTTCGGCCATATATGCCCGACAGGCCCCGGGGCTGCATGTGCAGAATTTCCGCGGCGCGGCGGCGCATGCGGATTTGCCGGATCAGGACGTGTAATTCGGCGGACGCAGTTTATCCAACCAAATAAAAAAGCCCCGGAGCGTTGCCGTATGCGGTCGCTCCGGGGCTTTTCGTTTAATTGGGTGTGGCCTCAGAACTTATACTTGGCACGGACTTCGGCGAATTTCTTGGCCACCACATGGAAGCTGCGCTTGGGCAGGCGGTGTTCGTTGACCACGCCTTTGCGGTTGTAGCCGGTGGGTTTGCCAAAAATGATGCTGGTGCTTTCGCTGGTGCGCATGTCGCAGAATTGCCAGATGGCCAGACCACAGACCAGACGCTTGTCGAGGAACAACCGGGTGATGATGGCCTCCAGCAGGTCGGCCTGATAATCTTCACTCCAGCGCTGATTGGTCCAGTCGGTGTAGCCGGTGATGGCGTCACCGCCGATTTCCGAGATGATCACCGGCTTGCGGGTGTGGGGCTTGACGTTCTTGTGGTTCATCCGGTCTTCGATGGCGTTATGGTGACGGATGTCATCGGGGGTCTTGTAGTACCAGCCGGGGTAGATGTTCAAAGCCAGAATATCCACCAGATCCAGACACAGGTCGGTTTCGCCCACGTGGGTGGCATAGGTCACCGGCCGGGTGGGATCGAGGGCTTTGATATGTTTGATGAACCGGCGGAAGCCGGGCTTGCTCTTGGCCACGTTGGATTCGGATTCATTCAGCAGTCCCCAGCACAGGATGCAGGGATGGTTGTAATCGCCCACCACCATTTCGGTGATGTGGTTGAGCATGACTTCCTGGAAGTGCGGATCGGCGATGACATTGGCGGGATTTTGCCAGCCCAGCGCTTCGCTCCAGACCAGCAGCCCCATCTCGTCGCACAGGTCCAGAAAGCGGGGGTGCTGGGGATAATGGGCGCCGCGGACAAAGTTACAGTGCATCTTGCGCAGAATCTGCACGTCAAACAGGCGGATATTATCGCTGGTGGCTGGGCCGACATTGGGATAGCTTTCGTGCCGGTTGAAACCAATCAGCGTCAGCGGCTTGCCATTGAGCAGGATATCCTTGCCCTTGATCTTGATCTCCCTCACGCCGAAACGTTCCTGATAATCATCCTGGCCCAGTTCCACGCCCAGCATGTGCAGATTGGGGGTTTCCGGGGTCCAGCGCGACAGTTCGTTCACATCCAGCGTGAAGGTGTGGTCCTGCAGGCCGGGTTTGAGCTTGATTACTTCCTCGTGCCAAGTCCGGCCGTTGATGGTCAGCAGCAACGGCAGTTTCTCGGCCAGTTCCGCGCGGGTTTGCACCCGCACCTGCAGCGTCCCCTTCCGGTGATCGGTGGTGCTGACGAATACCCGGTTAATGGCCACCGGGGCGATGTAGTGCAGTTCCGCGCCCTGGGAAATACCGCCGTAATGATAGAAGTCGCTGCGCTCGTGATGGATGGGACAGCGCTGGAAGTCGTAGCGGTTATCCACCAGCAGGATGATTTCCTGCGGCCCGGCCAGCAGGTTGGTCAGGTCGGTATCAAAGGTGGTAAACCCGCCACTATGGGTGGCCACGGACTTGCCGTTGAGGAAAATCTGGCACCAGTGATGCACCCCGCCCAGCCGCAGCCGCCAGGTGCCCGCCATCGGCAGGTCCACCCGAATCCGATACGCCGTCAGCCCGCGCTGGCCGGCATAGTCCGGCAGCATGTCATACATCATCGGGATGGTGATGCGGTCGTTGAATTTGATCTGCGCGGGTTTGACCTTGGCGGGGTCCACATCGCCCAGGAACACGAAATCATGCAAACCTTCGAGATCCAAAACCGGCCGCTTGTGATGTTGGGCAAACATGCGTAGCATAAAGATCGTTTCCTAGGTTAAAGTCCAATAAAGTAGCTAGTATAGCAATAATATTTGTCGCTGTCAGGTTCAAGGAGTCTCCCCGATGTCCATGCTCGATACGGTTTTAATCTGGATTTCACGCAATCATAAACGTTGGCAGGGGGACTTGGTCAAGTGGCTGAGTATCCCCAGCGTGTCGGCGCAGGAAGCCCACGCCGGGGACGTGCGTGAGGCGGCGGAATGGGCCGAGGATTATCTGCGCAATATCGGTCTAAAGGTGGAGATTATTGCCACACCGCGGCATCCGGTCATTTTGGCCACCACGCCAGCGGAACTGGCCGAACCGGGAGCCCCGGAGGTGCTGCTGTATGGTCACTATGATGTCCAACCGCCCGAACCGCTGGACCTGTGGCAATCGCCACCGTTCCAGCCCACGGTGCGGGATGGCAAGCTCTACGCCCGCGGGGCCAATGATGACAAGGGGCAGGTGCATGCGCATTTGGCGGCGATGCTGGCCTGGCGCGAGATCAACCACAAATTGCCCGTGCGGATGACCGTCTTGCTGGAAGGGGAGGAGGAGATCGGTTCGCCCAATCTGATGGCCGTGGTGCAGGCTCATGCCGCACAATTGCGGTTATGTAAAACCCTGATCATTAGCGATGGCAACCAGTTCGCCAAAGGCGTGCCGTCCATTATTTATGGCCTGCGCGGACTGGTGTATGCGGAACTGACCGTGACCACCGCGAATACCGATTTGCACTCCGGCCAGTTCGGCGGCGCGGTGGCGAACCCGGCCAATGCGCTGGCGCGGATTATCGCCCAATTGCATGATGAAGAGAATCGCGTGACCGTGCCGGGCTTCTATACCGATGTACGCCCGCTGACCGATGCCGAGCGCGCCGCGTGGCGGCAATTGCCGTTTGATGAAGCCAAGTTTGCCCGTGATCTGGGCATCCCCGCCCTGACCGGGGAGGCGGGCTATTCCACCCTGGAACGGCTGTGGGGCCGGCCCACACTGGATGTGAACGGTCTGACCAGCGGCTATCAGGGGCCGGGGGCCAAGACGGTGCTGCCCTGTCAGGCGAGTTGCAAGGTATCCATGCGGCTGGTGCCCGATCAGGACCCGGCGAAAATTATGGCGGCCTTCGACGCCCATGTGCAAAGCCTGGCCCCGACGGGCACCAAGGTGGCGGTGCATTGGCACGGCCCCGGCAGTCCGCCGGCGCTGACCGCCATGACCGGCCCGGCCATTGCCGCCGCCCAGCGGGCCATCACCACCGGCTACGGCATCGCGCCGGTGCTGAATCGCGAGGGCGGTTCGATCCCGGTGGTGACCTGGTTCCAGCAGGCGCTCGGATTGGAAGCTGTCATGATCGGCTTCGGCCTGCCCGACGACCGCATCCACGCGCCCAATGAAAAAATAGACCTCGACGGCTACTTCGGCGGCATCCGCACCGCCGCGGCGTTGTATGAGGAATTAGGCCAGGCGTTAAAGTAATCCGGCCCGAAAGCGGCCAGAGTGGTTCTGGCCAGCCGAACTGGGCCCCGTGGTCAACATCTGCGAAACGCCCATATTGGGGTGTTTTCAGGCAAAAAGCAGCAGGCCCATCCGGATCGCCGGATGGGCCTTTTTTGTGGGTTTGGATAAGGGGGTAAAAAGGGGGTGTTGGTGGAATATAACACTAGCCGAGAGCGGGACTTGGGGTTACACTAGCGAAACCTTTAATGGAGCATGATGCAGTGCAGCATAAAGTTTTGCATACACGGCGGTCTGGGCGGCTGGTCCCACATAACCTCCCGCGGGCGTGGCTGTTGGCCGCGGCCGTCATGGCTGGGGTGAGTCTGACGCCGGGGCTGGTCCCCGTGGCCGGGGCGCAGGCCCTGCCGGGCGCGGCGCCGTTGGCGTCGGAACCACTGCAAGGCCGGGTGATTGCGCGCCTCGAAGTGGTGGGCAACAAACGCACCGATACCGCCCTGATTCTCAGCCAGGTCCGCTCCGCCACTGGCGCCCGCTACAGCCGGGCGGAAGTGGATGTGGACGTGCGCACCATTGCGGCACTGGAACGGTTTGTCTCGGTCCGGGCCGACGTGGTGGAAACGCCCGACGGCCGGGTGATCGTCCGCTTCGTGGTCGAGGAACGGGCCTTGGTCGCGGCCATTCAGTTCGCCGGCAATCAGGTGAAAAACGACGAGCAAATCCGCGAACTGCTGACCACCCGTCTCAACGGCCCGGTGGACCCCTTCAGCATCCAGACCGATATCAAAGCCATCGAAGAAATGTACCGCAAGGACGCCTACTGGTGGGTGCGCGTGCAACTGGATGATAAACTGCTCAAGGATCAGGGCATCGTCAAATACAATATTCTCGAAGGCCCGCGCTCGCGCATTCGCGGCGTGCGCTATGAAGGCTCCTCGCTGGATGAATGGTACGTCTGGTTCAAGTGCAAAGTCCGCTCCTATACCTGGATTCTCCGCCCCGGCGCCCTCAGCCAGCAGGACCTCGACGACGATGTGTCCACCATCATGGAACTGCACCGCGACAAGGGATACCTGGACGCGAAAGTGGCCTATTATCTCGACTTCAAGGATGACAAATCCAAAGTCACCGTCTATTTCTCCGTGCAGGAAGGCCCGGAATACAAGGTCCGCAACATCAACGTCACCGGCAACAAGGTCTACACCCGCGATGAATTGATGGGCGATACCAAAATGGTCCCCGGCGTGGTCGCCCGCAAAGATATCATGGACGCCCTGCGCAAACGCATGGCCGACGCCTACGGCAGCGAAGGCTACATCTATTCCCGCGTGGAAGTGGTCACCAGCTATACCGACGAGCCCGGCGTGGTGGATGTCACCTATAAGATTGACGAGGGTGAGAGCTATCAGGTTGGTCAGGTCATCGTCCGCGGTAATACCAACACCCAGGACAAGGTCGTCCGCCGTCAGATTCGCGTCTATCCCGACCAGTCCTATGACATGGTCAAAGTGAAAAAGTCCATTGACCGCCTCAAAGCCACCCGGCTGTTCTCGGATGTGAAAGTCACCCCCGTGGGCAATGAACCCGGCGTGCGCGATGTGCAGGTGGAAGTCGAAGAAGGCCAGACCGGCAAGTTCCTGATCGGGGCGGGCGTCAGCAGCAACAGCGGTCTGGTGGGCCAGATCAGTCTGGAACAGCAGAATTTCGATATTGCCAATGGGCCACGTTCGCCGGGCGAATTCTTCCGCGGCCAGTCCTTCAAAGGCGCTGGCCAGTTCATGCGGGTTCTGCTCGAACCGGGTACGGATTTCCAGCGCTATCGTCTGACCTTTGAAGAACCGTATCTCTTCGACACCATCTATAGCTTCGGCAACGATTTGTATTACTTCGTGCGTTCGCGCGAAAGTCATAACGAACAGCGCATCGGCGATGTGGCCACCTTCGGCCGGCGCTTCGGCGATATCTGGTCGGTTTCGCTGGCGTTCCGCGCCGAACAGGTCAACATCAAGAGTGTGGAAGTCGGCGCCGCGCCGGAAATCATTGCCGCCGAAGGCGATCATGCCTTCATCACCGTCAAACCCGGCGTGAGCCGCGATGACACCGACAGCCGCAGTTTCCCCACCGACGGCACCCGCAGCAGCCTGTCACTGGAAAACTATCTCGGCGATCTGGCCATGGGCAAACTGGTGGCCCGCTTCGACTGGTACTACCCGGTCTACAGCGATGTGTTTGACCGTCGGACCGTGTTATCGGTCCGCAACGAAGTCGGCGTGGTTGCTTACGGCGAATCGGCCTTCTACGAACGCTTCTATCTCGGCGGTATGGGCTCGTTGCGTGGCTTCAAGTTCCGCGGCATTTCGCCCCGGGCGGGTGCCAACGCGGACCCGGTTGGTGGCGACTTCTCGTGGGTGACCACCGTGGAGTTGAACTTCCCGATCTTCCAGGATGCCCTGCGCGGGGTGGTCTTCACCGATATCGGCACCGTGTCCAAGGATATCGGCATTGATACCATCCGGGCCGATGTGGGCTTTGGTTTCCGCTTTACCCTGCCGCTCTTGGGTTCCATCCCCATCGCGGTGGATTTTGCCCTGCCCCTGGCCAAGGATGCGGGTGACAAGACGCAATTCCTGAGTTTCTCCTTGGGTGGCGCGTTCTAAGCGATATAATGGTCCGACTGATGAACTTTATTTGGTTTTTTTCGAGGATTGGCACATGACAAAGAATTGGATGCGGGTGGGCGTGATGGGGTTGTTGGCCTTGGGGGTTACCGTCGGTGGCTTGCTGCTGCAGGGGCAGACCACGCCGCCTCCGGCTCCGCGGGCACTGGCCGTGATCAACATTGTCACGGTCTTCAGCCGCTTGAACAGCAAGCAGGCCGGGGACCGCGAGATCGAGGCGCTGGGCCGCAAGCTCAAGGATGAGCAGACCGCCAAGGAAAAAGCCCTCGATGAAATGAAGAAGGAAATGGACCAGTACAAGGAAAACTCCAAGGAATACAACGACCTGTCCGAGCGGATTCTCAAAGGGGTCATGGAACTGCAGGGCTTCATGAAGTACCGCGATGAAAAGGTACTCATGGAACAGCGGCTGCGGACCATGAGCATCTACAAGCAGATGAACGAAGCCATCGAAAAGTACAGCCGCGAAAATGGCGTGGCCCTGGTACTGGTGGTGGATGATCCCTCGCTGGGCGAATCCCGCTCCCAGATGGAAATGATGCAGCGCGTGGCCATGCGGAAAGTCATGTACGCCCATGAATCACTGGACATCACCAAACTGATTATCGAACGTATGAACGCGGAATTCCGCCCCAACTGAACCGGGTGGTAGCCGTAACACGATGTCCCAGCGCGGGCGGCCTGACAGCCGCCCGTTTGCTTAGGTACCCAAAGGAGTCCAACCTATGGCCACGATCAAAGAATTCACCGCCGCCGAAGCGGCCGCCTGGTGCGGGGGCGAACTCGACG
The DNA here is from genome assembly GCA_044344145.1 of Phycisphaerae bacterium. Classification (GTDB taxonomy): domain Bacteria; phylum Planctomycetota; class Phycisphaerae; order WQYP01; family WQYP01; genus JBAXGE01. The sequence continues at coordinate 9,666 of JBIJDM010000097.1, forward strand.
GCCCCGCCGCGCAGGTCCTCAATGGGATTGATTTCATGGATCTGGCCGGCCCCACGCAACTCACCTTTGCCAGCAAGGATATTTACGCCCTGCATGTAGCGGAAAGCGCCGCTGCCGGCGTGCTCTGTCAACGCGGGCTTAAACTCGTCAAACGCCCCGACCAACTGGTCATC
>JBIJDM010000290.1:0-2660 GCA_044344145.1 Phycisphaerae bacterium
CATTCTCGTTGCGTCGTAGCGCCGTTGCGTGAGACTCCCCCCGTCTTCACCTCTTAACACTCAACAAAAAAACCACGCCCGCAGAGGTGCATTCTACGAGCGTGGCAGTTGAGGAGACTTATTAAATTGTCGCAGCCCGGTTATAGGCTCTGGGCCTTAGGCCTTGCGCCGCCGCCGCAGTAGCAGACCCGCGGCATCCACCATACGTGTCAACATGGCACAGACTCCAAAAAACCAAATCCATACCACCGCTAAACGGCTATATGGGACACCTGTCACATAATACCAACTTGCCTGTGGCACACAATACCCATATTGCGTATTGCGTATAATGACCAAACATAATGCGCATATGTTTTAGGAGCAATACGCATGCCTGCCGTCCGCCCCATCGCCTGCACCCTGCCGCTGGAATATGGCCATTTTCTCGGTATTTTGCGCGGTGTGTAACGCTTCGCCCTCACCGTCAACCTGCCCACCAATCTTAATTTCCCCGTTTCCGATGTCGTGACCCGCGCCGCCACGCTGGCCCAGGGCATCCTGATCACCACCACACCCGAAGCGTCCTTGCCCCCCGATCTATAACCCCCGCCGGGTCATTATCGTTTCGGCCCGCGCCCCGGTGAAACGCTGTCATGCCCTCTGGCCGGATAACGAACAAGCCGGGGTCATGGTGGCTATATATTTCCACGACCAGGGCCACCGCCATGTCGCCTATGCGGGCGTGCGTAATACGCTGTTTGACGAGGAACGCAAAGCCGGCTTTGAAACCACCGCCCGTAAGCTGGGGATGAAGGTCCACCCAGCACTGCGGTCCGAGGAGGGGGTCACCCCGCTCTATAACGCCCAGACCATGGTGCTGCCGTGGCTCCAGCAACTGCCCAAGCCGGTGGGCATCATGGCCTGTAACGACCTGCGGGCGCGGGATATTCATCGCTGCTGTCAATTGGCCGAATTGCCCATGCCCGAAGCCGTGGCGCTGGTGGGCATGGATAATGATGACCTGATCTGCGATTTCTATCAGCCTCCGCTCTCCAGCATCAATACCAATGCCAACGAAATTGGTTTCCAGGCCGGCCAGTTGGCCTGGCGCTTGGCCTGCGGCGAAAAAGTCACCCCCAAAATCCACCGCGTCCCCCCGCGCACACTGGTCGTACGCCACTCCAGCGATGGCCTGGTCACCAGCGACGAACTGGTACGCGAAGCCCTCGCCCTGATGCGCGCCGATCGCAGCTGCACCCTGACCGTCGGCGCGCTTGCCAGTCAACTCGCCTGCTCCCGGCGGAAACCGGAAATGCGCTTCCAAGCCGCCATGCAACGCTCCGCCTATGACGAACTGCTGCGTCTGCGCTGCGAACGGGCCAAAGAGCTACTGCTTAAAACCGATATGAAAATCCCTCAAATCGCCACCCAGGTGGGCCAGCGCTCCGTGCAACGCTTCGGCGAGAGCTTCTCCCGCGTGGTCGGCATGACCCCCGGCGCCTATCGTAAGAAATTCCTGCAGCCGGGATCGTAACCGCATGTGCGTGGGCCCACGCCTCAATTTCGGATCCGAATGCTGCTCGCCGCCACATCCACTTTCGCCCCGGCATCGTCGAGTTCAAAACTACCACCCGTCAGATTGCGGCCCCACAGGTGGACCAGCTTGGCACTAGGGGTTTGCGCCAGCTTGGTATGGGGCAGCCGGGCTACGTTGGTACTTTCAATGGTATCACCCCAATAAGCGGGCACCGGCCCGCTGGGCCAATTCACCGTTAAACCACGCACCTGCAAATTCTCGATATTCTGCGCCACCACCACCGCCGCCGCCGCGCGGGCCTCGGGCGCATGCCGCAGATATTGGTGCCCGCCGTGGTGCGCGGTGGGTTGCTCGACCCACGGGTATTTCAGACTGATCTGATTCAGACTCAGGCCGCGAATCACGCCCCCATCCGCCGCCACAAAAATCAACCGCCCATCCGTACTGAAGGCGCAATTACTGATACTCACATTGCGAATCTGACTCACCCCGTCAAAGACCTTATAATTGGCTTCATCCTGCATCCGCCGGCAGACTTCCAGCGTCAGCGGCCGGTTCAACATCCAACCGCTGTTGGTATTGCCCGACAAGTTACTCACCGCGATATTTTCCACAATCCCACCGTCATACGCATACACCGCAAACGCCCGCGGGCTTTCATGGATGACACAATTCGAAAACACGATGTCCCGGAAATCATGCCAGCTCTCGGTACCTAGCTTGAGCGCCGCACAATAAGTCTTCAGGATACACCCCGTCACCACAATCCGCTCGCACGACCGGCTATCGCGTGTGGTCTTCAGCACAATGGCATCGTCCCCCGCCGTCACGCTGCAATCGCTGATGAATACATCCCGGCAGCCGTTGATATCCATGCCATCGGTATTGGGCCCGAACATGGGATTATCAATCCGCACCCCGCGCACCTGCACCCAATCGCACCCATGCAGATGCAGCGTCCAACCGGGCGAGTTGATGATATTGATATCCAGCAGCCGCAGCCGCGTGCAGCCACGGAAGTCGAGCATCGGACTGACCCGCGGATGCCGCGCGACAATCCATTCCCGCGGCCCGGTGGCGGGTTCCCAGAATGCATATCCATTGCCGTCGAGCGTCCCGCCCCCGCTAATAGTGACATCGT
>JBIJDM010000177.1:0-6304 GCA_044344145.1 Phycisphaerae bacterium
GCTGCGGTGTTTCGGTCAACGCCATACCCAGCGCCCGCACCCTGTGGGTCATAACACCACCTGCTACCACGATGCCATGGTGGCTTTGCTGCTGGGCCGGACTATGGCCGGGGAGCGGGTCTGGGATATCAGCCGAGCCATTGATGCTCTGGCCCATTTCCCTCAGGTTGACGGTCAACGGATCGGGATCATGGGCAATAGCGGTGGCGGCCTGATTTCCTACTATGCCGCAGCCATGGAACCGCGTATTAAGGCATGTATGCCCAGTTGTGCCATCTGCACCTATGCAGACTCCATTGGCAGCGTCTATCACTGTGCGGATAACTACCTGCCGGGGGTGATGCAGTACTTCGACATGCAGGATATCGCCGGCCTGATCGCTCCGCGTCCGCTGGTCATTGTCTCAGGGTTAACTGATGACCTCTTTCCTATAGCAGCCACCCGCACCGCATGTCAGGAAATCGCGAATATCTATAAAACCATTGGCAAATCGGGTGATTTTGAGCATATAGTGGGGCCCGAGGGGCATCGGTTTTATGCCGATCTGGCATGGCCGGTATTCCGCCGGATCACGGGTTGGTAACAAGCTCCCGAGTTCTGCGTTTAACCTGCAGGTACGGTTATCACTACAAGCGGGCCAGGCATGGATGCATTGACTCTTGAACTTATGGGCTTTGATCAGCAACCATGGTGGCTGCTGCTGGGGTTTGCGGCCACACTGGCTGCCATGCTGGCCTTATGGTTCCAGCGCAGTGTATTATCCCGCGTTTATCTCTGGGGTATGCTGGGTCTGCACGCAATCATATTAAGTCTCCTAACGATTTGTCTGGCCTCAAATGCTTATGCCCTGCCATGGCTTCAGGCCGGGCTGTTTCTCGGCACCCTACTGCTGGCGGTCTGGAACCTTTATCTACGTTCCTATCAGGCACTGGGAAAAGGACGATGGGGAGTATTGACCGGCTTACGGATGGTGGGCATCGTCCTGTTGACCTGCTTGCTGATCCGGCCGGTATTGACCTATACACTCACCCCTCCCCAGCGTCGTCATGTAGTATTGGCGCTGGATAGTTCGGCTTCAATGGGTTATGTGGACCATATTAATCAGCCCCAACGATACCGGCAGGCGACGCTGGCGATCAAACAACTTACCAACCAGATTCAATCGTCGTATAACCTTGAATGTGTCGTAATGGGAACCGCCAACGGCCCAGCGCGAAAAATTACCCTCGAGCGTATGAATTCCATTGCCCCGGATGGCGCGCATACTGATTTAGCCGCATTGTTATTGAGTGCCACCGCATCCACAGCGCAAAGTGTGGTACTCTTTTCCGATGGCATTCACAACTCAGGGGATTTATCCACAGCTTTGGCGGATGTCAAGATTCCGGTGCATACGGTCACGATCGGCGACTCTGAGGCCGAAAGCAGTCAAACCCCGGACATTGCTGTATTGCATGCGGAATGTCCTTTGACTGTGCCACTGGATACCACGACCAATATTACCGTACTGGTGCGCTCGCAGGCGCTCAGCGATCGGGTTGTTCCACTGCTATTGGAACAGGGCAAGGAGCAACTGGGGGAAAAACAAATCGTGCTTCGCTCCGGAGCCAAGCCCCAAACGGTCGAGATCCCCTGGACGCCCACCAAACTGGGGCGCAATACCGTACGACTGCGAATTCCGCACGATCCCAGTGAACGTACCGCGATTAATAATGAGATCGAACTCACCGCTTTGGTAATTCAGCCGCGCATCCGGGTGCTCTATGTCGAAGGTCGCGTCCGTCCCGAAGTTGGCCCCTTGCGGCGGGCGTTGGAACAAGACCCACAATTGCAAACCACCACCTTAATCCAAACCCAGGCCGGTAAATTTATTCTGGCGGGTCAGAACACAACCAACGATTCCGAGCTAACCGGCCTGCCCCAGACCAAAGAACAATGGGAAAAGTACAAAGTAGTTATATTCGGAGACCTGGACAGTAGCTATCTGACCATGGCGCAAGGTCGGGATATCAATGCCTGCGTGACTGCTGGTCAGGGCCTGCTGATGATTGGTGGACAACACAGTTTTGGTCCCGGTAATTGGCAGCAGAATCCAATTGCCGAAGTTTTACCCGTGGACATCGCCCCCCAGAATCCCGCCCAGATCAATGCGACCTTTGTCCCCCAACTAACCGGTTTGGGGCTGCAACATGTAACCATGAAAGGGCTGGAAAAATTTTTCATGAGTCCAGATAAAACGCTACCTCCCCAAGCCGTTCCCGCACTATCCGGTTGCGTGGCCGTAGGCGCTGCCAAACCCACAGGTACGGTGATTCTCCAACATCCTCAGATCCAGATTGCCAATCAACCTGCCAACGTGCTGGTGGTTGGGCCGGTGGGCAAAGGGCGCACAGCCGCATTCACCGCCGACACGACCTGGCAGTGGAATCTCTATCTACGCAGCATGGGACGGCAATCGCCCTACTACCGCTTTTGGGGACAGTTGGTACGTTGGCTGGCAGGACAAGAGGACCTGCAACGCACCGAGGGGGCCAGTCTCACCCCTCTGATATCACGTAATACCTACGAACTGGGTGATTCGATTCCCTTCCGCTGTGCGGTAACAGATACCAATGGCCAAGCCACGGCGTATGCACAGGTGAAGGTGACAATTCTTGATAGTCAAAAACGCGAACAGACGATTAATTTGACCCATTTGCCTGAACAGGTTGGGATCTATACCGGTAGCTGGCAACCTCCGACCAAGGGCATTTACAACGTGTTTTTCCAGGCCAGCAAAGATGGCCAACCCTTGGCGCAGGATCAGGGGAAATTTGAACTGATTCAAACCGAAGGCGAATTGGATCGAATCGCCGCCAATCCGGCATTGATGGTGCAAATCGCCCAGCAGACCGGCGGTATGGCAGTTGATTTACAGGGCATTAATGCGTTAGGTGACAAACTGCTGGCCCAATTACCACCCGAGCAACTGGCCAAGAAGAAATCCTACGTCCTCTACAACTTCCGCTACTTCTTTTTCGCCGGGGTGCTGATCTTCACCCTGGAGTGGTATCTCCGCCGGCGTTGGCAACTGGCCTAATGGGCCGGTGGGTTGTGGGTGGCTGCGGCCAATTCTTTTTCATACGCCTGTGCCTGGGCCACATAATTATCGTAACCTTGAGCCAACAAACGCCGTTGCACTTTGCCGGTCGGTGACAAGGGTAGATGCGGAACCGTGAAGACATCACGCGGGACCTTGTAGCCGGCCAATTTTTGCCGGCAAAACGTCCGTAGCTCGCCCGGATTCACCGTCATTCCCGGCTTGAGTTCCACAAACGCCACCGGGACTTCCCCACGTGATTCGTCGGGCCGTCCAATCACCCCCACATCCTTGAGTGCGGGATGCTTTTGAATGACTTCTTCAATTTCGCGCGGGAATACATTCTCCCCCGCCACGATCATCATTTCCTTCTTGCGGCCGGTAATGTAAAGAAAGCCATCCCGATCCAACCGGCCTATATCTCCGGTACGGAAATACATCCGGCGCTGTGGGCCGGTACTCTCGGCGGCGAAGACTTCGACCATCACTTCCTGTGTCAGTTCCGGCAGTTTGAAATATCCCGCCATAACGGTGGGTCCACTGACCACAATTTCACCATCAGCATCCGGCCCCAGGGGGATATTCTTGTCATCCAGAATCAGCACCCGCACCCCCGGCAAGGGACGCCCGACCGAACCCGGACGATTATGCGTGGGACTGCACCACGAGATTACCGGCGAGGTTTCCGTCAGACCATACCCCTCCAGCAACATAACGCCAAAACGTTCCTGCCATTCCTTGAGCGTAGCTTCCTGCAATGGCTCCCCCCCACTGACCGGGAATCGCAGGGATACAAAGTCCGTGCGATTGGCATCTTTGACCCCCAGCAGGGCCTTGTACATCGAAGGCACCGCCATGAATATCTGCGGCCGGTGTTTACGGAACAACTCCACCAACCGCTTGGGCACAAAGCGGGCGGTATAGACCACCTTCGCTCCTAAGGCCAACGGCGCCAGGGTCAATGCGGTCAGACCAAAACAATGGAACTGGGGCAAGACCCCCAAAAATGTATCCACCCGCTGCAAATTGGCATGTTCGATACAGCCCAGAAGATTGGCGACAAAATTACCATGGGTCAGCAACACCCCCTTGGGCCGGCCACTGGTGCCCGAAGTGTATAAAATGGCGGCCACCTCATCATCGTTGTGCTCCGGGGGCCAACGCAGCGTGGGCCATTTCGGTGGGGTTAGTTCATCCAGATAAACCACCTTAACCTCATCCGGGAGTAACGTGGGCCCGCCCAGATGATCAATCAAGGGCTTTACCGTCAGGATAGTGTCCAATTCGGCATCCTGGATAATATAGGCCAATTCCTCTTTGGACAGCATGAAATTCATCGGGACTGGAATACGTTTGGCCATCCAGGCGCCCATGATGCACATGGGCGCTGCAGCGCCGGTGGGGAGCATGAGGCCAATCCTGGGACGCTGAGTCCACCGCTCGATTTGGCGCGAAAAATACATCGCCCCTAAGGCTAGTTTTAAATAGGTGGTGGTACCGTGATCGTCAATAATCGCGACCGCACGGGCACGTTTCCAAGCATGGGAGAGGATTTTTTTGAGCAATTTCATGATTCGTGCCTCTATAATCTCAAGCCAGAGTGCATTACTTTCTCTATTATATCGTTATACTAAGCGCTAGGCATATATCTTCACTGGAGTGAATAATGAAAAATCATCAACTCTGGATTTCCGCCGGTCTGGTTACGTTGGGAATGACGCTCCTGAACACGGGGGTTGAGGCCCAGAATGCCCATGCCAAAATCATGATTCAGCAACCGGTGACCACAGAGGTTAACGATACTAAGACCAGTACGGAGGGCTTGCCCTCGATCGTGGAAATATTGCCTATCTGTCTAATCAATGGCCGGATTGTGATGCAAACGCCGGAACAACGTGGCCTTATCAAGGTTCAAGATTTTGGCCCAGGGGGCAGTATTAACTGCTATTTTAACCCTGGGGGTGTACAGCGTACCGTCAATTGGGGTCGCGTGAAAACGGGCCAGTTGCTATTTGGCGGCGATATCTCGGTCAACGACACGGTTACCAATGTGAACCTATGGCAATATGAACCGGCCCAGCAATGCCGCAAGATGCTGTTGATTCAGCAGGCTGATGGTGAGGCATCAGGAGTCACCGTTACCCTGTACGAATATATGGGACGTGTTAACACCATTAAGGAGAAGTACACTGCGGCTACTTTTTCAGATTTACGTTTAGTCTATGGCAAAGATCTACAAAATCTTCTGAATCCGTTTTTAGCAGATTCGCCTTTACGTGGCTTAATAGATGCTAATCCCGCCGTTGCCCGGCAAGTGTTATCCACCACCCAACCGGCACCGGCTAATGCCGAGACCCTTAATCTAATCAAAGACATTCTTAAGGAGTTGGACTCCGACGAAATTAAAGTCCATGAACAGGCAAGCGCCAAATTAAAGGCTTTATCCGGCTCAGCTCGTGACGTACTTATGGCGATGAATCTGACCACCTACAGCGCAGAAGTTCGGGTACGGGTTGAGGAAATCCGTCCGGCTAAGGCGGGGCTAACTCCTGAAGTCATTGCGAGTCTGCGTCAGGACCGGTTCTTCCTTCTGGACGCCATGCTCTTGCCTGATCAGTCACTGGCCGAGTCTGCAGCCGCTGAGTTTTCCAAACTTGTGGGTAAACCAATCACTTTGGCGGCGGCCCCTCAGCGTTCCCAACAGGTTGAGGCACTGCGGAAAGAATGGCTGAAACAGCCCACCACCCAGCCCACGCAGGAAATATTCAAAGAGGGTGACAAACAACCCGATCCGGTAAACGGTGGCGTTATCCGCGGTGGCATCATAATGCAGCGCGGTAATGTGATTGTGGATTAAACCGCCATCAGGCCATGCACCAGTCGTGCAGCCCGCAGAGTATTCTTTAAGAGCATGGCCACTGTCATAGGCCCCACGCCTCCCGGCACCGGCGTAATGTAACCGGCCACTTGGGATACAGCCTCAAACTGAACATCCCCCACCGTTTGGCGTATGGGTTTGCCCTGACTGTCGTGTCCACTCACCACCCGGTTAATCCCCACATCAATGACCACGGCCCCCGGCTTAACCTGCTCAGGCCCGACCAAGCCTGCCTTCCCCACTGCAACCACCAGCACATCGGCACTGCGCGTGTGACTGGACAAATCGCGGGTGTAAATATGGCATACCCGCACGGTAGCTTCGCGGTCTTGTAGCAATAACGCCAC
>JBIJDM010000292.1:0-2656 GCA_044344145.1 Phycisphaerae bacterium
AGCCGCCGCCAAGGCGGGGATCGCCTTCCCCCAGTTGTGTCATCGTCTGGTACATCTGGCCCTGCGCGATGTGCCCGCGAATAGTTATCGGTAAACAGGAATCATGCAACCACCTCCCCCAGCGCTACCGCCCCGCTACCCCGCGACGGGATGGTTGCGCCCGGTGCGGCTGGGTTTGGTGCTGGTGGCCGTGGGTGTGGGCATCGGGTTTGGCTATCGCTATATCGAAACGTACTCGGACAAAAAGATTCAAACCGCCAGCACGCAGCAGCGCTGGCCCATCCGGGTGGAAATTCTGGGCGCCCCGCCGTGGCTGGACCAATCCATCATCGCGGATGTCAAAGGCACGGCCACCAGCTTCATCGCCAGCAGCATGGAGAATTACAACCGCATCCAGAATCCGCTGGACAAGGAAATCCTGCTCGTCGTGTCCGGGCAATACACCGAGGCCCCCCAGCAGCGGTCCAATGCCTGGGTGCGGCGCATCCAATGGGTACGCCGCATCGAAGACCCCAAGCAGCGGCTGATTACCATCCAGATCAGCGCGGAATTCCGCCGGCCAGTGGCGCTGGTCCGACAGGGCGACGAACTGGCGCTGGTGGACGAACAAAAAGTGCGTCTGCCCGGCACGTATCGCGCCGAGGAACGCAAAAACATGCTGGGCTTCTTCGTGCTGCAAGGCATTCCGGAGGCCCTGCCTAAACCCGGTTCGGCCTTTCAGAGCGCGCCGGTTTCCACCGGGCTGCAAATGGTCCAGCAACTCACCGGCCACCCGTGGTCGGGGCAGATTGACAGCATTGATCTGAGCAATCTGGGCGGGCAACTGGACAAGAGCAAACCGCATATCGTGCTCAACACGCATTACAACACCCAGATTCTCTGGGGCCGGCCACCGCAGGAAGAGAAATTCTTCGAGGTCAGTCTGCCCACCAAGCTCAAAGCCCTCAGCGAGATTTACATGCGCTATGGCCGGGTGGATGCCCGCACCGGCTATGTGGATATCCGTTTTGAACAGGTTCATATCCCCCGCCCGGTTCCGCCGGGCACAGGAAACTAAACCGTGGTGACCACCACCGCCCCAGCCGCGCCGCAAATGCCCCACGCCCATACGTGGCAGATCACGCTGGCCAGTGCGGTCCCGGCGGGCGCGTGTGCGTTGGTGGGTCTGGCGCTGGCGGTGGCCGATGTGCAGTTCACCCCGCGCACGGTGCCCAATGGGGCGTGGCGGCTGGCGCTGACGTATGTCGAGATGGCCGCGGCGGTGTGGCTGCTGGTATTGTGGCCGACGCAAAAGGCGGCGGGGCTGATCTGGCCGACGGTTGGCAGCGTGCTGGGCATCGTGCCCAGTTGGCTGATGGCGTGGTGGATGATCGAGTATCGCTCTGGCCCGGCGCTCGTGGGCCTGTGGGAACTCGCGGGGCTGATGGCATTGGCACTGGGCGGCAAGGCGCTGGTGCAGGCCCGGCCGCGCTGGCAGCCGGGGGTGCTGGTGGCCGGGGCGGGGTTGCTGGTGGGGTTGCCCGCGGTGGCCTATTTGCAGGCGGAATTTGCCAGCACGTGGGCCAAAGGATGGTATGATTATGTCCCGTTGTTGGCGTTATTGCGTTCCAGCACCACGACTGCCCCGGCCTATACCTGGCCGCCGCTGGCGGGTTTGGTGCTCGGGGCGCTGCTGATATGTTATAGCCGGTATCTGAGCCGCGTACAGGAGGCCCCCAGCCCATGAAGACCCGCATTATCGCCTTGTTTAATCAGAAGGGTGGCGTGGGCAAGACCACCACCACCGTGAATCTGGGCGCCGCGCTGGCCGAAGCGGGCCGGCGCGTGGTGCTGATTGATCTGGACCCACAGGCCAATCTGACCACGCATCTGGGCATTGATCCCGCCGGGGTCACGCAGGGCACGTATCAGGCCCTGACCGATGGCATCCCGCTGCGCGACTGTCTGCACAAGGTGACGGACAAGCTGTCGGTCATCCCGGCCACCACCGATCTGGCGGCGGCGGAACAGGAACTGGTGGCCGTGGTCAAGCGTGAACAGTTGCTGCGCAACATGGCGGCGGCCAAGGCGCTGGCCGCGGATTATGTGCTGATGGATTGCCCGCCGTCGCTGGGGCTGCTGTCGCTGAATGCGCTGGCGTATGCGACCGAAGTTTTTATCCCGTTGCAGGCGCATTTTCTGGCGTTGCAGGGCATGGCGAAATTGTTGGAGACCGTGGGGCTGGTGCGGGAAAGTCTGAACCCCGCGCTGCGCGTGTCGGGCGTGATCTTCTGCCAATTCGAATCCGCCGCCCGGCTGACGGGCGAAGTCACCGGCGAAGTGGAAAACTTCATCACGGAAGCCCGCGGCCAGAACCAACCCTGGTCGGACGCGGTGGTCTTTAACACCACGATCCGCCGCAACATCAAACTGGCCGAAGCCCCCTCCTTCGGGCAGACCATCTTTCAATACGCCAGCAACTCCGCCGGGGCGGCGGATTACAGCGTGCTGGCGGAAGAGGTGATGAAGATGGAAAAGGGGCTGGGGGGATAGATGCAAGTGGGTTGCAGGTAGAGAATTAGAAGATAATTACGAATTACGAATTACGAATTACGAATTACGAATTGAATACGAAATGCAATTGTTCCACGTGGAACAATTGTGCGCGGGGGGAGTC
>JBIJDM010000098.1:0-9729 GCA_044344145.1 Phycisphaerae bacterium
ATGGCCGTGGGCCTATGGGTGGTGGTGGCGCTGGTGCTGGGGCTGCTGGCCCTGACCTTGCTGCGGGCCCACCGCGATTTGGTGCTGCTGATCTGGGGCAAGGGCAAGCTGGGTTCCGGCTGGCCGCGGGTCTGGGCGGTGGGCTGGGTGACCTGCCTCGAAGCGTGGTCCATGCGCATCTGGTTGCTGGTGCCGTTGTGGTTGGTGTTATCCCTGATTTTATGTCTGACTGTGCAGCCCTACCGGCCCATCGAGCGCATGAGTCTGGTGCTGCAAATGCTGTTGCGCAGTCAGGAATTCACCGTGCTGATGGTCGCAGGGATTTTGGGCTGCATGTCCCTTGCGCGGGAACGCGAGCGCCGCACGCTGATGACCACCGTGTCCAAGCCGATCTCGCGGCTGGAATTGCTGCTGGGCAAAGTGGTGGGCCTGAGCGTGATGCTGGGCGCATTGTTGCTGGTGATGGGCGGGATTAGTCTGACGGTGGCGCTGGTCACGGATCGGATGGTCCGTAACGAGGCACAGGCGATTCATGAATTACAACGGATGGATTATGACCGTGCGGCCCGGACCGACCCTCCGGATGAAAGTCTGTTAACCCTCGCCCAGCGCGGCGCGCTGCGGGCGGAAAATTATATTCTCGCCCCCGGCGGAGTGCAGGTGGCCGGGATGGTTGACTACACGCGCAATCCGCCCCAGCGTTGGCTGAAAGGCGCTTCGGGGCAAAAAGCGATCTATCGGTTTAACTCCCTGACGGCCGTCGTGGGAATTCGTCCCTTGTTGGCCTTCCGTTTCAACGGCATGGTGACCACACCCACGGGCGGACTGCTGAATCCCCCGGAAATCAATGTGGTGATCACGCTGATCAACGATTCCCGCACGCGCGAGGAGAAAACTCTCCGGCTGAGTGAAGCCTGGACGGCCACTTGGACGCCCGAATTGCTGAAGTTCTTCTGTATCAATCCCGAGTTTGATCCCGGTCCGGTGGAAATCACTGTGACGTGTCCGACCAATAATGTGTTTTTGGGCATCGAGTCCAGTACCGCCCGGGAAGCGGCCAATGTGGTGCTGATTGGTGCGGATCCGAATCGTACCCGCTCGAAAAATGAATTTGATACCCCGCTGTTCTCCCCGCAATTATTGGGCACCGAAAAACGTGACCGCCAATATATCTATTGTCCCGCCGAACCCACCCCGCTGAATCTGCTGGAGGTGGCGTCCTATCGTTTTATCAATGTGCAGCGCCAACAGGTGCAGGTGGATGCGGAGGATAAATTCACCCTGACTCTGGAAGTGGATGTGGATCGGTATCGGGCCCAGTCCCAGTCCACCCGGGCCCTGCTCATGGCTTATTCCCCGCTGTGGAGTGATTCCAGCGGGGCGGGAACCCAGCCCGGCGGCGCGGCCGCCAATACCCAGCCGGATTCCATCCGCCGTTTGGATGAAAAGAATATTGTAACCCTCCCGCTGGTGGTGACGGAAAAATCACCGCTGGAAATCAAACTCCCCGCCTCTTTGCTGGATACCGGGGAGTTGTTGGTGGATATCCGCTGTCTCACCCCCGATCATGGCATTGGTTTTGATCAGCGCTCCCTGCGGATTCAGCAACCCAGTGGCTGGTTCATCGCCAATCTGGCCAAGAGCCAAGCCGTGCTGTGGCTGGAAGCCACGCTGCTGGCGCTGGTTGCGGTGGTCTGCTCCAGCCGCATGGGCTGGGCCGTGGCGGGGTTGACCACGCTGCTGATTTACACCCTTGGCAGTTCGCTGGGCCTGCTGGAAGAGATGGTCAACGGGCCGAGTTTCTCGATTATGAGCAACGCCGACGCCAAAGCCCTGCAGGGGGTCTGGTGGTATGACGCGGCCAGTGGCTTGTCGGATATCTCCGTGCGCAGTGTGGTCACGGCGGCGCAAATTCTGCCGAATTTTGCCCGCTTTGACGGCATGACCGCCCTGACCCAGTTACGGGCGCTGCCCTGGTTTGACCTCGCGACGATGGTGCTGCTGGCGGTGGTGTATACGCTGCCGTTGTTGGCGCTGGGGTATCTGATTTTGCGCGATCAGGAGGTTGCATGAGTTCGACGGACGGCGTGAAAAAGTCGTTTGGCAAAGCCGGCCGCGACCGGCTGGTGGGCTTTGCGCTGGCCCTGGTGATGTTGCTGGTGACTATCTTCATGCAGCCCTGGCTCCGCGCCCAGCGGGCCACCATTGTTCCGCCGACCGACCGGGAATTGCGCACACTGGCGGTGGAGTTCCCCCGCCTCACGCTCGGTGGGATGCGCGGCCTCTTGGCCATGGTGCTGTGGATCCGCGCAGAAAATCTGAAACACGAACGCAAATGGGTCGAGTTGCAAACCCACTACACGATGGTGGGCAAACTCCAGCCCTACTTTGCCACGGTCTATATTTTCAATGCCTGGAATCAGGCGTATAACCTTTCGGCCCAGTGGCAGTCGGTGGACGAAAAATACCGCTGGGTGGTGGGGGGCTTGGACCATCTTTACACCGGCGAACTCTACAGCCCGCAGAATCCCGATTTGCGCTTGGAGCAGGGGCATTTGTATTTCCTGAAATTGGGGGGCAGTTTCGAGCGTGTGGCCTACCGTTCGCGCTGGCGTTACGACCAGGCCAACCAATTTGTCACCCAACGGGAAGCGGTCCCCGGCGCCCCGCGCGATCTGTCCCAGGACATCACCCGTCAGGTCGGTACCATCATCCTGCGGCCCGAATTCAAAACGAAGTTGCTCCGCGATGACGCCGAAGCGATTCCGCTTGGCCATGGGATTGAAATCAGCGACCTGCTGCCCAACCAGAAAGAACCGTTGCGCCGGCGTTTCGGGGTGAGTGTTTACTATTACGCCTATCGGGCCTACCAACGCACCCTCGAAGCGGGCCGGCCCACCACCATGGGTCTGCGCGTGGTGGATGCCGATCCGGCCATGTCTCTGCGGCTGTGGTGTCGCGATGATGTCTATTACGCCAACGATCTACTGCGGTTGATGTATCAGGTACGAGCTGATGGCCGCACACTTACGGCGGCACAGATGGATGAACGCATGCGCGAACTGCGTGACTGTTTCGACAACATCGAAAAAATCGCCCCCATGGCCATGGATCAATTTGCCCTGCATTTGAAGCGTTATCCCGAGAACATCAACACCCACACCAAACATATTCAGGAAACCGCGTATCTCCAGGCGCTGGGTCGGGCCGACAAAGTGCTGGCCGAAGGCCTGTGGGCGTGGCATAACAACCAGCGCAAGCTGACCCCCACCCTGGCGCAACCACTGGCTCAGGCCCTCAAGCTATACGACACTGCTGCGCAGGAGTACGCCAAGTTCCTTGATATTGCCTTCCCGGAAATCCCCGGCCAGCCCAACTTTGATCGTACGGAATTCCTGCCTTATCTCGCGGCGATTCGTATGCGGCAGGAAGGCATCCGGGCCATGCTGGTGCCGGATAACAAAAACCCCTCGACGGAATTCCTCCGCGCCATCACCGTGCAGGATTAAACGCCCTCAGCCTGATTTTTGGATATGGGCGATCAGGGCTGCGGTGAACTCGCTGGTGCTCGCGCTACCCCCCAAGTCTCGGGTCAGCTTGCTGCCATCGGCCAAAACTGCGTTGTACGCCGCTTTGATCTTGTCTGCGGCCTCGTGATAACGGGCCTCGTGGCGGGTATCGAACAGATGATTCAGCATCATCACCCCGGACATGATACACGCCAGCGGGTTGACCAGATTCTTGCCCGCGATATCCGGGGCGGTGCCATGGACCGCTTCAAATACCGCGCACTGCTCGCCAATATTCGCCCCCGGCACCACGCCCAGCCCGCCCACCAGCCCCGCGCATAAATCCGAGACCACGTCGCCGTAGAGATTTTCCATCAGCAGCACATCAAAGCGTGTCGGATCTTTGACCAACTGCATACAGCCGTTGTCAATAATCATTTCCTCGTATTCGAGATTGGGATATTCCTCTTCCCAGACCTGCCGGGCACAGCGCAGGAACAGGCCGTCGGTGATCTTCATGATGTTGGCTTTGTGGAAGACTGTCACCTTGCGGCGCTTGCGCCGGTTGGCATAGCGGAACGCCGACCGGGCGATCCGCAGGCAGGCTTTTTCCGTGGCCACCTTCATGGACATCACCACGCCCGGCGCCACCTCGTTTTCAATCCCCGAATACAGCCCTTCGGTATTTTCGCGGAAGATGACAATATCCACGTTCTCGTAACGGGTCTTCACATGGGCCAGACTCCGCACCGGGCGTATGGCCGCGTACAGGTCCAGCTTTTTCCGCAGCGTCACATTGACCGAACGGAACCCTTCGCCGATGGGCGTACCCACCGGGCCTTTCAGCCCGACCTTGTAATGTTCCAGCAGTTCAATGGTGGCATCCGGCAGCGTGCTGCCGTGCGTGGCAATTGCCCCTACACCGGCGGGCGCTTCGATCCACTTTAGATAGGGGGCCGCCGCATTCAGCACTTGCTGGGCCGCATGAGCCACCTCGGGACCGACACCATCTCCGGGAATGAGCACAATTGTGGGATCAGCGGCCATATCTACCTCAATAAAAAAGCGAACCGGCTATTGATCATAGCCGGTTCGCCGGGTTTTTCCGCTATTCAAGCCAAATTAGGCAACACCCATGCCTTTGAGGTTCTTCAGGCTGGTCGCCAGGCAGTCAAACGGGTCGGTCTCGCAGGTGTCCTGCTCAATGATGAACCACTGTACACCGGCGGTCTTGGCGGCAGCGATAATCGCCGGCCAGTTCAGGTTGCCTTCGCCCACTTCGGCCATGATGTACTTGTCCTTGCGGTGGGTCATATCCTTGCAATGCAGCAGCGGAATGCGCCCGCCGCACTTGGCAATCCACGCCGCGGGGTCCCCGCCGCCAGCCTGCACCCAGAAAGTGTCAATTTCAAAGCAGAGCTTCTTGGATTCTTCGATCAGGATGGCCTGCGCCACCCGGCCGGAGAACTTTTCGAATTCCCAGTTGTGGTTGTGATAGGACAGGGTAATACCTGATGCGGCAAATATTTCCGCCACCGCATCGGCGTCTTTGGCGAATTGGACGTAACCGTTGGCACCCAGTTCCTTGTAACTGCCCGGCAGACCGCCCGGCGCGGTATGTTTACAGCCCCAGAGCTTGAGTTCATCAATGACGGCCTGCGGCTCTTTCTGCATACGTTCAAAGCTGGTGTGCGTGGCACAGCAGATCAGACCATTATCAGCCAGCATCTTGGCCACTTCCTTGGGATCGCAGGGGCCGAAACCGGAGATTTGAATGGCCTCAAAGCCAATCTTCTTCACCTTGGCCAGCGTGGTGGCAATATCGGTGGGGGTCTTACAATATTCACGCAGGGTGTACATTTGGGCGGCAATCTGGGTCATGTCATACCTTTCTGGCAAAAAGAAACAAATTCGCATACTAATCCCAAATATGCCCTTCGGCAAGTACGGGTTTGGGGTTACGCAATCAGGATGAACTGTATCCTAACCTCATATATGCATCTGGATGTTCCCATGTACCCGAATGAGTGGCGTACCTCAGCGCTGTAAAATGATCGAATGAGCTGGTTAAAGGCGTCGAACGGGGTGGAATTTTGCCATTCCATACCCGTAAAACTTGCTGCTGGCGGGGGGTTAGGGTATCCTTGCAGGTTGAGCAGGTCGCCGCGCTGCATGCATGGGCCGGAATGGCCGGATGTGAGTTGTTGTCGCATCGTTGCGGTTGATCTGCACAAATCAAGTAGTGAGTACAACTATGGCGGATGAGAAGCTCGATTCTGTTGAAGGTCCCGGCAAAGGCAAGGCCTTTTTTGACCGCGCCCGTACCGTGGCCCAGAGCGAAAACTACGATTATGCCATTGACCTGTTTCTGGATGGATTGCTGCGCGAACCCCAGAATATCCCCGGCCACGAGGCCCTGCGCGACGTGGCGCTGCGCCGCAAACTCAAAGGGGGGAAACCCGCCGGCGGTTTTTTTGGCCCCAAGGGTCATTTCAAGGGTAAAACCCCCAAAGAAATCATGCTCAATATTGAAGGGATTCTTACCAAGGATCCCGGCAATATTACCGAAATGGTGAAATTTGTCCGCGCCGCACAAGTAGCAGGTTATCTTGATGTTATTGCCTGGTTTGGTCCTGTGCTGATTCAGGCCAACCGCACCAGCCCCAAACCCAAAAAAGAAATTTATCTGGAAATGGCCGACATATACGAAGCCGCCCGGCTGTATAAGGAGGCCATTGAAGCCGTGAATTGGGCCCAGCAGATGGACCCGCTTGATGGGGGCCTGATCTCCCGGATCAAGGACCTGTCCGCCTCGCAAACCCTGATGTTGGGCAAATACGAAAATGCCCAGAGCTTCAAGGATTCCATCCGCGACCATAAACAGACCAAGGAATTGATGGAAGAAGACAATTTGGCCCGCTCCGAAGAGCACCGGACCAAGCTGATGGAACGCAGCAAGGCCGACTACGAAGCCAATCCCATGGAAATGCAGGTTATCAACAAGTACGTGCGTTCCTTGATTGATATGGAAACGGAAGAGCACGAAAATCTCGCCATTGATATCCTGCGTGATTCCTATGCCCGGACGCAGACCTATCGGTATAAAATGACCATCGGCGAAATTCGCATCCGCCAGTTCAAGCGTACCGTCCGCATCCTCAGCGAAGCCCTCAAGGCCACCCCCAACGACAAAACCCTCACCGAGCAACTGCATCAAGCCCAGCGTGAACGTTTGGCCTTCGAATTGGTGGAATACAAGGAACGGTCCAACAATTATCCCACTGATGCCAATGTGCAATACGAATACGGCGTGCGTCTGTATCAGGCGCATAAATACGACGAAGCTATCGCGGCCTTCCAGATGGCCCGCAACGGCGCCCAGCATCGGTCCGATGCCCAGCACCTGTTGGGACGCTGCTTCACCGAGCAGGGGCTCAAACCCGAAGCCCTCGATTCGTTCAAACAGGCCATCGAGGCCTACGAACTGGCCGAAACCGGCGATAGCAAGAGCAAAGAATTGCACTACTGGCTGGCCCGTTGCTACGAAGATTTGGGCCAGAACGAAGACGCCACGCAGGTCTATTCCAAGATCACCCAGTGGGATATTCACTTCCGGGATGCCCGGAACCGGCTGGCGGCGTTGCGCACGAAAAAGTCCGTGGCGTCATAACCGACGGCCCTTGCGCGATGTCATGGCGCATTCAACCGATCTGATTTTTATGGGTATATGGCTTTATGGCCGCAGCAATGCGGGCTCGATCCAATTGACCCGCCCTTGGATATCCAACTGCGTGCTGGGCAGGGCTTTGAGTTCCAAATTTTTACCCCCGGCGATGTCCAATTGCAGCAGCGGTGTGATTTCGCCAGCCTTCATGTCGGCTTTTTCCCACAAAGTCTTGCCATCCAGCACAATTTTAACATGGGATTCCCCATGGGGTTTGGCCGAGTCATCCACCCCCACACGCAGGGCCAGAGTTTTGAACGTCCCATCCAACTTATAGAGCAATTGACTGGTTACATGCACCCCCAACCCGCGGCTGAAGGTTTCACCCTTGACGCGGAGTGGTTGGCCCATCACATTCCGGTTGATTTGGGTGGGCCATGGCGTGCCCAGCAGACTGGTCTGCTGGTCTTCCGTGGCCTCGAGTTCGGCCAGCCAGACGACCCGGCCACCGAGCACATCCACGCTAACCACCGTGCCGATGGGACTCTGGCAGGCTTTCCCATTGGCATCCTTAAACGTGACGACATCGTCTTTCCACGCCAAAGCGGTGGTGGTGAAGATGGTGCCGTTGGAAAAGCCCAGTCGGGTGGACAGTTCCGGCAGCTTGCGGGTGGACTGACCACCGCTGAATTCAATCCGCTCAACTTTTTCCCAAGCCAAGTCCACCGGACCGATGTCGGATTGGATTTGTAATTTATCCGCCCCCACGTCCAGCAGTAAACCCGCAACCTGATCGCCGTTTTTGAGTATGACCGTGTCCTTGGTGGCCGTGATGGTGGCGGGGCGGGCGCCGCGGTTGATGCAGACCACATTTTTCAGTGCCACCTGCAGATTGCCCAAATCAGTGGCCGTAATCGTCAGGCTTTTTTCGCTGATCGCGCCGGGCAACCCCATGATCACATCGCCATTACGCAGGTGGACCCGCCAGCCTTTGTCGGCGTTGACGTTGATGTCGCCGTTCACCAGTCGCACGATATTGCGCGTGGCCAACTGGCCCGCCGCGCCTTTGGTGTCGGCATAGCTCAGGCCATCTTTCAGCGACCATTGGCTGATGGTGGGGATGGTTTGGGTCTTCAGATCCGCATCGGTCAGAGTCCAGGCGGCCTGCGCCCAACTCGGATACAGCGCGGTCATCAGGGCCAATGCGACAAGCGAACGTAACTTCATAACGTGTCTTCCGGCCAGAAAAAATCAGCGTTGCAAAATGGGCAAATAACGATTGGGAACCTGCAGGATAATCAGGGCCATGCCGGTGGCATAGATATCACCCATATCCCCGGACCAACGTCCGTCTTTGGTCTGCTTGGTGAGGATTTCATCCCGCATGGCCGGCCAGAACTTGGCCCAGTCATTACCCCCGGCCATAAAGAATGCCTGCGTGGCATAATAGTGACCGTAGTAATAGTGACCTTCCCAGCCGTCCGGAGGTATGTTTTTCGCGCCCGGCATCCGGCCGCGCAGATAGTTCATGCCGTTGGTGATTTCCTTGCCTTCATACAATCCGGCATAGAACAGCGCGGCGACACTGGCCGCCGAACGTGGGAAGGCCGAACCGCCACTGCCCAGCGTGTAGGCGAAACCGCCATCGGGTTGCTGGGCTTTCCGTACATATTCAATGGCTTTGTCAATGGTAATTTTGGGCACTTTGATGCCGGCATTGCGCGCTGCCCGCAGGGCCATCACTTCGCAAATCGTCACCGAGGTATCGGCATCCACGGGGGCGGGTTGATAGCGCCAGCCACCTTCGCGATTCTGGGTCTGGACGATCAGGCGGATGGCATTCTGCAATTTTTCTTTCAGGTCCGGGCGATCGCTGTGGCCGTAACATTCCGCCAGAAACAAGGTGGCAAAGCCGTGGCCATACATGGGGCTGCCGTAATTCTGGCCGGCAATCAGGCCCGAGGGCTGGCAGTTACGCAGGATGTAATCCAGCAAGCGGTCCACTTGGGTGCCGTAGCGACCCTGATTGGGCAGATTGCCATCGGCGAGAAACGCCAGCCCGGCAATTGCGGCGATACCAAGGTTATCGCCACCTCCGGAGGCAGCGCTGAATTCGCCCCGGGCCGTCTGGCTGCGGGCCAGAAAATCCAGTCCCTTGCGGGCGGCGGCTTTGGTGGCGTCATTCAACTCGCCCTTGATCGGCCCATCGCCCCCCATGGTGCTCTTGGGTTCGTCTGCGTGCAACATCGGCAGGGCTCCGGCCCCGGCCAGTGCGCCCAGCGTCAACAACGTGCATAACAATTTTCTGCGCATAACAGCCTCTTCCTGACTTGCGGGTTAACGGTCGCGGGCGGTTTTGCTCACTTCCGCCAACGCACGATAATACTTCTGTACCATATCACGGTAGCTGGGCAGGATTTCTTCGCCGGCACCATTAACAATCAATTCCCGTTCGCGCTGGGGCAGGTTGCCCCATTCCTGCCGCCCTTCCTTAATGTTCTGGCCATTGGTCTGAAAAGAGCCGGGGCTGCCGGGGGGGAGTTTGGATTCCTGGGC
>JBIJDM010000293.1:0-2633 GCA_044344145.1 Phycisphaerae bacterium
TTGCACCGCCTCGTACAATGATTTAGCAGGTAAGTTTGGTAACTTTGATATCGGCCACTCCCTCTTCATATCTTCGGTCGTACTCTGATTCGTGATATTCTTCAGCGCATACCGCTGCCCATCGTCATCCCCACCCCCAGCCACCACTGCGCCGCTGCGCATCTTCTCGCTGGCCGCATTCACCAGTTCCACCAGATCCCGCTCCTCCCACTTGATCGGCAGGTGCAGGCGATGTAATCCCGCTCGCAGTTTCGACCAAATCCGCTCCACCAGCCCCCGCTGCTGCATCAACAGGTAATCCCGCTTGCCACTGGCGCTATACCCGCCCGCGATATGGGCAAATAGTTCCTCCGTGACCCGAATCCGCTGATCCTCACTCAGTTCCGCCCAGGGCAGATCGTAATAAGTCTGGCCCAGTTTGTTGGCGTAATTCCGCAGACTTCCACTCAGAGCCAGTGACACCCGCTTAAAATCATCCTTCGATAGTAGCAAACGCACCCCATAATGCCCTAACGCCTCGTGGTACCATTCCATCATCATCTGCCAGGGATACTCATTTCCTTGCAATATGATGTACGCCTTACCCTTCTCCCCATAGATTGCATTCACTTTCTTGCCTTCCAATTGCTTCTGCCGGGCGTTCGATCGCACTGGTTCGGGCAACTGGTCCACCGAATCCACGATCTCAGTTTTGACTTGCCCACCATACGCGATATTCAGCCGCCGCACCGCCTCCGTGGCAAACCGCCGCATCCAATCCCGCGGCTTGCGCGTGGTCGGACCGGCATCTTTATTTTCCAGGCTATATGGCCGCTCGTCATAAGTCTCGATAACGCCACCGGATTGACCCGTTTGTATTGAATTGTATTTAGGGTGTGCACCCTGTACGAAAGAAGCTCTATTATTAAGCCCGATTCCGGAACCGGTAATTTTGTTTTGTAATTCAACAATAAAATCCGGTTTAATCAGATGCCATTTATTCCCCGAAATTACCCTTAGTTCATATTGTCCGCGTTCTGTTGAGACCATGCGCAAAACTGTATCATAATTGGAAAAATCAACCATGACTGTTAACCCGTCAACTGTAGGCATATGTGCCACTTTTTGCAAACGGAAATACTCAGCAAGGTTTTTGATAAATACATCTGCAACTTTTTCCACATCAGAACCAGAGCTATACTGTGGCACCGGGTCTTTACGTATGATACGTTCACTGTTGTGTTTTAATGCCAATGCTCTAGCGGCAGAAATACCATTATCCCCCGCATTGTCCCCAACCATTTCGTTGGCGCCACCAATATGGTCCACTACCGAAGCGGCCGGCGTTTTCGCCGACTTCACAAACAACCCATTGATCGAGCCATGGTCCGCTGGAACATAATCCCCCTCTCGCAGTGGCAACGTATGCACCTTCTCGCCATCCCGCACCACCAATTGCGCCCCATTGCCATCGGCTACCACTTCCGCAGGCATGCCGTGCAGCGTGAACACCTTCCCGTCCACCACCTCCGGCTTGTAGGTAACTACCTTATTGTCGCCCCCACCCTGCCCGATATACCAGGCGAGGAACTTCGCCTCATCGAATTGCGGCTCCTCCGGCAGATCATTGGCCCACTCCACGGCCGCCCGACCCGCCGACGCCTTGGATTGCATCGCCAGAATCAGCCGAATATCGGCATCATTCAGCACGTGTATGCGATGATCCCCATGATCCAGATTATCCGTGATGTCGTTACTAAACCACCCACCGCTTTTCAGGGTCCGGATTTCCAGCGGGGTGTAGTTGTTGGGCAGATCAGCCTCCCGGATCCCGGTGGCCTCATTGGCCAACATATCCACCAACTGCTGATACTTTTCTGCCCCACCCATTTCATGCCACAGACTTACCAGCCGGTCCACCGGCTTGGTGCCGCTCCACCCCCCTTGGGCCTTAGCCACTTTGCCCAGATCCAGCGTGGGCCGGGTCTGCAAAGCAATAATGTGGGCTATGGGATTGTTTACCTGATTGGGCGAAATTTTCAGCCCTGCCTGCGTCGTCAGGCTTTGCAACTGGGGCAGCGCCAGCGCCTTCAGGGCTTCCGTCGTATAGGCTTGGTTCGGATGGAACTTCACCGGCTTGGCCGCCGCCTGCTGCTGCTGTTGGTGGGCCTGCAGCCACCGTGGCGCCATCGCCCACACCGACCCGGAATTGACATTCCCCTGGGCAAACTCTGCCGCCAGAACCTTCCGCACCGTGGGCAGATCCGCCGACCCGGTACCCGTCATCGCACGCAATTGCGCGAGCACGCGATCCTTGACCGCCGGATCCGCCTTGGCCGGTCTGGGCACATCCACCAGCACCCGCGGCCCATTCACCGAACCATTCACCGATCTGGTCACCGGGCCGGAGGGGGTGGCCGCCGCCAGCACCGGCGTAGCGGACGCACCACGGGCCTCCGGCGCGATGTTTTCCGTTGCTTGCCCCGGCGTGGCCGCTTCCGGGCCATCCACCGGCACCACGGGCGTATTCTGCACCGTTTGGGCCTGTTGGGCCGGTTTCGCGACTGGCTCCACCGTCGGCGTCTGGGCAGCCTTCTGGGGGGCATTCTGGACCGTTGCCGAGGGCGTGGGCGTTACCGCTGGCGCCGCCACTT
>JBIJDM010000099.1:0-9671 GCA_044344145.1 Phycisphaerae bacterium
CGGCATTGGTCCCGAAGGGACCACGCTTGCCACCATGGCGCCAAGGGTTATAGCTGCGTCCAACTTTGTCCCCGGAGTCGGCCCGATGGGCCGAATGCCGACGGGGCGTCGGCACCACTAAAGACTTTGCCCCGTGAAGCCGACTTCCCTTCCCACGTGATGCCGGAGGAACCATTTTATTTCCTCGACCGCTCATATTGCACCGGCCAGGCAATGGTATCGCCCAGCGTAGCCGCGGCGTGCAGGGGCCAGTGGGGATTGCGGAGTAATTCGCGGCCCAGCAGGATGGCGTCGGCGTGGTGGGCGGTGAGGATGGCTTCGGCCTGATGGTGGTCGGTGATCAGGCCCACAGCGCCGGTGGCGATGTCGGCGTGTTGGCGCAGGGCGGAGGCGAGGTGGACCTGATAGCCGGGGGCGACGGTCATTTTGGCTGCGGGGGACATGCCGCCGGAGGAGGTGTCAATCAGATCAATGCCGAGGGTTTTAAGGGCGCGGGCGAAGACGATGGATTGCTGCAAATCCCAGCCCCCGCCGGTATGTTCCAGCCAATCGGTGGCGGAGATGCGCACAAACACGGGCCAGGCGGCGGGCCACAGTTCACGCACCGCGCGGGCGATGCGCAGAGGCAGGCGCATACGGTTTCCCAGACTGCCGCCGTAATCGTCGGTACGCTGGTTGGCGATGGGCGAGAGGAATTGGTGCAGCAGATAGCCGTGGGCGGCGTGGAGTTCGACGACCTGGAACCCCGCCACCAAGGCCCGGCGGGCCGCGGCGGTGAAATCCGCGACGAGGGTATCAATCTCAGCGCCGGTCAGCGCACGCGGCACGGGGCTGTTGCCATCGAAAGCCAGCGCACTGGGCGCTACCGGCTGCCAGCCACCCTCGGCGGGGGGGACATATTTTCCGCCCAGCCAGGGGGCGTTGGTCCCCGCCTTGCGCCCGGCGTGGGCAATTTGAATGGCCGGGACCGCGCCGCCATTGGCGATAAAACGTGTAATGGGCTGAAAGGCCAGGGCTTGCGCATCGTTCCACAGCCCGCAATCCGCCGGCGAGATGCGGCCTTCGGGGGTGACGGCGGTGGCCTCCACCATCACCAGCCCCGCGCCGCCACTGGCGCGGGCGCCCAGATGCACCAGATGCCAGTCATTGGGCACGCCCGCAACGGCGGAATATTGGCACATGGGGGCGAGGAAGATGCGGTTGCGGATGGTCAAGTCGCGGAGTTTCAGGGGCGTAAAGAGCAGGGACATGGTATGGGCTCCAGAGTGAAAGCGGTGTTGGGCTTGTGGGTGAATATAGCGTCGGCGGGTTGGACGAGCAAGAATGGGGTGGTTTGTCGGGGGCAGGTGGGGAGGTTAAGCTAGAGGGACGGTTCGCGGTTCAACTCACGGTTAAGGAGTCATAACTATGTCCGAATCACCGGTTACGGTTAGTGCGCCCAAGTCCACCATGGCGGTGACGGCGTTGGTGCTGGGGGCGGTTTCGTTTCTGGGTTGTAGTCTATTGGCGGCGGTGCCGGCCATTATTGTGGGGGTGATGGCCCGGTCGCGGATTCGCCGGTATCCGGAGCAATACACGGGCAAGGGGATGGCGACGACGGGGTTGATTCTGGGCATCGCAAATATCGTGCTGTGCATGGTGCTTGCGGGTGTGATTGTGTTGATGTTGCCGGGGTTACGTGCGGGGCGTTCAGCGGCGCGGGCCGTGGGTGCACAGGCGAACATTAACAGTATCAGCGCGGCGCTGCTGCAATATAATGTGGAATGGGGGGCGAATCCCGAGCAACTGGCGCAATTAACGGAAAACCATTACCTGGACAATGGCAAAGTACTCACGGACCCGGCGGTGGAGCGAAAGGATGCGCTTTGTGACTTTTTCTATACCGGAATGGGTTTGAACCCGAATCGGATTGAGCTACCCGACCAGTTCATGATGTTGTATGGGCCGGCCGTGCATCGGGGCAATGCCCGGGCGGTGGGGTTTGCGGACGGGCATTCGGCAATGGCCAAGCCGTCAGAGTTTGCGGATCTGCTGGCGGAGGTGAATCGCATACGCGCGGTCCACGGACTGCGGATTTTGCTGCCGGACCAGCCGTAAGCTCTCGCGGTGACGGGTGCTGTTCAGGCGGCGAAGAATCTGTACCTATTGGTCCAGATGCATTTTCCTTGTTATGGGATGGGCGGCGCGTTAGAATCGATCCGTCTTATGGTCAGCGTGTGGCGCTGGCTGAAACGTGTAGGCAATTCTGAAGGAGTCTGATCATGGTGCGGACGATGCGCTGCGTGGCGGTGACGACGATTCTGGTCTTGGGTTCCACAGCGATGGCGAATATGTTGCCGGGTCGGCCGCCCGTCAAACCACCGCAGCCGCCCACGAGCCAACCGGACACTCAGCCCAAGATCCGTACGGAAAACACACGGCCGGGCACAGTGTTGACCACACTGGCGCTGGGCCTGGGAATTTCGGGTCTGCTGGTGGGTGGGGGCGTATGGCTGGCCCGCAGTCGGCGGTGAGCTGCGGTGTGAAATGCGTGCATCAGGCCCACGTGGCCTGTGAATGAAGGTATGTTTTTTACTGGAGTAACGATCATGGTGCGGACAATGCGATTTGTGGCGGTGACGACGATTTTAGTGCTGGGTTCCACGGCCATGGCCAACATATTGCCCGACCCGCCCAAGCCGCCCACGAGCCAACCGACCACGCGGCCTACCGTCCTTACGGAAAAGACGCAGCCTGCGAAAGTGTTGACCACACTGGCGCTGGGGTTGGGGATTTCGGGTCTGTTGGTGGGTGGGGGAATATGGCTGGCCCGCAGTCGGCGGTGACACCAGGCAGGTATACATGAAACAGGCACGTGGTGCCTGGAGCATACTGTGCGGATTTTTTCTGGAGTCAGAATATGACACGGATCGTAGGTTGTTTGGCGCTATTAACCGTGCTGATGGTGACTGCGACGACCTCGGCCAATAAGATGCTCCCGCAACCGCCGCAGCCACCCACGAGCCAACCGGCTACGCAGCCCGATAAGGCTTCGATCACGAATCCCGGCGCGGCGTTGGCGCTGGGTTTGGGCGTCACCGGCTTGTTGGTGGGCGGAGGTGTGTGGTTGACGCGTGGCCGCCGTATGGGACAACGTTAACCCCATGGACTGGCCTTTATACGCCTCGCTGTTCCAAAGCTATCTGATCACGATTGCCATCGAGGCCCCCATTCTATGGGTGGCACTGGCGCCGGTGCACCGTTGGCCGAGTCGGCTGTTTGCCGGGGTGTGGTTGACGGCGTGTACGTATCCGCTGTTGGGTTTGGTGTTGCCGTTGGCGCTGGATCCGCATACCCAGCGCGGCTGGTATGCGCTGGTGGGTGAGACCCTGGTCCCGCTGGCCGAGTGTCTGCTGTTCTGGGTGGCGTTTATCCAGCATCGGCAGTTGCCCCGGCGGGTGGTGGTGCGGGATATGGCAGCCATCGTTCTGGCCAATCTGGTCTCGTATGGTCTGCCCGAACTTTACTATCTGTTCTACCCATGACGGCAAACGCTTCCATGCCCATACTCGCATACACTCCCCGCCCCGATCGGCTGGCGGTATTGGTATTTGTGGCGTTGCTGGGAGTGGGGCACATGATTATTGATGGGGCGTGCAACTTTGCCATGGCGCAGGTGATGCAAACGCCGGCCATGAGCAATGAAACCGCCCGGCTGGTGGTCATCAGTTATAACCTGTTGGCGTTTGCCACCCAGTGGGCATTGGGCTGGACGGCTGATCGGGCGCAGCTTTACCGCATGACGGCCATGACCGGGGGGATGATGACACTGGCGGGGACGCTGGTGTATGGGGTGGCGCCGCAGGCGGCGCTGGTGTTGTGCGGGTTGGGCAATGCGCTGTTTCATGTGGGGGCGGGGGCGCTGGTGTTGAATCTGGCGGGTGGGTGGGCGCTGTTGGCGGGAATCTTTGTGGGGCCGGGGGATTTGGGGGTGCTGTTTGGAACCAATGCTGGGCGTGAAGTCTGGGCCTTGGGGGCGTGGCCGTTTGCGGTGGGTTGTGGGCTGGCGGTGGTACCGTTGTTGCTGACGCGAATGGGGGCCACGGTGCAACCCACAGCGGAAAAGAGCCGTCCGTTGGGGCGCTGGTTTTATCTGGTGCTGGCGTTGCTGGCCTTTGCGCTCATGATGCGTTCGGTGATGACCACCTGGCTGGGAAGTTGGGGGGCAGGCTCGGCGCATTGGATTATCTATGCCTATGGGGTGGCCTGCGTGGCCAAGGTGGCCGGGGGCTGGCTGGCGGACCGGCTGGGCTGGATGGTATTGACCGTGGGGGCGGCGGTGGCGGCGCTGGTGATTATGGCGCTGGGCCCGCAGGGCTGGTGGTTGACGGTGGCGGGGGTGGTGTTGGTACAGTTGCCCATGGGGGTGACGCTGGCGGCGACCAGCCGGCTGTTTCCGCAGCGCCCCGCGTTCGCGTTTGGTCTGGCGACGCTGTTTATCTATTTGGGGGGCCAGAATGAATGGCGGATGGCCCCTGAGAGCCGGTGGTTGGGGTGTGGGTTGCAGGCGGGCTGTGCGTTGGCGCTGTTGGTGGCTATCTATATGATACAAATATCGCGGGCCAGGTCCTGGCGCGGACCGCATGGGTGATTGGAGGGAATATTTGCCCGGCGCGCATAATCATGGGCGCACGTGCGTAATAGGGGTAGTATTTGGTATCGGAGTGAATGACTTATGACCCTGGAAACGACTACGGCAGATCACGAGTTATTACAGGCCTACGCCACCCGGCGGAACGCGACGGCATTTGCCGAACTGGTGCGGCGTTATGCGGGGCTGGTGTATGGGGTGGGGCTGCGGATTACCGGCAATGGGGCCGATGCCCAGGATATCGCGCAGGAATGTTTTCTGCAGTTGGCCGCGCAGGCGGAACGGATCACCCAGCCTGTGCCCGCGTGGTTGCATACGTTGGCCCGTTCGCGGGCGCTGGACCTGTTGCGCCGACAGGGCGCGCGGCATAAGTATGAACGGCAGGCGGGGGTGGAAGCGGTTACCGGTCTGTCAGCGCAGGAGTGGGAAATTCTGGTGGCCCAGGTGGATGAGGCGATTGCCGGTTTGGATGAGGAACTGCGCTTGCCGTTGCTGGGCATGTATCTGCAGGGACGCACCCAACAGCAGTTGGCCGAGGATTTAAGCGTCAGTCAGGGGACGGTATCGCGCCGGATTGAACGGGCCATTGATGAGCTGCGGACGCGGCTGCGCCAACAGGGGGTGGAAGTGTCGGCGTTGGCGCTGGTGCCTTTGCTGACCCAAATTGGTTCGCCGATGGTGCCCACGCCGGTTCTGGCGGCGCTGAACAAAATTGGTCTGTCCGGGGTCGGGGCATCGGGGACCGCCGGGACGCTTGGAGCCGTGGTGGCCAAAGTGGCCATGGTCGCGCTGATTCTGGCCATGGTGGCGGGAATCATTTATTCAATCAGTACCAGCCAACATTCTCAACCGCGAGGCCTTATGACTACGCCTGATCCCACAACCAATCCCACAACTAATACCGCAGCCAATCCCACCACCACTCCGGCCACATTGCCCGCGACCACTGCCCCGACGACCACCATGGCCAGCACCCAATCTGCCAGCCGGCTTGTGCAGCTGGATTTGGGTGCGGGGGTGGGGATGATGTTCGTGCCGATACCCGCCGGGGAATTCCGCATGGGCAAGGCGCCCGGGAAGGTCGTGGCGATTCCCAAAGCGTTTTATCTGGGACAGCATTTGGTCACCCGGCAGCAGTTTGCCCGGTTTGTCGCAGAAACGGGCTATAAGACCACTGCCGAGAAGGAAGGCAAATCGCCCGGGGTGAAGTATAACCGTTGGCAGGATTTGCCGGGGGCGAACTGGAATAAGCCGGGCTTTGATCAGGCGGAGGATCATCCGGTGGTGTGTGTGAGTCCCGACGATGCGCAGGCGTTCTGTGCGTGGCTGAGTCAGAAGACCGGGCGCAAGGTGCGTTTGCCGCAGGATGCGGAATGGGAATACGCCTGTCGGGCGGGTACGCAAACGATGTATTTCTGGGGTGATGATCCGATGGGAGGAGCGGGGTTCATGAACGCCGAAGACGGAGCCTGGCGCATCGAAAAAAATCTAGGTAGTACGGATCGGGATATGGAATGGGCGGACGGATTTCGCTTTACATCACCGGTGGGCGCTTTCAAACCCAATCCCTGGGGCCTGCATGATATGCTGGGAAATCTCTGGGAGCCCACGACCAATCCACCCAGTTGGCGCGGCGGTACCTGGGATTATCCGCCCAGTTTCAATCGCTGCCACCTGCGGCAGAATGCCACCACCACCACAGGCCAGAGCTGGGACAGCGGTTTGCGGGTGGCGCTGGATGACAATGTGCAGCGCGAGCAGGGCAAAATGTGGTTGGAGGGGCTGCAACCCGGCGCACGGGATACCAATCCCTATGCTCAGGGCATGGCGATTATCCTGCAATATCTGGGGCATAAAGATGCCACATACACGCGGATGATGGGATACTCGGGGGTAGCGTTCTGTCTGCAGATGGATATGTCCGGGCCGATCCACAATGACAAGTATGATGTGGCCTGGTGGCCCAATGATTGTTACGTGTTTGATATGAGTGTGCCCCGGCTGGCGCAGGCGTTCGGCCGGGAACTGCGCAAAGTTGCCGCCCCGCGCCCGGCGGGGGAATTCATGGCTACTTACCATAAATATTATGAACCGGAGATTATCCAGGCCATCAGCCGGGGGGTTCCCGTGCTGGCCCAACAGACGGCGGGCTGTGTGATCACCGGGTATGACGCGAACCTGCAGCAACCCATCGTCATGTGGCCCACCCCCGGCCAGCCGGTCTTCGGGCCTTCGCACAAGGGTTTGCCATGGGGATTGTTTGTGCCCGGCGCAGCGTTTAAAGCGCAGACGCAGGAAGAGGCGGAAATGGCCAGTCTGCGGTGGGCCGTGGCGTTGTGGGATGAAACGGCGGCGGCCACCTGTAAGGATTGGGACACCTCCAAAATCCTCACCGGGTCCAAAGCGTATGCCCGCTGGTTGGAATTGTTGGAGGAGCAGCGTAAGGGTGAAGGTCTGGGACGGGACTCCTGGGATAATAATCTGGTGAGTCATATGCGTTACAACCGCACTGCGGCGGTGGCGTATCTGCGCGATCTGGCCACGCGCCGGCCACCGGCAGTGGCGGCGCATATCAGTGCCGCTGCAGACCGGTATCAGAAGGTCTGCGATGATGTCCGGCGGGCGCCGCTCTGGGGGCAATTCAAGAGCAATCCCGAAGTGCGCCCGGCCAAACTGCAGGAATATACCGACATGGTCCGGCGTTGCGGACAATGGGAAGCCGAAGCCATCGCAGAATTGCGCCAGGTGACACCGCCAGTCCAGTAAGTGGGGACGGGGCCACTAGAATCGGACTGTACGCCAGAACTTTGGTCTTAAAAGCCCGGGGGCGTTGCATCTGTCAGTGGGGGTGGATAAGCTATCGTCGTGGTCGGCTGGAATACTGCTTCCGATCCACCATTCGAGGCTCAGTATAATTAGGATCAATGCATGAATTCCGCAACCCCTGAATTGGCTGATAAACCCGGAGTCGGACTCAAAGCCGGGGGATATTTCCGTTGGGTTATCTGCGGGCTGTTGTTTTTGGCCACGACGATCAATTATGTGGACCGGCAGGTGATCGGCGTGCTCAAACCGCGCCTGACGGAAGAGTTTCATTGGACGCAGATTGATTACAGTAATATTGTGTTCTCGTTCCAGGCGGCGTATGCGCTGGGATTTTTGGGGATGGGGTGGTTTTTAGACAAGGTAGGGGTGAAAAAAGGTTTTCTGATTGCGGTATTGCTGTGGAGTCTGGCGGCAATGGCGCACGGGCTGGTGGAATATATTCCGATGGACGGCACGTGGGCCAAATGGCCGATTCTGACGGCCGTGGGCGGGGTATCAGTGGCGGCGTTTTGTCTGGCGCGGTTTGCGCTGGGGATTGCGGAAGCGGGTAATTTCCCCGCCGCGATCAAGACGGTGGCCGAGTGGTTTCCGCGCAAAGAGCGGGCTCTGGCCACGGGGATATTCAATTCCGGCAGCAATGTGGGGGCGTTGATCACGCCGGTGGTGGTGCCGTGGCTGGCCATTCATTGGGGTTGGCCGTGGGCGTTTTATGTTACCGGCGGGCTGGGGTTGTTCTGGTTGGTCTTGTGGTTGCTGATCTTTCAGGAGCCCGAAGCCCACCCGCGTTTGTCGGCGCAGGAATTGGCTTATATCCGCAGCGATGTCGAAGTTCCCGCGCCGAAGATTCCCTGGCTACAGTTGTTGCGCCATCGCCAGGTTTGGGCGTTTGCCGCGGCCAAATTTATGACCGATCCGATCTGGTGGTTTTATCTGTTTTGGATTCCCGATTTTCTGGACAAACAGTACCACGTGAATCTGAAAGACTTTGGCCCGCCGTTGGTGGTGATTTATCTGATGACGGATGTCGGCAGCATCGGGGGGGGATGGATGTCGAGCGCTTTGCTCAAGCGCGGGTGGAGTGTCAATGCCAGCCGCAAGACCACGATGCTGATCTGCGCGCTGTGTGTGGTGCCGGTGATCGCTGCGGCGTGGGTGTCCAATGTTTGGGTGGCGGTGGTGTTGGTGGGCTTGGCGGCATCGGCGCATCAGGGCTGGTCGGCCAACCTATATACCTTGGTGTCGGATACGGCTCCCCGGCGGGCGGTCAGTTCCGTGGTGGGTTTCGGCAGTATGGCCGGGGCTGTGGGCGGGATGATCATCGCCAAGTCGGTGGGCTACATTCTGGAATGGACCCACAATAGTTATCTGATACCCTTTGCCATCGCGGCCTCGGCGTATTTACTGGCGCTGCTGGTGATTCATGTATTGCTGCCCAACATGGAGCCGATGCGGACGGAAGGCGGGCCGGAGTCTGCGGCGGCGGGTTAGCGGGGCGCAAAACCCTGCCCATGCCCCCGGTAATTGGCGTAAAAGGCAAATTTCCCTACCGTAACCCCGGGGATTTGGGGTATAATCATTCACTAGAATGAATACCCGCGGAGGGTTGGTGTTGGCGGTGCTGGCATCAATCCGCACGCGCAGCGGTGAATATTTGGTTCAGCGAAAGGGTTTACTTATGTGGCGCACATTAACGAGTGTGGTGATGGTCGGGGCGGGTTTGTTGGTGGCAGGATGCCAGAAGCACGAAGCTCCCTTTGTACCGCAGGCAGTGCCCAGCGATTTTTCCATTCTGCTGGAAGAGCGGAGCGACAGTTATTTTGTGCGGCAGGAGATTCGTCAGGAAATTACCGCCAGTGACATGATGAGTCATACGAACTTCACCCACTTCCGGGAAAGCGACAATTCGGTGGCCCGGAAGTTCCCTTACGATGCGCCTTTGAATGCCCGGCAGTTGCAGGCGATGTGGGATGAAGTGGTCAAGAACAACCTGATGGAAGGCTCCAAGACGCTGCTTTACTTCCACACGGCCAGCGACAATTACAAGCGCGAGTATCATTATCTGACGATTCGGGTGGGTGGTCAGGCCAAGCAGTATGAAATTGGCGCCAATATCCAGCGCACGGTGCGGCCGTTGGTGCTGTTGGCCGAAGCGGCCCGGCTGCCGACCGGTCAGGGCGTGACGCCGGAACTGATTGGTACTACGCAGGTGGTTAGT
>JBIJDM010000163.1:0-6748 GCA_044344145.1 Phycisphaerae bacterium
CGAGTTCCACTTGACTGAGTAACCAGCGGGAGACGACCTGGTCCCACGGCCATTGGGGGAGTGCGGCCATGCTGGCGTAGGCTTCAAAGAGAACGCTATATGTTTCGGGCAGGGTGTGATGCAGACGCTGCCAGGTCAGGGTGAGCTCCAGCAAATCTTCCAGCGGATGACCGCCGCGATGGTACAGGGCGTCCACGATGCAGCAGACCTGCTGCTCGTCATCCCATAACAGGGCCGCGGGGCCCATGCCGCCGTGAATCCAGCCGCGCGGCCAAGGTTCGCAGTCGGACAGTTCGCCTGTAAGACGGTCCCAGGCGGCGTCGTGCAGCCACGGGGCGTCTTGCCGGGTGCGCAGGGTGGTCAGGGCCGCGTCCAAGCGTTGCGGCAGACTCTGGTGCTGCAATTCCAGTGGCAAGGGCATCATGGCCAATAGGCCGTGCAGCCACGCCAAACGCAAACCGAGATGACTGAACATGGTGCCAGTCCAGCGTTCCAGCGCCAGATGTTGGCCGCTGACATTCTGCCAGAGACCCATGGTTTCGCCCTGCGGGCCATCGGCCAGCCACGCGCCCGCGGTGGTGCGCACCGGCGCGGGGACGGGGAACTGTTGACTGCGCAGGGCCTCAAACAGATCGAACATGGTGCTGATATGGAGGGGGCTGTGGCGGGCGGGCCAGAAGGCGAGGGTGTATTCACGTCCGCCGGCGGTGAGTAATTCGTAGGTGGTGGCCTGCGTGCCGCGCTGCAAGCGGCGGAAGCGCATGATCCGGCCCAGGGTGTAGGTGCGGGCGCACAGGCCGTTGAGCAGATACGCCAGTTGGTCATCCATGGAGCACCCTAGAAACCGCCGCGCCGCACGGCGCGCTGCATTTCGCGTTTCACATCGCGTTCCTTGATGGCTTCGCGTTTGTCGCCCTTGGTTTTGCCTTTGCAGACCGCGAGGCAGACTTTGATGTTGCCGCGTTTGAAGTACATGTCCAGACAGATCAGGGTCAGGCCTTTGTCCGCCTGCAGCCGTTGGCCCAGCCGCAACAGTTCGCGCCGGTGCAGGAGCAGTTTGCGGGTGCGGGTGGGATCGTGATTGTATTTATTGGCCTGCTCGTATTCGTCAATATGGCAGCCCAGCAGGAAGGCCTCCCCACCGCGCAGGACGGCAAAGGCCTGACCAAGCTGGACCCGGCCCAAGCGAATGGACTTGACCTCGCTGCCAACCAAAGCGATGCCGGCCTCGAATTTTTCGAGAATGTGGTAATCGAACGAGGCCCGCCGGTTATGGATGTGCGGGGCGTTCTTATCCTGCTCAGA
Organism: Phycisphaerae bacterium; assembly: GCA_044344145.1. Taxonomy (GTDB): domain Bacteria; phylum Planctomycetota; class Phycisphaerae; order WQYP01; family WQYP01; genus JBAXGE01. Next base: position 1,306 of record JBIJDM010000163.1, read on the forward strand.
AGATGCGGAAGATTTCGCCATGTGGGTAGTATAGCCGATTAAAACCACGACCCAAAACGCGGCCGGGCCAATCTGGCCAAGAGCGCAAAGAATCCCGGTGGTCCGCCTTGCCCGTATGCGGGGGATATGGAACAATGGGGGTATGTTAAAACCGCGTCCGGATAATCTTCAGGGGTTTGTGTTGCTGGCCGCACCGGAATTGGAGGATGCCAATTTCCGCCGTGCGCTGATCTTGATCCTGCGCCACGACGAACAGGGGGCGTTGGGGATCATATTGAACCGGCCCATGGAAACCACGGTCGAGGTGATCTGGAATTTCCTCGGGGGCGCCGGGCCATGTCCCAGCAGTGCCCCGCTGTATCAGGGTGGCCCGTGCGAGAGTACGGCCATCGCTCTGCATGACCACGCCGATATGGGTGATCAGGTGTGTCCGGGCATTTACTATACCGGCGATGCCACCTGGCACGGACAGTTGTTGGAACAATCCCCGCTGACGCGGATTTTCATCGGTTATGCAGGCTGGGGGCCGGGACAGTTGGAAAGTGAATTGGCCATCGGTTCGTGGTATGTGGCCAAATTGGATAACGAGCAATTGCTGGCCACCCCGCCGGACTTGTGGGAGGTTTTGATGGAAGCCATCCATCCCACGCACAGCGCCCCCAACGTGGACCAGCGTTTCATCCCCCCCGACCCCTCGCTGAATTGAGGCCCGCATGGCGGAAGCCATTTATATCATTGACGGCCATGCCCAGATTTACCGGGCCTATCACGCATTGACGGGACTGAGCAGCCCCAGCGGTGAACCGACCAATGCCACGTATGGCTTTGTGGCGATGTTGCAGAAGCTCAACGAATCGCGCCGGCCCAGCCATGTGGTGGTGGCGATGGACCTGGCCGGGGGATCGGCCGCCCGGCTGGCGCTGGATACCCAATACAAAGCCACGCGCAAGCCCATGCCCGATGACATGCTGCCGCAGATTATGCGCATCCGCGAGATTCTGGGGCTATTGGGCGTGCCGGTGTATGAATCCGCGGGTTTTGAGGCGGACGATGTGATTGCCACGCTGGTGCGGCAAATCCGCGTCGATCCGCAGCACGCCCAGACGGAAGTGTATATTTGCAGCAAAGACAAAGACCTGGAACAACTGATCAATGAGACCACGTGGATGTATGACATCCAAACGCTGGAGCAACTGGACGCGGCGGGGCTGGTCAATAAAAAAGGCTATCCGCCCGAGCATGTGCGCGATGTGCTGGCCCTGACCGGCGATACCTCGGATAACATCCCCGGCATTCCCGGCGTGGGGCCCAAAACGGCGGCGAAATGGATCAGCCAATATGGCTCGCTGGACGGCGTATTGGCTCATCGAGAGGAAATTGCCGGCAAGATCGGCGAGGCGCTGCGCGCCCATGCAGGGGTGCTGGATAAGAGCCGCGAACTGGTGCGGCTGATTGATGATGTGCCTATTACGCTGGACTGGACACAAGCCCAGTGGCGGCAGGAGCAATGGCCGAAATTGGTGGACGTGTTCCGCACGCTGGGGTTCAACCGGTTTTTAGCCCAGCTTAATCCCGGCAGCCCCCCTGCCACCGTGCCCAAATCTGCACCCAAAGCGAAACCCGTGGCGGAATTGCCCATGGGCGGATTGTTCGCGGCCATCCCGCCGGAAACACCCGCAGTGGATGCGGACAACCCCGGAAGCGATGCCCCGGCCCCGGTGGTTATGGGCCTGCCCCCCACCGATGGGGAATATCTGCTGGTGAATGATCCAGCCGCCATGACGGCCATGCTGGCGGAATTGCGTACCGCGCTGGCCGCGCCAGGCGCGTATTTGTCGCTGGATACGGAAACGGATAGTCTGGGCGCGATGACCAGCCAGATGTGCGGGCTGTCATTATCGGCGGGACAGAAACGCGGGTTTTATGTGCCGGTCATGGGGCCGGGAGCGGGACTGAGTCTGGAAGAAGTACAGACGGCAATAGGCCCATTGCTGGCAGAGCCAACCATCCGCAAGGTGGGGCAGAATCTGAAGTATGACTGCAATGTGCTGCGGCGGCATGGCCTGCCGGTGGCGGGCATTTGGTTTGATACCATGATTGCCAGTTACCTGATTGCCGCCCAGCGCGCATCGCACAGTCTGGATGCGCTGGTGGCAGAGTATTTCGGCATGGCCATGATTCCGCTGACGGATTTGATCGGCAAGGGCAGCCAGCAACGCAGTTTTGCGTCGGTGGATTTGCCCACGGCCGCACGGTATGCGGCGGAAGATGCGGAGATGACCTGGCGGTTGGTTGGCGTCTTACAGCCGCAGATTGCCGCGCAGGAGATGCAACCGCTGCTGGATATGGAAATGGGGCTGATGCAGACGCTGGCGGATATGGAATTTGCCGGCGTGCGGATGGATTTGGACTATCTGCGCGAACTGCAGAAGACCTTCGGGCAGAAGATTGACGACCTGCGCGGCGAAATCCGTCAACTGGCGGGGACGGAATTTAATCTCGACTCGCCCAAGCAGTTGGGGCAGGTGCTGTTCGAGAAACTCGGTCTGCCGGTGATCAAGAAAACCAAGACGGGCGTGAGTACGGATATTGATGTGCTGGAAGCGCTGGCACCGCAGCATCCGCTGCCGGCGAAGATGGTGGAATACCGGCAGTATACCAAGCTCAAGAGCGGGTTTATTGACGGCCTGCTGACGCTGACCGACCCGGTCACGCAGCGGCTGCATACCAGTTATAACCAGACGGTCACGGCCACGGGGCGGCTATCGAGCAGTGATCCGAATTTGCAGAATATCCCGATCCGCAGCGAAGCGGGCCGGCAGATCCGCCGGGCGTTTATCGCCCCGCCGGGGGGCAAGCTGCTGGCGGCGGATTACTCGCAGATTGAGTTGCGGGTGTTGGCGCATTACAGCGCCGATGCGGCACTGCTGAAAGCCTTTGCGGAAGATCAGGATATTCACCGCGTGGTGGCAGCGGAGATTTATGGGATACCCACCGCAGAAGTCACCGACGCCCAGCGCGGCGTGGCCAAGACGGTGAACTTTGGCATTATTTATGGCCAGACGGGCTTTGGGCTGGCGCGGGTGCTGGGGATACCCCAGAACGAGGCGGAACGGTTTATCAAGGCGTATCGCGACCGGTTCCCGGGCATCGCGGAATTCAATCTCACGTGTCTGAATCAGGCCAGCATGCAGGGATTCGTCACCACGCTGCTGGGCCGACGGCGGATGATCCCCGATATCAATTCCAACCAGATTGCACGGCGGCAATTCGCCCAGCGCACAGCGCTGAACAGTGTGATTCAGGGTTCGGCGGCGGATTTGATCAAGCTGGCGATGGTCAAACTACACCAAACGCTGACGCAAACCCCACACCTGCAGGCGCGGATGCTGATGCAGATTCATGACGAATTGGTGGTGGAGTGCCCCACCGCACAGGCGGACGCCGTGGCCGCGGTGATGCGCCAGACCATGACCGAGGCCATGAGCCTGCGCGTGCCGCTGAAAGTAGAATTGGAATGCGCGGATAATTGGCTGGAATAAAAAAGGGCACGCCAGTGGCATGCCCTCGGGGTCGTCGTTGGTGGGCGTGTAATTACTCGCCGGATTCCAGAATCGCCATGAATGCTTCCTGGGGGATTTCCACCCGCCCGACCTGCTTCATGCGCTTCTTGCCTTCCTTCTGCTTTTCCAACAATTTGCGTTTACGGCTCACATCACCGCCGTAGCACTTGGCCGTGACGTTTTTCCGCATGGCGGAGATACTTTCGCGGGCGATCACGCGGCTGCCGATGGCGGCCTGGATGGCCACTTCGAACATGTGGCGACCGATTTCTTCCTTGAGCTTGCGGATGATGGCCCGGCCGCGGGTGTCGGCCTTGCTGCGGTGGACAATCAGCGACAGGGCGCTGATCTTGTCGCCGGCGACGAGAATATCCATCTTGACCAGATCATCGGAATGGAAGCCCAGCAATTCGTAGTCGAGCGTGCCGTAGCCCTGGGTGGCGGTTTTGAGCTTGTCGAAGAAATCGAAGATCACTTCGGCCAGCGGGATTTCGTATTCCAAAATCACGCGGTCGGTGGTGATGAATTCGGTTTTCTTATACACGCCGCGCCGTTCCTGACAGAGCTTGGTGACATCGCCGATGTTGCGCGCGGGGATGATGATGTTGGCGCGGATGATCGGTTCGCGGATTTCCTCATAGTGGCCGGCATCGGGCAGGTCGCTGGCGGAGTCGATGCTCTTGGATGAGCCATCGGCCATGACGACTTCGTAGGGCACGGTCGGCGCGGTCTGGATGACCTCGATATTGAATTCGCGTTCCAGACGTTCCTGCACGATTTCCATGTGCAGCAGGCCCAGGAAGCCGCAGCGGAAACCAAAGCCCAGCGCGTCGGAGGTTTCGGGCTCGAAGGTGAAGCTGCTGTCATTGAGCCGCAGCTTTTCCAGCGCTTCGCGGAGCTGGGTATATTCGGTATTCTGGCCGGGGTAAAAATCGCAGAAGACCATCTGCTTGGGCGGTTTGTAACCGGGCAGAGGTTCGAGGGCCGGGGTGTTGGCATCGGTGATGGTATCGCCGATGTTCACATCCTGAATGGCCTTGATATTGGCGACGATGAAACCCACTTCGCCCGCGCCCAGCGAGTCCACCTGCGTGGGCCGGGGCATGAACTTGCCCAGATCGGTGACGTTGTAATAGGCGTTCTTGCCCATCATGCGGATTTTCTGGCCCTTGGTCAGAATACCGTTGATCACACGGATATAGACCACCACGCCGCGATAATCGTCGTATTTGCTGTCGAAAATCAGCGCCTGAAGGGGCGCATCCACCGACCCGCGCGGGCCGGGAAGTTTTTCGACGATGGCTTTGAGCAGTTCATCAATGCCCAAGCCGGTCTTGGCGGAGATGGGCACGCAGGAGAGGGCATCAATGCCCAGAACATGCTCCATTTCCTCGGCGGTGGCATCGGTCTGGGCGGAGGGTAAATCCACCTTGTTGATGACGGGGACAATTTCGAGTTCCGCATTGATGGCGGCATAGGCATTGGCCACGGTCTGGGCCTGCACGCCCTGGGTGGCATCGCACAGCAACAGCGCGCCTTCGCACGCCTGCAGGGCCTTGGCGACTTCGTAATGGAAATCCACATGGCCGGGGGTGTCAATCAGATTGAGCATGTAGACCACGCCGGTATCGGGGTGCTTGTACTGCACCGACACGGCGGAAGCTTTGATGGTGATGCCGCGTTCTTTTTCCAAATCCATATCATCGAGGAACTGCGATTCCATCTCGCGCTTGGTGATGGCGCCGGTGCGTTCCAGCAGGCGATCGGCCAGCGTGGACTTGCCGTGGTCAATGTGGGCGATGATGCAGAAATTTCGTATCAGCGAACGATCCATCGAATACTTCCGTAAAGGACTTAAAACCCGGGATTATAACATAATT
>JBIJDM010000280.1:0-2911 GCA_044344145.1 Phycisphaerae bacterium
CAGGGGGTGAAAAATCGGTTTTGGAATGTATTTACTGGGAATATGTCATTAACCGTAGGAAGTGGTCGGCCAAAGACCATGTGCCAACGGGCTATTTTGGCCAACCCTGCCTCATCCGAGTAAAGCTTTCAGCTTTCGCACCCGTTCCCGAAGTTCGTGATCCAAGGGGGTACGGCTATCCACTCGCTCCATGAGATTTACCGCGATCCGCACTATTTCCTGATTGGTATTGCGCAACAGGGGGATAATGGCGGGAAGGGCTTGTTCACCCAAATACCCCAAAATCACCATTGCGTCATAGCGAACGGCTTCATTATCCGAGGTAAGGTCTTGACTCCATTCGAAGATGGATTTACGGGCCAAAGGGTCGGATAATTCCCATGAATTCGGGGGCCATGATTTGGCCAAGTAATCTATTCCTTTGATGCGGTCAGGATGATTATGTCCTGTCCCCATCAGTAAAAAAAGGGCATTTGTCCATCGTTGCTCATGAGCCACATGTATGACACGTTCAGAGCAAAAAGCCTCGTGCACTTTCACGTTGGTCGTTCGGCAGAAGTCTGATCCATCCCAGGTACTCATGTTCGGTACATAGCGCTGCGGATGCTGAATGATCTCATAACGACCACACACATCGCATTTTACACGATTCACCCATCCACTCTTGGCCAAATCCAACTCAATGCGACCCGTAACCTCAGGCACATAATACTGCGGAGGGGATGTTTTATAGCTTTTGCCTTGGTTGATCAATTCCACTGAGGAAAAAGTCACCCCACCACAATCTCGTAATGCGACGGCGACGCGCTCGGAAACTAAGATTGATGTCTCACCTATTGCAGACAATATATCTGGCCATTTTGAGGTGGCCCCCTCCACGTAGGCAGTCCAAGCCCCACAACCGCGCATATATCGCGATCCACATGCCTCGCACGGGGATGATTGGATATAACTCGCACGTTTTAGTGAAGTCGCATGGGCATACCCGCGCGACGTTCTAGATTCTAGTTCAAACAATGGATTGTCTTTACATGTGGTCATTGGTAGTTTCTATGCCATCTAACTAACCGGCCAATCCATACCAACTTATCCCATTGGCAAGGTAACGGCCGGTCATTAAGAAACATGCCATCACGGCAAACTTACTTAATGCACACCCTTTTCGGCCAGCCAGCGTTCGGCATCAATGGCGGCTTTGCAGCCCATGCCCGCGGCGGAGATGGCTTGGCGGTAGGTGGCATCGGCACAGTCGCCGGCGGCGAAGACGCCTTCACGCGAGGTCAGGGAGCGGAAGCCGTCTTTGAGGGCGACGTAACCCTTGGGGTCGAGGGTAATCTGGCCTTGCACGAATTTGGTGTTGGGGGTGTGGCCGATGGCGGCGAACATGCCCACGACGGGTAGATCGGTGGTGGCTTTGGTTAACAGGTTCTGCACGCGTACGGCGGTGACGCCCTGGGTGGGATTGCCGAGGACTTCCGTCACGGCGGAATTCCAGACCGGGGTAATCTTGGGGTTCTCCAGCGCCCGCTGGGCCATAATCTTGGACGCACGCAGAGTATCGCGGCGATGGATCAGATAGACCTTGCGGGCGAATTTGGTCAGGTAGGTGGCTTCTTCCACGGCGGAGTCGCCGCCGCCGACCACGGCGAGGTCCTGATCGCGGAAGCGCGGCAGGGCACCATCGCAGACCGCACAGGCGGACACGCCCATGTTTTCGTAGGTGCGTTCCGATTCCAGCCCCAGATAATTGGCCGAAGCGCCGGTGGCGATAATCACGCTGTAGGCTTCCACCATGGTTTCGGCGACGCCCATCAGGTCATTGGCGTGATAGACCCGGAACGGATAGACGGAAAAAACCACACGCGAGACAAAATGGCTGAGGGTACGCGTGCCAAAGCGTTCGGCCTGCTGTTGCAGGATGCCCATCATCTGCTGGCCGCCGACGCCGTGCAGGAAGCCGGGGAAGTTTTCGACTTCGGTGGTCCACATCAACTGCCCGCCGGGCATGCGGTCGCGGTTGGCGCCGTCACCGGCGATCACCAACGGGGTTAGGTTGGCGCGGGCGGCATAGATGGCCGCGGTCCAACCGGCGGGACCGGAACCGATGATGACCACTTTTTCCACGGTGCTGGGCTGACTCATGTAGTGTCTCCATTTGCGTTAGACGGCATTATAGCCGGAGATTTCAAGTCGGGTTGCGGGACCGTAAAGCGTAAAAAAAGCAGGCCCGGCCAGGTGTGGTCGGGCCTGCCGGGATTCATCGCAGCAGGCTCAATGTTTGACCGGGTGGCCACCGAGCAGGGCACTGACTTCGGCCAGTTTGGCTTTCATCAGTTCCGGGCTGTTGGCTTCCAGATTCAAACGCAGCAGCGGTTCGGTGTTGCTCTTGCGGACGTTGAACCACCAATGTTCGTATTCGACGGTGATGCCGTCGAGATAATCAATGGCGCCGTCCTTGTATTTTTCGGCCACACGTTTGATGGCACCGTCCTTGTCGGCGACTTCGTAGTTGATTTCACCCAGCGAGCTCCAGCGGAGCAAAGGTTGGATCAGATGGCTGAGGGGCACATCCGTGGCGGCCAGCACCGACAACGCACAGGCGAAGGCAATGGCGCCCGAGTCACAGTTGAAATTATCGCGGAAGTAGAAGTGGCCGGAGAGTTCGCCGCCGAAGACACCCTTGGTATCGGCCAGAGTCTTTTTCATGAAGGAGTGGCCGACGCGTTCGCGTTTGGGCACCCCGCCGGCGTTGAGGATTTCTTCTTTGACCACGCGGCTGGAGCGGAGATCATAGACCACCGCGGCGCCCTTGTTGGTGGCCAGGAAATGCTTGGCCAAGAGCGCCGTGAGGATATCGCAACGGATCACGCGGGCCTGCTCGTCCACGAAGATGCAGCGGTCGGCATCGCCA
>JBIJDM010000006.1:0-31126 GCA_044344145.1 Phycisphaerae bacterium
GACGATACGTTTCATGCGGTCGCTGGCGACCAGATCGGCATCCATCAGGTGCACCACAATCTGGGTGATGGACCAGGTGCCGGGGACGGGAAAGGCCTGACATTCGGCGGGGGTCAAACGCACCAGTGCGGCGGACAACAAAGGTCCCCCGGCGGCATACGCGGCCACGATTGGATTGGTATATTGCGGCATAGAGCACTCCCTGAGATATGGGAAGTATAGCGCAGTTCAGGCGGGCTGGCCGGGCAGCCACTTGGCCAGCGTGGCGGCCAGGGCCTGGGGCTTGATGGGTTTGGACACGTAATCATTCATGCCCGCGGCCAGACATTTATCCCGGTCGCCTTCCATGGCGTGGGCGGTCATGGCGATCACGGGGATGTCGTGATTGCGCACGGTGGATTTGGGATCCCGGATGATGGCGGTGGCTTCGTAGCCGTTCATATCGGGCATCTGGACATCCATCAGCACCAGATCATAACTATGGGCACTCAGGGCCGCGATGGCTTCAGCGCCATTAACCACGGTCTCGACGTTCAGACCGTATTTGGACAGAATGCCCACGGCGACCTTTTGATTGATGATGTTGTCTTCCGCCAGCAGCAGCCGCAGATGGGCGGGGAATTGCGGCGGGGTATGGGCGCCCGATCCGTCGGTGGCGGGTGGGTGGATGCGATTGCCCGCCAGAGTGGAGGTGAGACTGTTGTAGAGTTCCGATTGCCGGATGGGTTTGCTGATGTAACCCGAGAAGCCCAGAATTTGATAACGGGCGCGATCGCCGCGCTGGCTCATTGAGGTCATCAGGACGAGGCGCGTCTGGGCGAGTTTGTGATCGGCCCGGATGGCCCGACCGAGCGATTCACCGTCCATGCCGGGCATTTGCATATCCAGAATGGCCAGCGGGAAGGGGCGGCCTTCGGCTTGGGCCTCATAAATCAGGCGCAGAGCCGTGGGACCGTCCTGGGCGACGGTGGGCTGGGCGCCCCAGCCGCGCAACTGGGCGGCCAGTACGGCACAATTCGTGGCGTTGTCATCCACCACCAACACGGCCTGGCCGCGCAGGTCGGGCAGCTCGGTGTGGTTGGCATGATTGAGTTTTTGGGCGGGTTGTTTGCGGAAGCGTGCGGTAAACCAGAATTCGCTGCCCCCGCCCGGGGCGCTGGCCACACCGATCTGGCCGTCCATCAATTCCGCCAACTGTTTGGAAATGGCCAGACCCAGGCCGGTGCCACCATATTTGCGGGTGGTGGAGGCGTCGAGTTGGACGAAATTCTGGAAGAGTTGGCTTTGGCGTTCGAGCGGAATGCCGATGCCGGTATCCCGCACCCGGAAATGCAACACGGCATGGCTGGCGGATTGTTCCTGTACGCTAACGGCGACGGAAACCTCCCCGGTGGCGGTGAATTTAATGGCATTGCCGGCGAGGTTGAGCAGAATCTGGCGCAGGCGTCCGGGGTCGCCTTGTAACCGGGTGGGCACGCCGGGGGTGGCGGCGCAGATGAATTCCAGATCTTTATCCAGCGCCCGGAAAGCCAGCATGCTGGTGCATTCGTCCAGCACGTCTTCAAGGTTAAAGTCAATGGTTTCCAGATCGAGTTTGCCGGCTTCGATTTTGGACAGGTCGAGAATATCGTTGATGATGGCCAGCAGGGATTCGGCGCTGTTCCGGCAGGTTTCGGCGAAGCGGCGCTGTTCATCAGTGAGGGCGGTATCCATGAGCAGGCCGATCATGCCGATGACCCCGTTCATGGGGGTGCGGATTTCGTGGCTCATGTTGGCCAGGAACTGGCCTTTGGCGAGGTTGGCTTTTTCGGCTTCCACGGCCAGGCGTTTGGCTTCGGTCGTGGCCACGGTCAGGTCGTCATGCATTTTCCGCATGGCGACTTCGTTCAACTTGCGTTCGGTGATATTTTCTTTGACGGCCAGAAAATTGGTGATGGTGCCCTGATCGTCAATGATGGGGGAAATCAGGGCGGATTCCCAATATTCTTCGCCGTTTTTCTTGCGGTTGTGGAATTCACCCTTCCAGGTTTGCCCGTGCAAAATAGTGGTCCATAATTCCTGATATTTCGGATCCGGCGTGGTTTCTGCGCGCAGGATGCGGGGATTCTGGCCGATGGCCTCTTCAATGGTATAGCCGGTCAGTGCGACAAATTGGGGATTGACGTATTCGATCCGGCCGTGGGTATCGGTGATGACCACCGAGGTGGGGCTTTGTTCCACCGCGCGGGAGAGTTTGCGTAAATCCGCCTCGACATTTTTCCGGCGGGTGATGTCGGCATGGGTACCCGCCATCAGGATGGCTTTGCCGTTGGCATCGCGTTGCACCACGCGGCCGCGGTCCAGCACCCAGACCACCGAACCGTTTTTATGCTGCAAGCGGTATTCGGCTTCGTAGTAGTCCAACTCCCCGGCGAGATGGCGCTGGGAAATGTACAGGACGCGGTCGAGGTCATCGGGATGACAGAGGCGCATCCAGGTATCGTGGGTGATGGGGGCGAGTTCGGCGAGGGTATGGCCGGTCATTTCCGCCCAGCGGGCGTTGACCCGGCTGGCGCCGGTACGCAGATCGGTTTCCCAGGTGGCCACGCGGGTGGCTTCCATGATGTTTTCCAGCCGACGGTGCTGGGCAGATAAATCCGCCTGCATTTGGGCCAGACCCTGACGGGTGGTCCAGGCATCCACCAAGGATTCGATCAGCAGCACAAATTCATCGGCCTCAAAAGGTTTGCGCACCAGATAGACGCGCTGTTCGAGCTGGTCATGCAATTCCCGGGCACTGATATCGGTGAAGGCGGTGCAGATGACAATATCAAGATTGGCATCCAACGTCCGCAATTGTTTGGCGATTTCCACCCCATTGGTGTCGGGCAGACGCATATCCAGAATACACAGCGGGGAAAATTTACCTTGGGCAGATTGCGCGGCGTAGGCCTGCAGGAGTTCCTCGGGCTGGGTAAACGTACGACAGGCGAGGGGGGTGAGCGGGGGAACTTCGGGAACCGAGTGATCGCGCGGGGTGAATAGTTTGCGGTAGTACTGCAAAAAGAGCGGGTCGTCGTCGAGGATAAGAACCGTATTGCGTGGCACAACCGCCTCTATATGCGAACAAAGTTATGCGTACAGGAAATCTGCCGGAAGTGACCTTGGTCGGATCGGGACACGAACCATGTTCTCCTGAGCAGCTCCTACCTGAGTTTAGTGTAGGCTAAATTGACACCACAAACAAGACCAACATGTACACAATTAAGTCTCGGGTGCATAAATGCGGTTATTGTATCCGCGTTATCACCCTGTCTAACGCCATCAAAAACCCCCCGCAAGGGAGCGGGGGGGGTGAGATGGCAATTCATTGTTATACATAGACTTAAGGTGCACCCACTGTGCCTTTGCCCTGCTTGGGGATAAGCACTGTAATAGGCTCGAGCTTAAGTTCCTTACGCGCGGCGTTCAGTTTATCCACCTGGGCCTGGAGGTCCACAAATTTTACAAACTCCGCATGGCCGTCCTGATAACCGACGACCACGCCTTCTTTGGCGCCGTTGGGATTTTCCAGCAGGAGAATCAGTTCCGCGTCGCCGGTATTCTTCATGCCCGCCCCCGCGTATATGAAATCGCAGGCATTGTCCACCTTTTCCTTGATGGTTTTCCAATCCTTTTCCGCGGCGGTTTTATCCGCATCGGTCAGGACCAGCGGTTTGGTGCCGGTGCGTTTGGAGATCAGGTTGCTGGGTTCCAGATTCTGCGTGGCGATCAATTCTGCCAGGTGTGCGGGGTATTTGTCGTCTTTGTCGGTGGCATACACAATGACCGACCGGGTAATGCTGACGGCATTGGACAAGGTGGCGGTGCGATTGGCCTGCACCGGGGCGCTACCGATGGCGGGCAGGGCTATGCCCGCACCCACGGCCATCACCATACCTGAAGGTTGCCCGGCCAGCAGCGGTGCTACCGGCATGGGCGAACGAGTGACCATGTGGAAGCCTACTTCATCCACGTAGGTAACCGTACTGCAGGGGGTCAGGGCATCCGCGACGAGGTCCAGATTTTCCAGCACGGTGGATACCCACGCAGGGATGTTGTCGCCCCCCTGCATGAGCATCATCCCGCCCCACATTTTGACGTAGCCAAAGGTTTCCCCGGCCACTTGTTTCATATCGGCATAGGCCAGACTGGTGGCGGTCTTGGCGCCGGGCAGATTCATGGCGGTTTGATATTGTTTCTCGTCCAGCAGGCTGGTTTTGGCATCGCCCTGGGCGATCATGTCACGGATGCTTTGCACATCCATGGCAATCATCAGCGTGCCCTTGTGGATGCCCCAGGCGGGATTGATCTTAACGGGGATTTCGTTGCCCAGACTGAGCACTTGCAGGGTGGTTTCGCCGATCTTTTCTTCGCTGAAACCCATACCACCTCGGGCGGGCATATTGGCTACCAGCAGGGCCTGCAAGGTGTCCAGAGCCTTCTGCACTTTGGCGGCATCTTTGACGCGGTTGGCCACGACATAATTCTGGAGCGGCGTGGCCATCCCACCTCCGCCGGGACCACCCATGCCGGGGATGTTGATCATGATGGCGGGCAGGCGTACCACGAGCCATTCATCGCCGAGGGGTTCGAGGATATCTTTCTGGATATCCAGCCCGACGGCCTCGGAACCTTGCTTGAAGGCATCATCAAAATCGGCGGTTTTTTCGGGTTCGGTGGTGTTGACCATGTCGCGGACGTACTTGATCACTTTGGGGACATCGAGCCGGCCGGCGGTGATGGACAGGGCGTTTTTCGGCGTTACGCTGGCGAGGAACTTCTGGTCCACCGGCTTGGTGGTGAGAAATTCCAGCGCGCCGTTGCGTTTGGCGCCCATACCCAGCACAAATTCCTCGCGCCATTCCGTGCCTTCAAAGCCGGCGATCATGCCAAACTGGGTGATGTTCATCAGGCCCAGAGCCAGTTTGATGCGGGTCCACTGGGCGAATTCCGTGACGGTGGCGTCGGCTTTGGCGGCTTGTTCTATTTCGGTAATCAGCTTGGGCACGTCCATGTAGGCCGTGACGGCGTTGGTCATATCTTTGTTGGCGGGGAACATGGCCACATACGATTTCAGTTCCGCCAGCGTTTTAGTGGGCTTGGGCAGTTCATAGCCCCCCAGCGTCATGATGACCAGATTATTTTCGACCTTGGTGGTCAATTGTGCCTTGGCCTGATCCTCGGCGGGCATGTCTTTGATCAGCTTGGTAACGGCTTCGGCCACTTTGGCGGCATCGGCGCCGGCGTCCATGAGGACGGCGAGTTTCAGCCCCCCGGCGGCAGGGGTGTCGGCTTTGTAGTTCTTGGCCCCGGCGAAGTAGACCGCCATGGGGTATTTGCGCATGGGTTCGAGCAGCTTGAGCGCCTCGGCGGCTTTGGCATTGTCATCGCCGGGGAGTTTGTCGAACAGCTTGGGCAGTTCGTCGGCCATGATCTTGTCCACGCCGGCGGCGACGAGCACTTTCTTGAAGGTGCTCTTGTCATAGACGGCTTCCAGTTGGGCGGTGCCCGACCAGCTCATATACATGATGGCATCGTCCGGAACGCGCTGGGCGAGGGTATCGGCCTGCAACCAGGCAGGGAGAATGGCCAGCAGCAACATGGCCGTAAATTGGAATAAAAAGCGTAACTTGAACATGACCTGCTCCTATAAAAAGGACCTGCTTCTCAACCGCCACGCCGCAAACAACCTCACGGGGGTTGTTCAGGGTTGGGTGGTGGCGGGGGTTTTATATTCTTTGGCCCAGGCGTCATATTCCATGGGCAAATCTTCCCGTTGGGTGATAATTTTCAGGCTCGACCAGGCGCGGTAGACCACGGCGGCGTTGCGGTCTTCCAAGGCTACCACCAGGCCACGCACCACATTGGGGCCACGATGGTTCTGCAGCGCCAGCGCCAGGGCGGCGCGGGTGAGGTCGTCAGGCTCGGAGGCCAGTTGTTCCAGCATGGGCTCGGTGGCTTTGGGATCGGGGACTTTATTCAGGGCAACGGCGGCATCGCGCCGGACCCAGTCATTTTTATCTTTCAAGCCGGTGACCAGCGCTTCGGTCGCTTCCTGCTTGCCCGAGCGGCCCAGGGCCCGCATGGCCTGAGCCCGGACCAGCGGATCGGGGTCGGTGGCCAAGGTCTTGTAGGCCTTCATATACGGTTCGGCAAAGCCCCATTCGCGATAGCAGAGATTGGCGATGGCCGCACGGCGGGCATCGGGGCTTTCGGTATTGAACAGGCTGGCGGCCACCTCTTCGGGGGGACGGGAGCGGTTGGAGTCAATCAGTTTGGCAATGGTCTGATCAATGGTGTCGGGCGTGCTTTCGCAGCCGGTCAAAACCATGCCGCCCAACACGCAACCAAGGGTCAATGCCAATTTCCAGCCAGTATTCATCACCGCGTCCTTCATTTGATTGGCTGCATCTTACCCCGGCGGGGCCAGTTTGCCCACTCAACTTACCCCGGCTTGTTCCAATGTTTCCGGCGCCACCCAGACGGGCTGGCCGACGGGCTGGCCCAAAAACCGGGTCGCCAGCAGGCCGAAACGCTGGCCCTGATCGGTGACATAGCAGGTCAGAGAGCCGGAATCGTCATCATGCGTGGGGGCCAGTTGGCCCAAATCGGCCAGTTCCCGGGCGACTTGGCGGGCGGTTTCCTGAGCGGAATCCACCAGGGCAACTTCCGGCCCCAGCAACCGGCCCAGTGCGGCGGTCAACATGGGGTAATGGGTGCAGCCGAGGATAATGGCCGCCAGATGCATCGCGCTGAAGGGTTGCAGGTATTCGCGCAGGACCAGCCCCACGATGGGGTCGGTATCCAGACGGCCTTCTTCGATCATGGGCACCAGCAGCGGACAGGCGCGCTGGATGACCTGAATCCGCGGGTCGAGGCGGGCAATGGCTTGGGGATAAGCCAGACTGTTGACGGTAGCCTCGGTGGCAATCAGGCCCACCCGCCGCACCCCTTGGGTGTGGGCGGCGGCGACGGCGGCCCGGGCGCCGGGTTCCAGCACTCCCACCACGGGCACGGGCCATTCGCCCTGCATGTGGGGCAGTGCCAGCGCGGAGGCGGTATTGCAGGCTACGACCATGAGTTTGGGGTCCAGCGTGCCCAGAAAGCGCAGGCATTCGCGGGTAAAGCGGAGCACGGTTTGCGGGCTTTTAGTGCCGTAGGGGACGCGGGCGGTATCGCCGAGATAGACGATGGACTCATGGGGTAATAGTTCGCGCAGCGCACGGACCACCGTCAGGCCCCCGAGGCCGGAATCGAAGACGGCGATGGGCTGGTGGCGGGGCATCAAGCCGGAGCGTCCTGGGGCGCGGTGGGGAGTAGGGCGGGGTCGTAACGCAGCACCTGATCGAAGACTTTACCGCCCATGCGCTGGGCGACCATCTGGTCTTTAATCAGGCAGATTTTCATGCTGTCCACGGTGAAACGGGCGTTGAAATTGCTTTCCAGTGATCGGCCCATGCCTTCCAGCACGAGGAAATCCGCGCCGCTGACGGCGGTGTTGAGTACGGGGCTGACGTGGCGGAGGTCGATCAGCGGAGCCACGCCGCCGGACTCGATGATGCGGATCTGGCCGCGCTTGAGCGCGTCATTCCAGAAGCGGTCAAGCTGGCCGACCTGCTGGACCAGCGGGAGCAATTCGCGGTGGGTGATGTCGTTGAGCGCGGGCAGGCGGTTGGCGGTGAGGATGACTTCCGCGCCGCGTTGGGCAAAGAACCGGGCCAATGGGATCATGCCTAGCACCACATCGCTGCCGGCATTGTCGAGGAACATGACCACCTTGCGCGGCGGGTGGTTCCCGGTGACGCGCTGGGCAAGGGCATCGTAATGGTCCACCAACCAGGGACGGCGGCCGCCCTGCTCGGTGCGGATGGTGAGAAAATCGGGGGTGGTATGGGCGTAGGTTTCGGCGGTGGCGTGGGCGCCCAGATCGAAGATATTGCCGGCAAAGACGCCTTCAATCAGCAGGAGGAACAGTTCGGACAGGTCGCGATGACCGTCGAGTTCCGCCAGCAAGGCGGGCAAGCGTTGCAGGGCGGCGGCGTTTTCGCGCTGTTTCACGGTCAGGAAGGGGTCAGGAATACGAAACTGCAACAATTTCTGTTGGCGGAGCAGGTCCAATACGATAAGATTGAGTTCGCCGTAACAGTTCGGATCTTTACGCAGCGCATCCAAGGTACGCAGGAATTCAGCACGGCAGGATGTGATGTCGTTAAGTCGCGTTGGGCCGTAGTGGGTTTGAGCCAGCGCGACGATGAAGTCAAAGTGATGTGCAAAAAAGTTAATCCAGTACGTGCGCAGCGGTTCATCATGCCGCAGATCATCGCCATTGCAGGGGTGGTATTGCTCGCGTTGGGCTAACAGGCTGAATACAGGCATGGAGTGGACTCGCTTGGCTTACGTAGGGCACAATATTTTCTCGGATACACACCGTGATTTCGCTGGGCCTACGTTAGTCCAGCCGGGGCGGGGATGCAACCCGCAGGGGGTGGGAAGGACTGGGGTGAGGGGTTTTGGTTACCTAAGAAAAACCGAGTCAGGCGCTGGGGAGGCAAGTTTTCTCCGCAGCGATGGGTTCGTGAAAAAAAGGACAAACTTGTAAAGTTATGGCGTAACGTGTTGTGGTATAAGTGTTTATGCATAGTCAAGAAATAATTTTAATATTTTAGTTGCAAATCCGCACCGTTTTGATACTGTATAAGCCATAAGCGATTCAGACACCTTTGCAAGGAGACTCACATGTCGGTCGGAACCCTCGAAGCCAGTAAAAACGCCGTTTTGTCCACCCGTCATCTGGTCTTGCTGGAAAGCCTGACCCTGACGCAGGCCAGCCTGATCAAGGAAGCCCTGGAAGCCAACCTGGACCCGGTCAAAAATCCGTTGTTCAGCAAAGCCACGGCCCAGAAAGAACTGTTTGACGAAGGAATGGACATCAAGCCCGCCTCCACGGCGTGGTATCACCCGATGATGGAAGGCGAATCGCGTTCGCTGTATGGTTCGGGCGGGGCGCCCACCAACAGTCTGCTGAACACCGAGCAGGAACGCCATGTGTTTCTGCGGTATAACTTTGCCCGCATGAAAGCCAAGGAAGCGGTGAAGTCGTTCCGCGCATCGCCGACCAAGACCGCGGCCAAAGAGATCGTGGCCTGGTACAACCGGGTCCGCGATACCCGCGAGATTCTCGCTCAGGCGAATCTGGCGCTGGTGCTGGCGATGGCCAAGCGCACGCGGATGACCGAAGTGGATTTCGGCGAGCTGGTCTCGGAAGGCAACATGGCGCTGCTGCGGGCGATTGAAAAATTTGATATTGCCCGCGGGTTTAAGTTCAGCACCTACGCCTGCCGCGCGATTCTGAAGGCCTTCAGCCGCATCGCGGTGAAGACCAGCCGGTATCGCCAGTCGTTCCCGACGGAATTTGACCCGACGATGGAGAAGAGCGACTTCCTGGAAACCAAGCGCGCGGATGTGGAACAGGATGCCATCGAGGAATTACAACGCATTGTGGCCGAGAACCGTGCCGACCTTAGCGAAGTGGAGAAAACCGTGATTCAAGCCCGTTTCAATCTCAATAACGTGCGGACGACCCAGTATCAGCAGGATCAGACGCTTACGCTGGAAGAAGTGGGCAAGATCATCGGCGTGACCAAGGAACGGGTCCGCCAGATTCAGAACAAGGCACTGGAAAAACTCCGGGCCGTCCTGGAAGAAGAAGTGTTGGTGAAATAAGCCGGCACGGCCGGGATTCCAAATGGGGTTAGCGTTGGGCATGGTGTTGAACCATGCCCGATGCGTTTTTGCGGGGTTGGTATCATACCGACGGCGGGGTGGGGGTGGTGAGTGCTGCGCGGGTGTGCTGATACCAGCGGGCCAGTAGCATCATACCCGCGACCAGCAGGGCCATGAGCAGCCAGATCATCAGGCACAGGCCCATGGCATTGTTGCTTTGGCCGAAGTGCAGATAGTTGTAGATGCGCACCATCAGGAACGTATGGCCCGGCGGGGCCAGCAGTACCGCCAGACCCAGTTCACACAAGCACAGGGCGATGCCCAGCAGCCCCGCCAGCAGGAGCGCCGGCAGTACCAAGGGGAGTTCGATGCGCCACAGGACGCGCCAGGGCCCGGCCAGTTGCCGCGCGGCTTCCCACGGGGTGGGATTCATCCGCCAGAGCAGGACCAGCAGGACAAGAATCTGCACGGGCAGAATCCGTCCGACCATACTTATCACAGGCAAGCCCAGCGAGTCATACCACCAGCCCAGACCGTAGTGGTTTAAGAGCCGTACCCAACCCAGTCCCAGCAGGGGCGCGGGCACCAGCCACGGCACCAGCAGCACAATCAGCCAGAGTTTATACCGGCCGGCATGCAGCCAGAAGTGGCGCGCCACCAGCCAGGCCAGCGGTAGCGCCAGACCGGTGGCGCCCAGCGTCAGCCAGAGGGTGCTGCGCAGATTATCGGTGGCGGAGTGCCACGTATCGGCCATGCCGGTGCCCGGCCAGACTTCGCGCACCATCATGACGAGGGGTAATAGTACCTGCACCGCCAATGGCAGCAGCGCCAGATAGGGCCACACGCCCACGCGCGGGCGCGTCCACGCATGGGGCGTCCAGACCTGATGATCCGCCACGGCCAGCGGGCCGACGGTGCGCCCGGCGATCAGCAGCACCAGCGCGACCAGCAGCAGCAACGGCCAGAGCGGTACCAGCATCTGCCACGGTGGGGGCAGGGTGGTGGCCTGGACAAAAATTTCGGTGCTCAGAACGGGAATATTGACCAGACTGGGAATGGAAAAATCCATCAAACTCAGCAACCACACTGCCACCGCGCTGGCCAGCAGGCCCGGCCCGGCCAGCGGCCAGACGATGCGCACCAACACCACCGGCAGCGGCGCCAGCCCGCGCGCGGAGGCGAGTTGTTCCTGACTGATCTGCCCCAAGCCCAGCCAGCACAAGGCCGTGCTGAGCGGCAGATACGCCATGACCATGATCCAGCCGGCAATCAGCCACGGGCCCAGTTCGCTGCGCACCACCACATTGGCGGGGGGCCACGCGTCGGCGAATACGGTCCAGAGCCAATACCAGACCAAGCCGTGAAAATAAGGAGGGACACCCAGCAGGCCCGGCAGCCACCAGCCCGCGCGCCCGGTGCGGGCGCCGCCGAGTAACCACAGGCCGGTGGCGCCCAATAAGCCCACCGCCGCGGTGACCAGCGCCACCAGTGTGGAGAACAGCAGGGTGTGGGCAAGTAACTGCCAGCGCAGCGCCCCGGGCCACCAGGGCACGGAGCCTAATTCGCCCAGACTGCCGGGGAGCAAGGCCACCAGCGGAAGCCATAACACCGCCACCGCCAGCAGCAGCCAGACCCAGCGGGTGCGTCCGGCCAAAGCTGCGGGGGCGTGCGCCATAGGTTCACCAGTGAGGCGGTAAGGTTATTTCAGGAACAGTGGCTGCAAGACTGCGCGGGCCGTGGGCAGGCTCTGGTGCAGGCCGGGCAGGTCCACGTTCATGACTTTGAGTTTGACATGGGGCACCGCGCCGAAGGTTTGCAGGCTGATGGGATCAACTTGGGCGAAATCGTAGGTTTCCAGCATCTGGCCGGTGGTGGAACCGAGCAGGAACTTCATCAGCTTGGCGGCGTTGGCGGCGTTGGCGCCGCCTTTCACGCGGGCCACGGTGATGGGGACAATCAGGGTGCCCATGCCGTCCTGATCGGGGAAGATGACTTTGACGGGGGCTTTTTTCTTGATTGCTACGGCGGCATCGTCGGAATCGGTCAGGCCGATCCACGCGCGGCCATCCACCACCATATCGCGCACGGTGGCGTTGCCGGTGGCGAATTGCACACCGTCACTTTTGAGCTTGGTGAAGAAGGCGGTGGCTTTTTCGGTGCCCATGACGTTATACAGGGCCGAAGCGTGGGTCATGGTGGTGCCAAAGAGCGGCTTGGCGATGGCGATGCGATTTTTAGGAATCGAGGTGGTCAGCAGGTCCATCAGCCCGTTGGGCATGTCGGCCTCTTTGACCATGTCGGTATTGACCAGCAGCACGCGGATGCGCCCGCCGCAGCCATACCAGGTCTGGTCGGCATCGCGGAAGCGCGGGTCAATGGCCAGTGCGTCGCGGCCGAGGTCAATGGGTTCCAGCACGCCCTGGGCTTTGAGTTCCAGCGTCTGGACGCATTCGCCGTTCCAGAATACATCGGCGCGCGGGGTGTCTTTTTCCGCCACCAGCCGGGAGACCAGCCCGGTGGTCTTGGCGGCTTCGACATCGTAGACGGGGAGGACTTCGATGCCGGTCTTTTCGGCGAAGGTTTTGAGGACTTTTTCGGCGATGATCTGATCCACGGCGGCGTAGACCACGACTTTGCCGTTACTGCCTGGCGCGGGGGCGGCGGCCTGGGTGGCCGGGGCGGGCGCGGGAGTTTCGCGCGAGCAGGCGGTCAAGCCCACGAGCAGCGCAGAGAATAGGAACAGACCCGCACGAGCGCAAAAACTGGACATGGTGTCAACCTCCGTGAAAGGTTACTTGGTGGCCGCATCCGCGCGGTCACCCAAAACGTCCTCAATATATACCTTCTTACCCAAAACCAGCAAGGCTGCGAGCATGGGCGTGGCCAAAACCAGTCCGAGCGGGCCGACGAGAATGCCCATCAGCACCTGGAATACCATGGTCAGGGCCGGGGGCAGCGCCACAGCGCGTTCCTGCACAAAGGGCGTGATGAGCATGCCTTCGGCAAACTGGACCGACATGTACAGTATCGCCACATAGAGCCCCGGCCAGAAATTGATGTCCAACTGGGTGCCGTGGGGGGCGACTGCCAGCAGGATGGCGGGGATGGCCGCCATGATCGGGCCGAAGTTGGGAATAAAACTCAGCAGTCCCGCCAGCAGCGCCAGCGTGAGCGCCATGGGCACGCCCAGGATGGCCAGGCCCAGCCAGGTCAGCAGGGCGATGGAGATCATGGACACCATCTGGCCCAGAAACCACCATTGTAATTGCAGGCCGGCCTCTTCCAGCACATGCTGGCCGCGGGCGCGGTAGCCGATGGGCAGCAGGCTGAGGACGCCCTGGACATAGAGCCGGGGGTTGCCGGCGAGAAAAATTCCGATCCCTACCACCAGCACGACATTGCCGATAAAGCCGAAGGTGCCTGTGATTACCCCGCCGGCCCGGGTGAAAATTTCCGGCCCCACCACAACCATGTCACGCACGCGTTGCACTTGGAGCAGAACATCAGGTCCCCATTTGGTTTGCTGCAGTTTGTCCAGCAGGTTGCTGAACGCCTGGGGTACCAGTTCGCGCATCTGCTGGACCTGCTGGGCGATACTGTTGCCCACCAGCAAGCCCAGCGCCAGCAGGAGCACCAGCAAGCCGCCCAATACCAGCAGGAGCGCGTAACCATGGGGGATGCGGGTGTAATGACTCAGTAGGCGAGAGGGCGTGGAGATGGCCACGGCGAAGAGGACGCTGGCGAAGCTCAGGAGCACGACATCGGTGGCATACCAGACCAACAGCCCCAGCAAAATCGCCGTGGCGGCCAGCACCACCACGATCAGGGTCTTGCGGGTAAACACCGCCATTTCACCCGGCGGAGTGGGCGCAGGAGCGGACGGGGTTTTGGGGTCATGGGTCATGGGATACCTCCGGGGGACACTATAACCGATAGGGCGGGAAACGCCAGCCTTATTTGCGCCTGTGCGTTGGATGATAGCGCCTACTGGGCATTGGCTTTTTGGATGGCTTCCACCCATTGTTGCCCGGTTTCGGTCAGCCATTGCACACTGGTCGCGTCTTTGTAATCGTTATATATCTGGAACATCAATATACGCTCTTTAACCCGGACCACACCAAAGGCGCCCGCAACCTGTTTGTTGGCTTTGCGGGTTTTTACTACCGATATAATCCCCACACACATCGCATCAGAACCAGAAAATAGTGTGCCCAAACTTACGGGCTTTCCGATATTCACAGGCTCAAGATTGATTTCTTTAAGTCGGCGACGGATGTCCTCCTGTGCTAGCTTGACGTTAGCTTCCAATTCCTTGCCGGTAGCAGCTCGACAAATATCGTCCACAATCGCTTTATAATCCGCCGGGGTGATGTCGGTGGCTTCCAACTTACGAAATACCTGAATCATGGCGTATTGGGACATCTCAAAATCCGGGGCGCTCTTGAGTATCTGCACCTTATCGGCGGGGGTAACATAGCCCGCAATCAACCGTGTTTCGGCGGTACCAAAAAATTCAAACTTTGGGCGTCCTTGGTTACCGATTTCGACAAAATCCGGAGTGGGTGCGGGCAAGGCAAGGGCCTTGCCCCCGACCTTAAAAACAGGTATGGGGGCAGGCTGGGTGGCCGGTTGGGTCGCGGGCCGGGTGGCCGCAGCAGTGGTTGCGGGACCTGTTTCTAATGCCGGTACCGTTTGACTCAGCCCCGCCAGTAATGCGCAGCCACCCAGTGCCATCCAATAGACATTCCGCATGAGCCGATCTCCAAAATAGCCTGCCACGGTTCCCATACAACATGAAAACGTATGATTCGGAGTGTTACTATGCTGTTGGGCCGTGGAGTAGTCAAGATCAGGCTTGGGGAATCCGGATTATTTTATCGTGATAGCGCGCCAAACCTTAGCTCCGCCAATTCCAGCAAAAGTTGACGGGGGGCGGGGATCGGTTACCATCGGGGCACGCCGATCCTGTCAACTCTACCGCGAGGCATTATGAACAAGCAGACACTTACCGTGGCCATGGAGATACTCCGGCCTGCGGGCATTGGGGTGGTTATTTTCAGCGCATACTATTACGGTCAGGACGCCGTGACGCAGTTTCATTATCTGGGGCCGAGTATTGTCCTGTTGATGTGCGGGACGGTGGCGTTTGAGGGGTTGTTTCTGGGCGATGTGGCGGCGGCGAAAATTGGGTATGCGCCCAACCGGGCGTATCAAATCCAGTCCGCGCTGGCCAATGCCGCACTGGCGCTGACGGCGGGGCTGGTGTATGTGCTGGGCTGGGGCCGGCATGCGGAGGCGGCCATCGTGATGGCGATGCTGCTGTTTTTCACGCTGTCGGCGGGGAATCATGCCTATACGGCCCTGCGCGGGGGCAATCTGAAACCGGTCAATCTGCTGCGCCCGGTGCTGGCGCTGTTGCTGTTAGCATTTCTGGTGCCCAATATGGTATTGGCGCTGCGTTAAGCTGGCGCAAGGAATGTACCGGCCCGGATATTTCGGGATGAAAAAATTATTCTGGGTTTTTGCGCTTGTTGTCGGGGCTGGTTGTGAATAAGCTTATGACATACGGCCCGTAGCTCTGGCTGGGATCCTGGCTGGGCTACCGGGACTATCACAACCGCAAGGAGTGCGGCGCCCAATGCCTAACAACGAAACCCCGGCCCATGTGAAGTATTTTGTGCTGGATACCAACGTCCTCTTGCACAGCCCCAATTCCCTGTTTGCCTTCGAAGAAAATCACGTGGTGATACCCTTCGAAGTGCTCGAAGAACTCGACAAGTTCAAGAAAGACTCCACCGATGTGGGCCGGGCGGCGCGCATGGCCATCCGCCATCTGGATTCGCTGCGCGAAAAGGGCAAGCTGTTCGAAGGCGTTCGCTGGAACGGCCACGGCGGGACCGTGCGCGTGGTGATGCCGCAACTGCAGGCCCGCGTCCCCGGACTGAGCGGCGAAAGCGTGGACAACCGCATCATCGGCGTGGCTTGGAACCTGAAAAACCAGGGCCTGCACACGGTCTTTATCACCAAAGACATCAACGCCCGCATCAAGTCCGACGCGCTGGGCATCCAGACCGAGGATTTTGAGAATCAGAAGGTCAACTACGACACGCTGTATACCGGCTATCGGGAAATCGCGGTCGATTCCAGCGTGATTGACCGGCTGTACAACGAAAAACGCATCGCCATCGGCGACCCGCTGCTGACGGAGCTGACGCCCAAGCTGCTGCCCAATGAATATGTGCTGTTCAAGAGCAATACCGACCCCAGCCAGACGGGGCTGGCGCGGTATGTGCCGGCGCTGCAGGCGGTGCTGCCCCTGAGCCGGAGCAAAAAGGCGGTGCACGGCATCCTGCCGCGCAATGTGCAACAGATTATGGCCATGGACCTGCTGCTGGATGATGATGTGCAGATGGTCACGCTGATGGGTACCGCAGGTACCGGCAAGACGCTGCTGGCGCTGGCCGCGGGGATGCAGAAATGCTTCCAGGAACAACGCTATGAACGCCTGCTGGTGGCCCGGCCGATCATGCCCATGGGCAAAGACATCGGCTATCTGCCCGGCAGCAAGGATGAAAAGCTCTCCGCGTGGATGCAGCCGATTTTTGATAATCTGGAGTTCCTGCTGACCGATCGGCGGGTGCATTCCGCCGACAGCAGCAACAACAATTCCAATCTGGAAGCCAAGCTCAAAGGCATGATGGAGAGCGGCAAGATTGTGCTCGAAGCGCTGACCTACATCCGCGGCCGTTCGATTCCGCATCAGTTTATGATCGTGGACGAAGCCCAGAACCTGACGCCCCATGAGATCAAGACAATTATCTCGCGCGTGGGCGAAGGCACCAAGATCATCCTGACCGGCGATGCCGAACAGATTGATAATCCCTATCTGGATGCCAATTCCAACGGGCTGAGTTTCTGCATCGAAAAGCTGAAGAGTTTTGATATTGTCGGGCATGTCACGCTGTCGCGGCCGGAACGCTCCAGCTTGGCGAGTCTGGTGGTCAAAGAATTGTAACGTCGCAGGAGCCGCGTCATGGATATGAGCCGTCGGCAGGTATTGCAATGGGGTCTGGGCACGCTGGCGGCCAGTACGCTGCTGGGCAAGCTGGGCGCCCAAGCGACCGCGCCCGCCACGGCGCCCACGAGCCAGCCGGCGGGGCAGAAGTTCATCCTGATCAATGATTTGCATTACGATTCGCAGCTATGCGACGGGTTCTTTGCGGCGTTATGCGGGCAAATGGCGGCCACGCCGGGACTGACGGCGATGTTTCTGTTGGGGGATCTGACGGACTTGGCCAAGCCGGCGCAGTTCGCGGGTTTGCAGCGGCATCTTAACCAGATCAAGGTGCCCATCCACGCGATCCCTGGGAATCATGATTACGCCGGGCCCGTGGATTGCATGGCGTATGACCAGGCGTGGCCGAACATGCACAACTATATTGTGCGCTATGGTGAATGGCAGTTTTTATTGCTGGACTCGTGTGTAGGCACCACATATCAGAATGTCTCCGCCAGCGCGGCGACGGTGGCGTATGTGGCCACGGCGGCCCAAGAACTGGACCCGAAAAAACCGCTGGTAGTGCTGACGCATTTTCCGGTGGGGCCGAAGGTTACGTATCGACTGGTGAACGCCGAGGAGTTGCTGGCGCCGCTGAAGGAGCATATGCTGCGCGGTATCTATGGCGGGCATTATCATGGCTATACGCTGTGCGATTTTATGGGTACGCAGGCAGTGACCAATCGCTGCTGTTCGCGGCTGCGCGATAATCATGACAAGACCAAAGCCGAGGGTTACTGGCTGTGCACGGCGCGTGGGGACCAGTTTACGCGGGAATTTGAGTCCTTTGCATTTGCGGCCAGCACACAGCCGGGCACGCAACCGGCTACACAACCCAAACCGCACTCGTAGGGGCGGATGGTCAGATGTTCTGATCAGGAACTAGTTTTTTACACCAAGGATTGATTATGTTGGACAAGAAAGTCATCTGCCCCAAATGCAATACGCAGATGGAGCGCGGGTTTGTGCCGGATCAAGCCCATGGTAACTTTACGCACTTGGGCTATTGGCACAAAGGCATCCCACAAAAACGTATGATTCTGCCTGGTATCACGTATTCCAATAACGGGCGGATCCCCATAGGGGCCTTTCGTTGTCCGAAATGTGGTTTTGTCGAACTTTATGCCGATGATAGCTTTCAGGTCGATTAAGTCGCGTCCGGCGTGCGGGTTGATGCAATAATATTTACTCCAAATCGTCTATCTACCATACATACGTGCGGTTATCACAGGCCAAGTGCCTGTTCTTAAGGAGTTATTGCCATGCTGACACGCATTTTTGGTTTATTGGTCGTGATCGGTGCATGCTTTCTGGGGCTATCCGCTCGGGCGGGGGAGATGAAGGATACCGCGCACCCGTTTCTACTGTGGACCAAGGCGGATATCACGGAATTGCGCCGCCTGGCCAAGAGTGATCCCGACATGCAGAAGCAGATTGCCCGCACCCAGGAAATGGATGCCACGGCCAAAAAGGGCGGCAATGCCAGCATGTTCAACCTGTTCAAATATGCTGTGCTGGAAGACAAAGCCGCCGGGCTGGCGGAAAAAAAGGCCCTGTTGGGTTTCATCAATTTCAAGATGCCGGTGAATACCGCCGGTGATCCCAATACCGGCAATGCCCGGTGGCGTGAAGACCACACGCTGACGGCGTTGCGTTACGATATTTTGTATGATGAACTGACGCCCGAAGAACGCAAAGGTATCGAGGATTCCGCCAAGACGCTGGTGGATTTCTGTGTTACCACCCCCGGCCCGTGGGATAAAGACTTCCGCACCGGCTGGTTGCCCAATATGCAGTGGCCCACGATGATTGGCGCCCATGTCATGGCCGTGGCCACCAAGCAACGTCCGTTGATTGACGCCATCGCCCAATGTAAAGGCGGCTGGCAGTGGTATCTGGATAACTACATCGCCGATGGCCACCTGTATATGGAGGAATACGCCAAGTATTACAGCAACATCGGCGGAATGATTCTGTGGTGTAATGGGGTGGAACGGCTGGGGCTCAATGAGTTGGGCTGGGGTTATACCGGCAAGGGCGGGGCGACGATGCGCCGCTTTTTGAGTTGCCTGCCTGATGCAGCTTTACCGCAGATTGCCCGGCCTGGCGTGCCCGGAGCGTTTGATGTTCCGGTGATTTGGATGGGCGATGCGGGTCGCGAATATGTGGCCCGGGACCAGATGCCGAACTGGAATTCGGCGCGCATGAATGGTGCCATCCCCAAGATGCGCCAGCCCCTGTGGTGGGAAGCCAGCAATCAGAAATTTTCCGAGGACAATCTGGCCTACTTCCTGACCTACATGCCCAACCCCGGTACAGGCCCGTATTTGCCCACGCCGTATTTCATGCAACGCCCCATGGACCCGGGCAAGATCAAGCCCCCGGCGGCCAAGTCCAGTGTTAATTTTGAACGCGGTTATGCGCTGCTGCGTGCGGAGGAAGGCCCGGGTTACTGGACCTCGCCCAAACCGGCCGTGGCGTTGCAATTCGGCATGTATTATGTGCATTATGTCCACGACTGTTATTCGCTGTTGGACTTTGTGGCCCATAACCGGTTGCTGTATGACAAGATTGGCCGCACCGGCACCAATTACGCCGGGGGTGATGACTGGCGCGATCATGGACGTGGCCAGGCTTCGGCGGTGGTGGTGGATGATCTGCAGGCCAAGCCTGTGGATAGTGGCGAAGCAGGCTGCAAGAATCAGCGTATCCGCCAAGCATTGGCCGGGCCGGCGAAGTTTGCCGCTGGCCGGGCGGCGGGGGTTTTCCCGGATGTGGATTTGGAACGCGCAGTGCTGCTGTGCCCGGAATATCTGGTGGACGCCACCTGGCTCAATTCGCCCAAGCCACGGGTATATGACTGGCATGTTCAGTCCAGTGGTTTCCTGCCGTCGGGAGATCTGAAAGCCTGGACGCCGCTGGCCGAGTTGGCCAAACCCGCCGCGGGGCGGACGCTGGAAACACAGGCCCGTTTTCTGACCGACGTGCGGGCGCAGAATGTGGGCGCGGCAGATTGGACCGCGACGATTTTGCTACAACCCGCTGGGGCAGACCCCGCCACGGCGGATACCATCGGAGTCAAAGTTCATATGCTGGGTCAGGACGGAACGTATTTGGTGACGGGCGCCCCGCCGGTGCCGCCGGATACCACGGGCAAAGCGGTACCGCAGCAAACGGCCCTGGGGACCAAGGTATTGGCCACGCGTTCTGGCGCCAGTACCTGTTTCACGGCCATCCACGAACCGCTCAAGGGTGGTACCGCCGGGGCGCGGATTACCAGTGTGAAAAATTGGAGCCAAAGTCTGGATGTGGTGGCGGTGGCCATTCAAGGGCAACCCGGCAGCGGTATTAATGACCGTGTGCTGATCCGGCTGGCCGATGCCGTCGGCAAGGCGGAAAGCATCTCCGGCGAGGGGGAAACGCTGGGTGCGCTGAATTCCGCGTGGGTGCGCATCCATGCCGACCAGGTGGAGGCGTGGGGTGACCTGACGGAACTGCGGGTGAAGACCCAAACCGACAAGTTCATGCTTAACGGCGTGGTGGTACCGGCAACCCGCGCAGGTGGATTGTTGACCTGGAAAAAGTGACGGGCGGGTGGGACACCACCGTCCAACAAGATTGTAACTCGTGTACCAACCGCAAGTTGGCATCCGTGGTCCACAAAACGTGGGCACGGATACCTTTGCTGCAGTGCATGGAGATTTGCCCCTGCATGTATCCGCCATAAAAGACCAAAAGGTCTTATCTTTCCGGCTTGGTCAGAACGATAAAAATCGCGCTTTTCCTATCCCAAACTAACGTTTAGCCGTTATACTCGTCTTTCATCAGGAAGACGTATATTATTTTCGCAATATTTACGGAGGTTTGGTCATGATTACCCCGAAGTTGTGTTTAAGTGTTTCGTCGCTGCTGGTAACCGGCGTGCTGATGGCGGGCTGTGAAAAAGCCGCCAATCGGACGGTGGCTCCGCCGGCCAATGATCCCAATTCGTATATGCCAGTGGCCCAGCATAAGCCACTGCCGGGTGATGAATATGCCCAGGTGCAATATCCTCCGCAACCTCAACCTGCGTATCCCCAACCCCAACCCGTGTACCCTCAGCCCCAGCCCCAACCCCAACCGCAGCCGGTGTATCCGCAGCCGCAGCCGCCGGTAGTGGCGCCGACCCGGGTGGGTCTGCCCGCAGAAGAAGCCTATGTCAAGGGTTATCAGAACCGCCGCAGTCCGCGGATTATGGTGTTTGTGAATCGCAGTCTGACTGGCGATCCGCTGCCGGCCGACAAGCTGGCCCAGATGGCCAAGAGCGATACCAATTCGGTGGATATCGTGGGCGCCACCGCCACGGATTACGAAGCCATGGAAATTTCCATGATTGATTATCTCAACGCCGGCGGGCAGATTGATATCCGCGATTCCGAGATGTTGCGCAGCAAACTCGACCGCGAAACGGTATTGCGGTTGGAAAATGGCGACCGCAGCGTGCTGCCGATCCTGAAGAAGGAATTGCAGACCGATATCGTGGTCAATATCAAAGCCACGCCGACCCAGCACAGCACGTATGGCAATGCCGTGCGGCTGTTGTGCAAGACCATGGGCACCACGGATGGCCGGATTCTGGCCAGCACGTATGTGGATATGCCGCTGCCGATGACCAAGACCAACATCAATGTCTTCACCAAGTTCATGGCCAACAAGACCATGGAGAAGTTGGGGCTGGTGTGGAGCGGTCAGGGCGGGGCGTGGGACCCCATCGAATTGCGTATCTATAAAGCCGCCGACCTCGACCATACCATGATGATCCGCAACTGGTTGCTCAAGACCCCCGGCATCAAGAGTGTGGTCACCCGCGGCGCCACTTCCAGCAGCACCACCGGCTATGCCACCATGGCGGTGCAGTATGACGGCGCGCCGGAAGACCTGTATATGATCATCAAGACCGCGTTGGATAGCTCCACCGGCGTCAAGGCCGTGGATGTGCAGAACAACACCCTGAATCTGGAAATGACCGGCGGACCGCTGGATCTGAAGCCCGTGCCGGTGCCAGCTCCGGTCGCCCCAGTGACGCCAGTGACGCCCGTACCGACTGGGTCGGGCACAGTGCCGCCCCCGCCGCAGCCCTGATTTAATTGCGTGCCAGTATTTTGAGACTTTTTTAACCTGATTGGGAGCCGTTTCATGATTCGCAAAGCCTTGTTTGGTCTTACCGCTTGTGTCGCGCTTGCTTTGGCCGGTTGCACGGATCCGCTGGCGGCGCGGCAGGATGAAGTCGCCGTTCCGCCGCAGGTCTTCTTCACCGATCGGGGTCTGGAACGGGATGTGGTCATCACCATTCCGCAGGCCGCGCGCGTGGGGGCGGGTCAGTTGCTGGTGAATGTCACCATTCGCAACAAGACCGGCTCGGATATCCCGCTGGATTACAGCTATCGCTTTATGAGCAATGGCATCGAAGTCGAAGCGCCCAGCGGTTACCACCATCTGCTGCTGCCAGCGCATGGCTATCAGGCGATTCAATTCACCTCGATGACCGCGCAGGGCAATGACTTTGGTCTGACGATCCGTCCGGCCCGCTAAGGCGGCAGGGACACTTTGAGTTTGTTATCCGGGCCGCCGTCAGGTGGCCCTGTTTTTACGGTTTTGTAAGGGAGTTCCGCCATGAAACGTTTCGGGCACCTGAGTACACTCTTGTCGGCCACGGTGATTTTTACCGGCGTCACCATCGGCGCGGCCCAGAATACCGCATTGGAAGATATGCTCCGCCCCCCAACGCCGACCGCACAGGTGGTGCCGGATCGTATGCGCACGCAATGGGGCGCGCTGGTCCGGGCGCTGGGGGACAGCAATATGCCCCACGCGCTGGCCACGGCCAAGACGCTGCGCGATACCCGGGATTTTCTGGAACCCGTGCAGCGTTCGTATGTCACGCTGGTGATTGAACTGCTGGACCCCTCGGCGCGGGGCGCCGGGGCCGATGCGGTCAGCAATGCGGCCAATGATCTGGCCCGGCGGGTGGCCACCTTGGAAGCGGAAGTCGCCACGGCGGTGGATGCCACGCAGCGGGCGCGGTTGCAGTTCGAACTCAATACCCTCAAAAACAAACTCACCACGTATCGCGGTGCGGAAGGCACCGGCCTGCGTGACCGCGTGTATGGCAGCGTCAAAGATTTGGAAACCTATGCCGACTACAGCGCCGCCATCGGCCTGATCAATGCCTATCAGAGCGCCTTCGGAGCCGATGCGGGCTTGAATACGCTGGCCCAGAGCATGCAGGACGGCCAACGCAAGACCGGCGATGCTATGGTCATCGCGGAAACCGCGCTGGGGCCGGTGAAAGCCGCCCTGCAGGCCAACCGCCTGTGGACGGCCAAAGCCGAACTGGACCGCGTGGACAGCCTGCTGAAGATCAAGGTCACCGATCCGGTGCAACTGATCGTCATCAACCGGGAATTGGCCTACACCCGTGGGCAGTTGGAATTGGCGCTGAAAAAAGCCGATGACCAGGTGATGTTCATGATGCAACTGGCCACGCAGGATATGACCAAGGCCAAAGCGGAACTGGCCAAGTTCCTGGCCATGTACAGCGATTATCCCGAAACCACCCAGTTGACCTACAAGCTGGACCGCGCCAGCTACATGCTCAAACTCGACACCATCCGCAAGATCGCGGCCAATGATCCTTCGCAGGCCCGGACCATGTTGCGGGATTTCCAGAAGGATTTGAGCAAAGAAGACGCGGGGCTGTTGAGTTCGGAAATCGCCAAGATTTATCAGGCCATCTTCGCCCCCGAACTGGCCGCGATTCAAAAAGATATTGACGATGCCCAGGCATTTTTCACCCGCGCCACCAAGATGGAGCAGGAAGTTATCGAAATCAACGGCCAGCCCGCCACGCGGAAGATCAACACCAGTTCCGAGGGCACCGAAAATCTGATCCGGGCCCGCAGCCTGCAGGCCGGGGCGTATAAACGTCTGGAAGCCCTGCTGAAAGAAGAAGTGGACCCTGTCACCCGGGCCAAGGCGACCGGATTGCTGGAAACCTCGCTGCAAGCCGTGAACCAGATTGATGGCAAGCTGGGCAATGTCGGCCCGAATGGTTTGACGGCGGATCCGCCGTTGGCCACGTCGAGTGTCTTTGCCAAAATTCCCTGGTGGGTGTGGGTCGGTGGTGCGGCGGCGGTGGTGGCGCTGCTGATCGGTGTGGCCTTTATCGGTCTGATCATCAAGATGATCCGGGGCCGGCGGTAAGTTTAAGCCGTTGGGCTACATAGCAACCTAACCATTCTGCGGCGACTCCCCGAGTCGCCGCTTTTTTTTCGGATGTAAAACCCCGCCAACTCGGTTAGATTGGTGGGCGCTGGTGCGTGTGGCATCCGCGTCCGAGTTCCTTTCCGCAGGCTTACAGATTGGTTCACTTTGATGGTTTCCTTTCGCGGCATTCTCTGGGCTGGTGTGGTCCTGCTGGTGGGGCTGATGCTGCTGACGTTGTGGCAGTTCCGGCTGGCCTGGCAACAGCGGCCGCAATTATTGGCGGGCTTTACGGTGTATCCGCAGCCGCGCGAGGTTTTGACGCTATATCCCAAGAGTGACACAGAAATATGGGCCGGTACCAAACGCGGCCTGTTCCGGGTGCGGCGGAGTGATGGGGCGATGCTCGGGGAGATTTTGCCCCCCTGGGGACGGATGGAATTTGTCCGGGCCATCGCCGCCGATCCGCAGCGCGGCACGCTGGTGGCGTTTGATGGGGGGCTGGGGATTTGTGCGCCCGATGGCACCTGGCGACAGGTGGCCACTGAGGCGGGGTTTCCGTCGCGGTTGGTGACAGCGCTGGCGCCCTGCCGCGAGCAGCCGGGGGCGTGGTGGGTGGGGACGGCGCAGGGGTTGGTGTTATGGAATGATGGTGTGCAGCAGGTGTTGGGGACGGCCGAGGGGCTGACCAATCCCATGACGCAGGTGCTGATGAATGACCATCTGGACGGCCTATGGGTGGGGGCGATGGTGGTGCATCATGGCGGGGTGACCTACCGGCGGGGCGGCAACAGTGTGCAGTTCAGCATTAAAAATGGTATGCCCCATGACAGTATCAATGCCCTGCTGCAAACCCGCGACCGGCATGTCTGGGTGGGCTGCGGTTATATGGATGCCGGCGGGCTGGTGGAATTCGCCTTGGATGCCCCCGGGCCCGATGGCCGCAATGATTGGCCACGGCTGGTGCGGGTACTTGGGACAGCACAGGGCATGCCGGGGGCCAAGGTCCGGAGCATCTATCAGCACCAGGATGGTGCGTTATGGCTGGGGTATGAATATGACACGGCCGCACGCTGGCAGGGGGGCAAGTGGCAATATTTTGAGCCGCGGCATGGGCTGGCCAATACCGAGGTAACGTGGTATCTGGCTGATCCGCAGGAGCGGTGTTTGTGGGTGGCAACTTTGGGGGGACTAACGAAAATTAATGATACGGGTCTTGAATTAGTGGCCAAAGACGATAAAGTGAGTGAATAGTCGTCTTTTGTTCCCGGGCCCTATTCGTCAGATCGTGCATCTGGGGCCGGATGTGTCCCATTTCGGAGTCGGGAGTTATGACCACCAGCGCTCAACCTGTTGCCACCCCGGCCCCTGTGGCGGCTGCGCCCAAGTCGCCCGAGACGTTGGCGCAATTAGCCAAAATGCTGGTGGTATCGTTTCTTAAGAGCCTGCCGCTGCGCCTGATCTTCATGGTGGGGGCGTTTATTATCAGTCAGATTATCCATTTTTATCTGGTCTTATTCCCCAATCAAGGGGTTAATGAGCCCGTTGGCGTGTGGGCTTCAATCTGGACGCAGATTTTGTCGCTGCGGGGCAGCGGGTTTAATGGTTGGCTGGTATGGACCTTGGGTTCCATGTTGACCATCGGATTATTGTTCCGTTTGATAATTACCCCGAAGCGCATGGTGCTTGCGGTAGCCAGCACCCCGCCGCATTTGGGGCACGCTTTTTCCATGTGGGGACGCAAGGCGCTGGTCATCATGGCGGGGGCGGCGCTGGTTCCGCTATTAATTAGCAGCACCACGCTGTTGCCCCGGTTCCTATCGCTGTTTCTGTTGTCCTTGTTTATGGTACTGGTGATTGTGGATCGCAGCAGCAGTCTGCTGTATTTGTTGGCGAAATGTTCGTGGAATGATTTGCAAAAATCACTGCAGAAAGATGCCAGCAAGCGCAAGCCGTTCAATATGGAGTTCTGGACGTTGTTCCTGATGGGGTTTGGGCTGGGTTCCTTTATGACCATGTTTTTGGTCATGGCGCCGTATCCCTATTATCCGTTCACCACAATTTGTATGATGTTCCCGGTGGCTTTGTTGGCGGTGTTATTGGGGATGTTGGCCTCGGGCAAAAATCCGGCACTGGCCCAGACAGTGCAGAAATTTCTGATGATTGGCCTGCCGTTGCTGGGCTTTGTGCTGGTACGCCGGGCGCTGGCTGATGATGGCGGTGGGGATGAATTTGAATCATATGGTGGGTTTGGCAAAATTCTGCAACCAGACGGCTGGCTGCTTGCCGGGGGTGGGGCGGAAATGGTAATCCGTACGGTCTTTACTGGAACGGGCGCGGGGATTGGCGGGTTCTTTGGTCCGCCGTTGGGGTTGCCGCCAGTGACGGTGTATGGTACAGGCACTCCGACCGACCCGTATCGTGATTATCCCGATGCCAACAATCCACCTTGGATGAATCCGGAAGGTAAATCTGATCCGTACGTGCCCGATTCCGAACCGACGAATACGGATGGTGCTGATGGTGAGGATGGCGATGGTCAGGATGATGGTCAGGATGACGGCCAAGATGATGGTCAGGATGATGGCCAGGACGACGGTCAGGACGATGGTCAAGATGACGGCCAAGATGATGGCCAAGATGATGGCCAAGATGATGGTCAAGATGATGGTCAGGACGATGGCCAGGATGACGGTCAGGATGACGGCCAAGATGATGGCCAAGATGATGGTCAGGACGACGGCCAAGATGACGGTCAGGATGACGGCCAAGATGATGGTCAGGATGACGGCCAAGATGATGGTCAGGACGATGGTCAAGACGATGGCCAAGATGACGGTCAGGATGACGGCCAAGATGATGGTCAGGACGATGGTCAAGACGATGGCCAGGATGATGGCCAAGAGCCGTTGGATGATAATCCCGATCAGGATAATCCCGATGAACCCATCGAGGATAATCCCCAGCCCATAGAACCGGAGCCGGTGGTGGTAGACCCCCGTACTACGGATGATCCCGAGACGCTGCGGAAAGAAGCCGCTCGGGCCCAGAAGGAATGGGATGAACTTAAAGGCTCGATTGACCCCAATGATCCGGCGTATGACGCCAAGCAGAAGGAGTACGAAACCTACATCAACTCGGTCAATGGCAAAGCCGATGATATTGTGGCCGAGGCTGATTATCAGCAGAAGCTGGCCGAGTACAACGCGGCGGTTGCAGCCCAGAAACTGGCCGACGAAGCGGAACAGAACCGTATCCTGATGGAAGATTACAAGCGTTTCAAGGAGAGCGAAGGGTTCGGCAAGGCCGTGGCCGAGGGATATGGTAATGCCGGGCGGGATGTGTCGGCCAATCTGAAGGCCGCCGAAGACGCAGCGCGCCGGGCGGAGGAAATCCGCCAGCAGTTGGAAGCCAAGGGTATCACGGTGGATTACACGCCCACGGATCGCGATCCCATCGGGCCTGACCCCGACCTGGATAAGATGGTTGCCCAGCACAAAGCCGAAGCGGCCATGATGGATAAACTGGCCAAGATGAATCAGGTGGCATTCAAGAACGGCAATTTTGATGCGATGGAAGTGATTGACAAGGCCCAGGAGGACATTCTGGCGGGTAAGGAAGTAGACCCGAACCATGTCAAAGCCATCCAGACCTTTATGGAAGGCCGGGCTTCGGGGCGTACCTTGAGCGCAGAAGAAGGCGCCAAACAGGCCGCCGACGCAGTATCCACCTCTGCTATTCTCGGCGACACCGCCAAAGCCACCGGGCGTGAATTCATCACCGGCACCGATGCCGACGGCAATATGTCCATCAAGGGCATGGTCGGCCGCGGGCTGCTGGGGGTGGTGACGGGCGGCACCAGTGAAATTGCCATGACCCCGGCGGAAAATATGATCGGCCTGCACGACGATATCATGGCGGGCAAGTCCACGGGCGAGTGTATCACCAATATGGGCAAACGCATCGCCATGGGTGAAGCCTTTACCGTGGTGGGTCATGTGGGCGGCGCGGCGCTGAACAAAGTCGCCCCCGGCTTGTCGGATGATATTGGCAAGGGCATCGGCGAGATGTTCCACGGCAGTGGTGACGATGCCGCCAAGGGGATCGGCCATGCGGTAGGCGGTCGCGGGGATGATATCGCCAGAGGTGCCGGGCACGGGGTGGGCGGGGTCGGTGATGATCTGGCTCACGGTGCGGGCAAGTCGCACGTTCCGGATCTGACCCCAGATCAGGCGGCCGCGCATGCCAACATGACCAAGGCGCTGAGTTCCGGCGATCCGGCCGAGGTGGCCGGTCTGTATCGGGATGGCGGCATGAAGAAGCTGGCTGATCTGGAACGCAGCGGAGCGATCACCCCGCAGCAGGCCGCGCAACTCAACAAACAGATTACCGCCACGGTCAATGATTCCGTGGACGATGCCACGCAACGCACCATAAGCCAAATGGATAATCATGGCGTGAAGGTGAAGGAAGTGTTGGTCGGCGATTCCGGCTCCAGCGCGGGGCGCAGTCCCGGGATGCGTTCGGTGAAGACCGATGCGGACCGCACGATTCTGGTCAATTTTGACGAGGCCTCGCTCAATAATTATGCCAAGTCGCATAATATGACACCCGCCCAGGCGCACGAACATCTCAATAAGGTGTACACCTCCGCGCATAACCAGAATATGGAACACGCCCTGCAATCGCGCGGTTTGTCCAGTGGTGATGTGGGCGCACAGAGCTACTCGGGGCTGTCCGGCGATGTGGGCAGTGGTTTACCTGCCTCGGGTGCACATGCCGGGGCGCAGGCGTCCGAAGGCGCGCTGGGCATTAAACCTCCCGATGATAGTTATGGCTCGGGCTTTACCGGTGCCCGCCAGAGTGTGCAGGGTAAGACCACGGTGTACGACGGTTACACCGGCAGCAAGCACACCACCTCCGGCGATGCGCTGGTGGACCAGACCCAACTGAACAAGACCAAGTTTGGCGCCGACCCCGGCCCTAATCCCACCAGCATGACCAGGGATGATTTCCAAAATATGCTCGATCAGCAGAAACAGGCGGCCGGGTCATCGGGCTTCCATGATCCCAAGTCGGCGGCCAAATCCCTCAACCGCTTTGAAATGGCCAATCAGCGGTTGGGTAACAGCGTAACCCCGCCGGACCCGCGGATCAGCAGTATTGCCCAGCAGATTGGCAAGAACCCCCAGGGTATGTCCCAGATTCTCAAGGCCAACGGGATGACCGAGGCCCAGTTCAATGCGGCTGCGACCAAGTACATCAAAGGCAACTAAATTGTGTGCATACCGTCTCTCTGGCACCGAGGTAATGAATTATGCGTATTGAAGGCAGCGATTATCATCTGAACGATACGGAACTGATGGCTCTGGTGGGACAGTTGGGGCTGACCCGGGCGCCCCTGAGCCCGTTGTTCCCCTGTCCGGTGGGGCCGACGACGCCCACGGAGTTGCGGTCCCAGTTGGCCGCGCTGGCCGCACCCTGGCGCACGGCGCTGGAAGAAGCGGTCCGCATGCTGGCCGTGCCCACCAAAGTGGTCAAACTGCACTATACGTCCGCCGATTTACTGGTGGCCCGTGCGGTGTTGGGGCTGTCCACCCGGCGCAGCGAAGACGCTGCGGTGATGATGGGCCTGAGTACCGATAAACGCATCCAATTACAGCCCCTGGGCGTGCTGCAGCGCATTGTACTGAACAGTCTGGTCGTGCCGACCGCGTCGGCCAAAGGGGAATATACCCTGACGCTGCCCACCCAGGCTGCGGTGATCTTTTTGGCACTGTGCGAAGCGCATCAGGCGGCGCATTTGCGCAGTGTGCTGCAACATACCCAGCCGTGGGACCAATTTGTCCCTGCTGATATTCTGGGCCGGTTGCAGGAAGCCGACCGGGAGGATTTCCGCTGGCCGCTGATGTTCTTCAGCAAGGTCATGCCGGTGCCCACGGCCACGAAGCTGACGTTGGACGATGTGAAAGCGGCGCTGCCGGTGTTGACGGCCAAGGGGCTGATCGAACCGCTGCCGGATATGGATGATGTGTCGGCCTTCAAGCTGACCGAAGACGGCTGGTTTATCGCCGAGTGTCTGCGCCAGCAGGTGGGCAAAGTCGCGCTGGGGGTCACCACGCTGAATGCCGATGGTACGCCCGGCTGTGTGCAACTGTTGCTGGTGCGCGGGGCCACGCATTTGATCATGTGTGCGCTCAATGGCGAACAGGCCATTATGGGCATTGTGCTGCCCGATCAGGTGGTGGAACTGGTGGCCCAGGCGCTGATGCCGGCCCGGGTGCCGGTGCTGCCGCAGGCCCGGCGGAATATCACACAGGCCGGTGCGCCCCGGGCGCCCCTGGACCCCAACCGGATCAAACCCACCCGGCGTCCCGATGTCAAAGTTCCCAAGCCCCGCACGGCGGTGAAAACGGGGGGGAAGCCGGCTGCGCCGGTGGCGGTACGGCCACAACCACCCAAACCTTTTGTCGCCCCCCGGCCCACGACCATGCCCAGCACCCCGACCGCGCCGGTCAAGTCCGCGGGCCATTTCTGTGTGACGTGTGGTGCGAGTTTGCGGCCCGGGGCGCGGTTCTGTACCGGCTGCGGCAAGCCGGTGGTTTGAGTTTGGTCCGATCGGGGTGTGTTACCCGCGGTCGGTAATGGATAGGAAGTTCATAAACAAGGAGTAGACGATGACCATGCAACGAACGTTCTGGACGGTTTTGGTGACCGCACTTCTGGCGGTGGCGATGCCGGTGCTGGCCGCGGTGATGACCCTCGGCGGCGGGATTATCGTGGACAAGAACAAAGACGGCACCATCACGAGCTGTGTCTTTGTCACCCCCGATTCCACCACCTATCAGGTGAAGCTGGATGCCAAGGGTCTGCAACTGGCCAAAGAAGGCGCCGGCCAGACGCTGGATGTCAAAGGCGATGTGACCAAAGACCCCACGGGTAAGAATCATATCACAGTGAGTTCGTTCACCATCCAGAAGGATATCCGGTATTAACGGATGACCGCTGCAAGATATTCCCCATCCCCGTCACGGCCTGGCCGCGACGGGGATTTTTATGGTTCATTCGGTATTTCCGGGGTAT
>JBIJDM010000295.1:0-2620 GCA_044344145.1 Phycisphaerae bacterium
CGCCGCCCCCGCCCCCAGCGTCAGCCACAGGGCCTGCATCACCTCAAGATCATACCGGGGCGTATACCCCAGCATCAGCCCCAGCAACCCCAGCGGCGCGATCGCCAATATCACCACCCCGCGCAGCGGCTGGCCGCGCAGCTCAAACCCTTGCGCCAGCCAAAGGGTAATTAACCATCCCCCCATCGCCCCGCACGCGGCGGGCAACTGCGCCGCCAAGTCCAGCCGGATATACCACGGCACACACCGCGCAATCAGCGGCGTGGCACACGTCACCGTCACCGCCACCAGCGCCAACATCCACGCCAACCAGCGACCAATATACAACCACGTCACCTGCGCCCGGTTCCGCTGCTGGCGCCCGGCAAGGTTCGCCGCATTCACGTAGAACACCGCCAGCACCACCATCGCCACATAGCTGGGTATCTGCGCCATGCGGTACGCCGCCGCGATGGCTGCGGCGAGATAGTCCACCTGCGCCTGATGGGCCAGCCGTCCCCCCGCCCACAGCAAGAGCGGCCCCATACTCATCAGTACCAGCACCCGCGCCAGGAGCCAATGACCAAAGACATTTAATTCCCCCCGCGCCGGCAGCGCCGCCTGATCTTTCGGCAGCATCTTTTCCAGATGCAGCGCCAAGCCCACCGCCACGGCCGCCGCGGCCAGCAGATACGCCAGCAGCAGCGCCTCCGCCCGGCCGGTGAGCGCCGCAACGATACTGCCCAACAAAAACGCCCCATTACTCGTCCACTCCGCCAGCATCACCGCGCGGGTATGCCCCAACCCCAGCAGCGTTCCGCACAGCAGGTGATACAGCCCCAGCACCGCCACCGTCAGACCGATGAGCACAAACAGCAGTGTCGGATCCGTCAGGTCCTGATGCGCCGTCCCCAGTACCAGCGCCCCCAGCCAGGGCGAATTCACCAGCGTCAGCCCCGCCACCAGCCCCGCCGTCAGCGTGAAACGCCGCAACAGGAAGTGATAAAAGCTCTGGACATACCCCCCGGCCCGGGCCGGGGCGGTGAACCGCTCCGCCAATTGCTGGCCACCCCACAGCCCCAGGGGCACGAGCCAATTGATCCACTCCAAGGCCGTTTGATACTGGGCAAAGGCCAGCGTGCCCGCCTTGCCCAGCAACCACAAAACCGCAAAAGTCCGCAGCAACCCCAGCCCGCGCCCGGCGGTGTGGGCAATGGCCAGCCCGCGGGCTTGCAGACTGGGGGGCGTGATTTTGGGTGTCGGACTTGGTGTCATGGGGCAAATATTACCATGTCACAGCCCCGTCGGCTGCTTGCATCCCGCCCAACCTACGGGGACAATCAGGAAATTATGGCAAACAAACCTTTATCGGATCGGCATCGCGCATGGGCTACCGGCCAGCAATTGCTGGCCGAGGGCCACTATGTCGCTGCCGCAACGTTTCTATCCGAGGCTCTGGCGAATGCCCGGCGTCAGGAACAGTGGCTGGAAATTGCCCAGATCAGCCTGCCATTATTGGAAGCCCGCCGGCAAATTCGCCAGCAGGCCGTGGCGGGTGTGATTGCCATTGCGCCCACCCCGGCCAAGCTAAACGAACTGCCCCCCAACGGCGCCACGGTCATTCTAGCGGGTACCCATGCCGTCAATCAGGCCCAGCGGTTACGTCTCAACGCGCGGGCCAAAGCCATGCCGTGGGAAGTTTTGGTCTTGGTGGCCGGCGAAGTGGGGGTACGTCTGTGCAGCCCCGCCGCGCCGCAGGCGGCCGTGGGCTTAACCAAAGCCGAAATGAAAACCCTCCCCGGCGCCGGCTGGTGGGAACCCGGCACCCCGATGCATGTTCTGGCACGCGAAGCCATTTTGCATGCCTGGGAAGAGTTGACTCTGCGCTGGCAGGAAATTCACATGCCCAAGACCATGGTCCCCAAAGCAGAAATGGTCGCCCTGGAGACGGCTTGGCAGGTGGATGAGGCCAATGAACGGGTGGCCATGCGGTATATGGCGCTGGCTGAGGGAATTGGTAAGCGCAGTAAGTAATATATGTTATTTATTTAACATATTTATGGAGTGACATGAAGAAGACCATCCCAGTGCACTTGATTGTCGGCCCGTTGGGGATCGGCAAGACCACCGCCATCATTAATTATCTCAAACGTATCGCCGGTTATGAGTTTGCCGCGGTCCTCGTGAACGATTTCGGCCCCGTCGGACTGGATGACGCCATTGTGGAAAGCCAGACCGGCATGCCCACAGGGTTTGGCAAGGTGGTCATGGTCCCCGGCGGGTGCATCTGCTGCTCGGCGCTGCCGGGGATGATTACCGCCTTCAAGCGGATTTTCGATTTTCCCGTGGTGGACCGGATCATCGTCGAACCCAGCGGGATTGCCCAACCGGGGGCGATTATTGACCTGATTTTCGACCTTAAACGCAGCTATAACATCGAGTTGCGCCCGATTATCGGCTTGGTCTCGCCCACCTTGGTTACCAAAGGGGCGTTGGATAATATCCCCTACTACTCACGGCTGGTCGAGGCAGCGGATATTCTGGTCGCCAATCGCTGCGACCTGGCCAAACCCGGCGAGGTGGAGGCATTTAAGGCCTGGGCCGCAGGGCTCTATCCGCCCAAGCAGGATATCCTGACCAC
>JBIJDM010000100.1:0-9635 GCA_044344145.1 Phycisphaerae bacterium
AAGTGATCGCGAATGGCGGGGATATTGCTGCCCCCGCTGATATATTCCACGGCCTTGTCATACATACTGACCACGCACTGGCCGACCACCGGCTGGCCGGTGGGATCGGTCACTTTGACGGTCACCTTGGCTTCCTGGCCGGGGAGGTATTCGGTCTGATTGGGCAATACCTGCACGTTCAGCACCCGTTGTTCGGGGGGAACGACGACTTGCCGCACTTCGGTATAGACGTTGCCGCCACTGATGGTAACGGCCTCGATGAAGAAGTTGGGCATGTCGCGTTTGGTCACGGCCAGCGTCTCCACTGCCGTCTTGCCTGCGAGCCGGACCAGCT
Source organism: Phycisphaerae bacterium (assembly GCA_044344145.1). Lineage (GTDB taxonomy): Bacteria > Planctomycetota > Phycisphaerae > WQYP01 > WQYP01 > JBAXGE01. The sequence continues at coordinate 335 of JBIJDM010000100.1, forward strand.
TAGGCCGGGCCTGACCCACACCATTGCTGGCGCGTTCAAACAGCAGCACGGTGCCGTTGGTACGGTTGGTGTTGATGGCCAGTTCGATCCCCTCGCCGGGGCGATATTCCTTCTTGTCGGTTTGGAGTTCCAGATCATTGAAGCGGAAATCTTTGCTGTCGGCATCCTGGCCGCGAACGGTCAGCACCACAGCGCCTTCCTGAGTATGCCCGGCGGTGTCGGTGAGTTTATAAGCCAGACGATACTGGCCCCCCACCGCACCCTTGATGGGCAGTTCCGCGGTACCGCTGTCGGTCATATCCAGCGGCCACGTGCGCACGGCGGTCTCAATTGGCTTGCCCTGAGGGTCATACTTGAGCTGATAGAGACTGACTTCGCCCTTGCCGGTCACCGCACGCTGATCCAGCGTGGCGCTGCGGAAACTCGCCTGGATGGTGTCGCCGGTGCGGTAATAGGCGCGGTCGGTCCAGGTGTAGACCTTGAAGGGGGTACGGGCCACCAGCACCTGCCCGGTGCCGGAGATGGTGCGCCGGCTTTGATCCGTCACATCCACCGTTACGTTGTAGGCATGATCCTGATCGCCATGAATGGCTTTGGCCAGACTGGTATCAATATCAATTTTGTAGGTGCCGTCCTCGGCGAGTGCGGCTTCGCCTTCGGCGACAATTTCCGGCGGCGGACCACCGGCATGCCACCACCAGCTCCAACGCGGCCGGGCCATGCCCCACTGATTCCAGTTGGGATACCAGGAATAATCGTAATAGCACCACCAATAGCCGGGGCCATAATACCAATCCCAATAGGCGGGCGGGTACCAGCGGGCATCATGGGCATCGCGGGTGACCTTGTATTTCACCGTGCCCTGTGCGACCGGCGAACCAAAGTAATATTTGGCCTTGACGGTAGCGCTGATTTTTTCACCCAGCATTACCGGCGTGGTGGGCGCATCAATGGACACTTCGAATTCCGGTTTCTTGTATTCTTCCACGCGGAAGCTCAAACCACTGAGATATGCGTTATTGCTCCGCCACACCTGCACGTTATATGCGCCCAACGTCGCATCGGCCGCGAGGGGCAGTTCCAGACTCACCCCGCCGAAATTGTCGGCCTTGATGGTACGTTTCAGGATTTCCTGCCCCTTGGGATCATTGATCACCAATTTCAGGTCTTTCCCGGCATACGCGCTGGGGCCGTCCTGATCGTATTTGGTCACCCCGGCCCAGGCTTTGATCTGCACCTTCTGGTCGGGCCGATAGACCGGACGGTCGGTGATGATGAAACCTTTGTGCTGGTTGTATTGCTGGTCGTATTCGTCGTACCAGCGGTTGAACCACATGCCGGTAAAGCCAATCCAGGCCATGCGCCCATCGGGGGCATCGGCCTGAATCAACCATTGATAGTTGCTGGGGAGTTCTTTTTCGGCCATCAGGATGCCACCATCGGCATCGGTCATTTCCGCAGCCTGCTTGATATCCGTGACATTGCGGCCGACATTACGCACCAATTCCACCCAGCGGCGGTTAAAGCCCCAGAAGGTGACATTGGTCTTGGCGACCGGTGCGCCGGAGACGGCATCGCCCACATAATAGAACACCTTGCCGTCGAGTTTCTTTTCCAGCAGGGCCAGGTCGGCCAGCCACAAGACCACCCGGGTCGTGTTGCCGTTGTCCATTTTGGCTTCGAGCAGATAGCCCCCGCCATCCTTGAGTGGTGTGGTCACATCCAGACGCCGGCTGAAATGCTCGGGCTTGGGCTGCAAATCCAGATTCCACTGGGCCACCTGCTCGCCGCGGTACTTGTCCTCGTTCTGCTGGACAATGCGATAACCCACGTTATCAATGGACATTTTGTTGCCATCGGGTTCGCGTTGGTTGGATTTGATGTAGGCTTTCACATCCTCGATCAATTCCCGGTGCTTGATTTTCCAGGCGGTAAATTGCACCTTTTTGCCGTTGCGGTAGAGGAAACTCACCACGGCCGGTTGGCCGGCGGCCAATGTCCGGGCGGGTTCGATCGTACCCCAGTTGCCGACGATCTGGTCATGCTGGCGTTGCCAGTTATCATCCTTACCGAATTTCTCGAGCCGCAGTTTGATACATTCGGCGGCTTTGGGATATTGCTGCCGATCCTGAAAAATGCCTGCCAGAGATTCCAGTGACTGCCGGGCTTCGTCGTCGGTGTCCTTGGCCAAGGTGCGATAGATCCGGATGAAATTGAATTCGTCGGGCAATTTGAACCGTTGCACGCCATTGGTCAGCCGGGCAATGGTTTCATCTTCGCCCAGTGTGCGCGCAGCAAACGGGCCGGTGGTCAAACCACGATCCTCATCATCACCCCGTCCCCGTCCGAGGCCGTATTGGGCCATGGTTTGCACATCGAATTGCTGGCGGAGAAAGTCGGCGAATTCGCGTTGGATGGTCCGGGCCACGCGCGGTGAGGCTTCGGCGGCCTGCAATTGCAGCCAGCGCCAACGCTGGCCATCGGTCGCGGCTTCGCGCCAGGATTTGGGTAATTGATGGAAGACCGGCTTGCCGTCGGCATCCACGGGCGCGCCGCGATTGCTGCCGCCGTAATAGTACCCTTCATCATAATCCGGCAGTGTCGTCAGATCGGTCAGACTGTTGAGCCGCCAGGAGACGTTGCCTTCCGCACCATTCAATAACCGATTGGCAAACGCGCGATAAAAATCCGCTTTCTCGTCGCCGGTGGCTTTGGCATCCTTACCCAGCAAATCCATGGCCTGCTGCATAAGTTGTAAACCGCGTACACGGTCGCGCTGATAACAGTTAGCCCACTTGCCGCCGCCGCGATGTCCGCCCCGCTCGAACTTACCGGCTACCATGTAGCCGTAATTGCCATAATCATCCATACTCCCCGCGATCGTTCGCAGTGCCTGCCAGTTGTCTTTAGACAGGGTGATAACCTCTTCACGCAGCGCGTCAATTTCATGGGTTCGGCCCAGATTATTCAGACACTGCAGCGCTCCGCTCAGGTCCTGCGCAGGTTCGACACCGGTCTGATTTGCCGGGTCCAGCGCCAGGCCACGATAGAGCTCGTAAGCTTCTTTGTAATTACCATCGTTCATCAGCTTGCCGGCTTTGGTACGCTGTTCGGGAATCCCCCCTTTGCCCTGCGCCAACATGACCCCGCCCGCACAGAGCAGCAATAGTACCGCGACCAACCAGATTGAATGACGCATGATGAACCTCCAATAGTTAACCGCTTTAGACGCCCGGGTCGGCGAAAAGTTCCCACAAAAAATAAAAAAGCCCCATCCTTACGGACGGGGCTTGAGTTGAGCGGTCTTAGCTACCCCGTCGCTTAACGACGGACGTAGGTATTGTTGTAATAACCCACCATCGCCAGGAAGCGGTTGGCGTTGAACACCGGGATGGCGAATTCCTTCGCCTTGGTCACCAAGGTGTCAAATTGCTTCTGTTCGGTCTTGCGGGTGGCATCCAAAGCCTTGGCCTGATCCGAATTGGGGGTGAAGGCCGGCGAGCTGGCGGAGGGCATCACGCCCAAGACCAGGAAATCGGTCAGCGTGGAAATCTCGTCATCCACAATCCCACCATGCGACTGAACCAGCCGGACCATACGGTCGCGTTCCACGGCGGTGTAGACGCCATCGCCATCCAGATCAAAGTCCCCAAAGACCACAAAGTGGAACTTGCGGGGGTTTTCGCGGTGATAGATCGGGCTGGCAAACACATCGCCTTCGATTACGTTACCGGTTTGAATCCGGGCCAACGATTCGTTATCCCATACTTCCACCACTTCGATGGAGGCTTTGGTGGGTTCTTTCTTGTCTTTGGTGTCGGCAATCTTGGCATCGGGGTCATAGACGCCGAAGGTCATGCCGGGCACGATACGATCATTCTTGCCGAGATTCAGGAAGACCATGTTGGTCCCCTTGGTCAGGCGGATGATCTTGCCATCGGGCAAGGTGGCCATGGTGGGTTCGAGACGGGGCTTGAGTTTGGCTAGTTCGCCACGCAGCCGCATCACTTCGGCGCGGGACTTATCCAAACCTTCGTTGACTTTTTCCAACGCGTTATTGCGCTGCTGCAGGTCGGTTTCAAACTTCTTGGCCAGCGTTTCCTTTTCGCCGCTGGTGCGGGTCAGGACGCTTTCCACTTCCGCCTTGGTGGAGGTCAATTCGATCTGCACGGTATCGAGCAGCCGCTTGGTTTCGGCGATGGACTTCTGGGCCGCTTCGTCGCGGGCCTGATATTCGGTGCGGGCTTTGGCGATCTCGGAGACCAGACCGGTCTTTTCGGCTTCCAAGGTACGAATCCGGGCGGATTCGGTGCGCACCTTGTTCTGCATGTTGGTCAGCGCCTGAATCAAAGCCGGGGTGGCTTCTTCGCCGACATTCTTGAGGGCCACATCAATGCGGCCATTGGTTTCCACCAGACTCTTGGTGCTCTGAATCAGGGAATCACCGCCGGCGGTGGAATCAATACGGGCCTGCAGGGCGCGAATCTGTTCCGCCAACTTGCTGACCACGGACGAATTCCGCTGGGCATCGTCGTTAACCAGTGCCACCACATCCTGATAGGAAGGCTTTTCCGCTTCCAAAACCCAAGTGCGAATTTCCTTCTCGGCTTTGTCTTTCAGCACCTTGGTGCTTACGTTGTTCATGTAGAACAGCACAGCAAACGTGGTCGAAAGCAACCACATGAATACAAAGACAATCAGGGCGTACGGGGGGGACTTACGTTGCGGACGGGCCAAGGCCATATGCAACCTCCTGCTGGTTACTTCCTCTGTCTGTTTCTACGCGGCAACAACAGCCACCGCGATTTTGCTGAACGGTACGAATAAACCGGCGTTATACAAGCGCCCGCATGACTTCGTATGACGCCAAATATGACTCACAAAAGCCGTTTGGTCAAGTGTCCGAAAAGAATTTCGGCCTAAACTCGCCTTTATTCCCCCAACCGCCCCCATATGTCCATATGCCGATCGGTTACGGCCAATACCTGCAATGTGGTTAATCCCGCGTCCTGAAGCTGCTTTGCTACTTCTTGGGGGGTATAGGCGGCCAGCAGGGAACGGAAAAACTCCTGCTGCAAAATCGGGCTTTCTTTACCGGCATGCCGACGGGTAATTTCCCGCGCTTCCTGCAGGATGGCGGGACGGAATAAATCACGCATAAATATCCATCCCCCCGGCTTGGTTAACCGGCGAACTTCACGCCAGAAGGCGCCAATGTCACCTACGTGATGGATAATGCTGTTGGAACAGACCACATCGAAGGTCCCGCCGGGCAGTCCGGTGGCTTTGGCATCGGCCAAGTACCACTCAATACCGGTCAGCCCCAGGCGTTTTTGGGCCTGCCGGGCCAAATCCAGCATCGCCGGGGCGCCATCTACGGCCGTAATCTGCCAATTGGGTGCTAACTGCTTGATTAGCAAGGGGATATCGCCGGGACCAGTGCCCAAATCCAGTACCCGGGCTTCCGGTTTTCGCACCACGTCCACCAAACGGTTCACAAACGCCTGATTCACGCTCGCGAAGTCCGCCTGCGCGTAGGCTTCGACCTCATGGGGCAAGTCCATGAGTTCCGACTCGGGATGACGGGTATGCAAACGCTCGTCCATAGCGGGGATTGTACCCTACTCGTGCGCGGCCACCAGCACGATGTTTAATTTCTCGTTCTGGGTCGAGCCGGTCAGGACCGGGATCTCGTTGGCGTTACGAAATACCACCTTCTCGCCATCTTTCATAACCACCGACAGAATATACTTTTTGTTCTGATCCACATCGGAGGCGGTGACTTCAACCGCAAACGCCGCCGAGTTGATCCCACCCGTGGGGAAGGTTTTGGTCACCAGTTGCTTGGGAGGATCGGACTTGATGGCTTCGGTGACCGTTACCACCATGACCGTGTCCATCGGAAGCATGATTTTCTCGCGGAACACCGCCGTGCCTGAAATCACGATGGTCGCGGGCTGCGTGGCCGGTGCCGTGGCGGGAATGCGTCCCGAGATCACAATATCTTTCGCCTCCAAGCCCACCACCGTGCCCAAGACCGCACACAACAGTCCACCCAGAATGGTCGTTTTCATCATGATCTGCTCCTTCGTTAGATTGGCCCAAGACTGGATTAGACACCCAACTCGGGCGTAAGCTAATGAAATCGGCTGGGTTATTTTTCCGCATGCACCTTATGGGTTTGTTCATGCGTAAAAGCGATGATTTGGGTCCAGGTCAAAATATCTGCCATCGCTTCGGGCATCACCACATGTCGGCGACTCATGACCAGACGGGTCAGAGCAACCGCTTTGGGCATATCCAGAGGTTTCACCCCGCGCACCGTCGTAAAGGCGAAGCTGGGGGTGAACTTTTCCGGCCTACTAAGCGCCAGATGACTCGCTACCCCCACCACGCTGCCGGTGGACAGATAGGTGCCGATGCCGACCTTGGAATGTTCACCAATCAGACTGCCCATAAACGTGCGGCCCGTGTCCACATTCACACCGCCCAAGGGGACACGCACATTGCCGTAGGTATTTTTCAGATTGCTCGTGGTGGTGCCCGCGCCCAGATTGGCCCAGGCGCCGACATAGGTCTGGCCTACAAAACCGTGATGCTGCTTATTGGCATAAGCCTGGAATACGCTGCCAATGACCTCGCCACCCACGCGGCACTCGGGGCCGAGTACAGTGCCTTCGCGAATGTCGGCCAGTGTACGCACAATGCTGTTGGTCCCGATGGCCACCGGGCCGGTAATTACGGCATTGGCTTTTACCTGCGCGCCGGCAGCGAGAATAATCGGCCCGCCTGTGGCATCCAATACCACCCCCGGTGCGATTTGCACATCGGCGGCGACATGAACCTGCGCGGGGTTAAGAATATGGAACGGCCCGGGCGCCGGCACGGCCGGTCCCAGCCGGGCGAAGTCCTGTTGAATCGCGGGGACTTGCACATCGAGCAATTGCCAGGGGAATGCCAGCACCGTTGCGGTCACCGGCACCTGCTTGAGGTTGTCCCGGATCAGGGTGCAGAAATCGACATGCTCTGCCGCCGTCCAGTCAATTTGTTTCGCCTGTTCCGCGGTCAGATGCAGCCAGACCCAATCATCCCCCACCACGCCGGCGGTCCCTTCGGGCATCGTCAGCGGCCCATTGGCGAACCAACGACCGTTAATCAGCAGCACGCCCGCAGCGCGGTCAATTTTGGGATTGATCGGCAGATCAGTTTCCATGGCCACCAAGGGAGCCAAAAGCGAGCGTACCATCACCCCCGCGGGCGCCGTGGGCAAGGCCCGTTGAATATGCTCCAGCAGGTTTCCCAAGCCGGCCCGCAATAAACATGCAGGACGCAGATAGGTCAGGGGATATAACTGTTCGAACCGGGCATCTTCCCAAACATAAATCGCGGACATGCGCTACCCTCGTGCCTAAACCCATACACAAAAAAGGGAACCGCACCGTACGTCCGGACGATCCCATGAAAGAGCGAAAAAAAGACCTCCACCTGAGCCGTGACCAGGCGAGAAGGTGTCGAGCCCTGTTTAACAGGGGGGACCCAGTGCGAAGACCCGTTTCGAAACTTCCACTACCGTACAACGAGGCACGGGGAGGCTTGTTCGTCAGGCCGGGTCTTGCGGTCCCTATGCAATATACATCGGCCCGAACCAATATGGGCCTCGTACACGCACTCCGCAGAGGTCAATATCAATAGTATCGGATTTGGACCGAGATTCCATCTAATTGTGGGTGGGAAAAATATTTTTCCACTTAGATGGCGATTTTCCGCACGCGCAGGGCCACAAACAGCGGAATCTCGCGCCGGCTCTGATCCAGCGCGTCGAAACGCTTGCCGCGCGGGGGCTGGCGGTGGCTGACTAATTCTTCCATGCGGTCGGTGAACAAACCATGTTCCGCCATGGTATTGATATACGCCTGCAGGGGCCGGTGATACGTGGTGGTCGTGGTTTGGGTGGGATCGCTGCCGGGGTGCATGACGATGCCGGTCTTCTCGCTGGTCATGTAGGTGTCCACGCGGCGATACTGACTGTTGGTTTTCTCGTCCCAGCCCCAGCCGGTGCGGCGGGGAATGCGGAAGCACGGGTGCATCAGCACGATGACCGCGCAAGCGCGGGGCTTGAGCACATGGGCCAAGCCTTCCCACAGTGGGGACAACGGCGTCAGATTCTGAATCGCCAGCACGCAAATCGCGGCGTCAAAGCCGGCGGCAGGCAGTTGCGGATTATGCCGCAGTTCGCGGGCATCGCCCAGCAGGTAGGTGATTTTTTTCTGCCCCTTTTCCAACTCGGTTTCCCGTTGCCGGGCGGCGGAGATCAGATCCGGCGCGGCGTCCATACCGGTGACATCATACGCCAGTGCCCGCAAATAGCGGCTCATGACGCCCTGCCCGCAACAAACATCCAGCACCTTGCCACTGGGCACAATTTCCAGCAGGCGTTTCAGCGCGGGGGCGATCACCTGTTGGTGATAATCATTTCCGCTGGTGCCGACCAGTTGGTCGTACCACGCGGCCACATGGTTCCAATCGGTGGAGGCCGACTGGGGTTTGGGCTTGGCCGGGCGCGGCGCAGGCGGTAGGGGAGTATTTTCCAATAACGGTTTGCGGCGCGGCGCGTTCACAGGGAGCTTCTTATTCTGTCACGGGGCGGACTAATTGGGGGTTGTAACGGCTCCGCGCCAGGCTGGCGCGGGGATTGGGATTAGATTTGGGCAGTACGGCCAGAATCACCAGCGTACCAACCAACAACACGACATTACCCACGAACAGCCACAGCGCCGGCGCAGTAATGATACCCTCGCGTTGCAGCATGATGACCGTGGTGGGAATCAGGAACGTCCCCACCGACAGCGGGATCAGCCCGCGCCAGGCGAGGTTCATCAACTGGTCAAAGCGGAAACGCGGCAACGTCCAGCGCACCCACATGTACAGGAACAGGAAGGCCACAATCTTGCCCCAGAATACGCCGAATTTGATGAAGGCATCCACCCACCCACCGCTGACCGGCTGGGTACCGCCGTAGATCAGATGATCCGCCCACGGCAGATGCCAACCGCCCAGGAAGAGCGTCACGACGACGGCCGCGCCGACAATCATCGAGCAATATTCAGCCAGGAAAAACAGCGCGAATTTCATCGAGGAGTATTCTGTGTGATAACCGCCGACCAGTTCCGTTTCGCATTCCGGCAGGTCAAACGGGGTGCGGTTGGATTCCGCGAAGATGCACACGGTAAAGAGGGCAAAAGCCAACGGTTGGGTGAACAGATTCCACTTGGGCAACCAGGCCATCCAGCCATCGTAATAA
>JBIJDM010000296.1:0-2611 GCA_044344145.1 Phycisphaerae bacterium
GGGTGACATATTCGTAGCCATGGCCGATGATCAGGCTGTAGCCCCGGGCCGAGAAATCGCGCATTTCATCGCCGGCTTTGTCGCGGTTGACCTTTTCCAGGTAGGTGGCTTGGATGCCCAGTTCCTTGGCGACTTTATCCAAGGCCGTTTTGGCCCCCTGATTCCATCCGCCGTCCAGCGCAGAACCCGGCATGAGCAGCGCCACTTTTGTGGTGCCCGAGGGGGAGGTTTCGTTTTTACACGCCACCAAACCCAATCCCACCAGCCCGCAGGCCAGCAACGCCAGCACGAATTTACCCATTCCAATAGCCTCCGAAATGTCGCTCAAATACCCTCAGTTTAGGAGCCGTGAACCGATTTGGCACGTGGGCCAATGTTAATTTTTGCGCCAACGGCTGATTTCCTGGGATTGGCGGTAAATCGCGAAGGAATTCATTGCCCCCAGCACGCCGATGGCGATAAGGCTGAAATTCATGTGCCCCTTGGCTCCTAACGGGTAATCAAGAACTGGAATCATGATGCTGGTCAGACCCATGCCCAAGGCCACAAAACCCGCCCCAATAACCGTACCGACAATGCCGGTGAGTTCCAGGGACAGACGGTAGTTGGTGGTCAGCCACAGGACGCCCTGTAACAGCCGACCGCCGTCCATGGGATAGCAGGGGATAAGATTGAATACGAGCAGAATCAGATTGATTTGGAAACCATATTCGAGCACGACCCCGGCCCAGATAAGCACTTCGGGTTTGATGACTCCGACCAAGGGTGGGAGGGCATACGTAAGTAATGCCCAGCATACCGGAGCTAAAATCGCGTTAACCAAAGGGCCACCTGCCGTGGTGATAATCTGGGGCCAGGGGCGGGGGGGCGCAGAACAGAAGGCCAAACCGCCCAACGGCCATAAAACAATTTGGTCGGCCTCGCCTTTAACCGCCCGGCAGGCAAAGCAATGGCCGAATTCATGCAGGAGAACGGTCCCGAACAGCAGACCCGTACTAATGGCCCAAATCCGCAAATTGCTCTGGGAATTGTTGGCCGAGATAATGGCATAAATAACAAACGTCCAATGGAGCAACACATTGATGCGAAACCAACGACCCAGCGGTATGCCACCCGACATTAAATTCATGCGTCATCCTTCTTGCGTGCGCCTGGGGGCGCGGTTACATATCATCATCGCGACGTTCCGTCGGAGCGGGGGGAATCGGCTCCAGCACCACCGTCCCGGCCAGCAGATCACCAATGCGATAACGATGTTCGTTGAATAGAGGATAGATGATCAGCACGAGTGTGGCGACTTCATAGATTTTCAACACGTTGCGAATCAGGATTTGTACCAGCGTGGCCCGCTGGCCTGTTAAATTGGTCACCCGCAGCCCCAGCAGACGCTTGCCCAGCGAACCGCCGTTGATGGCTTCGCCCAGCACGCAGTGGATGAAATAGACGATAACAAATCCGGTTAGCGGGAGATAACTGACAAACACATCAGGCCGGTACCACGAGACCCGCCAGTTGGCCAAAAACTCAGCCAATGCTTCGGGCTCCCAGAGGCCATAGACTGAAATCACCAGAATAAACGGTAAGCCGATATCAATGGCGGCCGCCAAGGCCCGACGGCCCGCAGCGGCGATCTGGGCGCCGCTGGGAATGACCACTTCGGTGGCCCGTTGCCGGCTCAGTCCAAAGGCGATGGTCAGCAGAATCAGGGGCAGAATCATGGCCACGATGGAGGGGGTGCTTTCCAGTGCGTTATTATTCGTGTTGGTAGTCACCGGCTTAGCCTCGCCGATGGGCTGATTATTGGGGTCGAATTGCCGGGTGTAGAGTTGGCCTTTTTCGTCGCTGTACACTGCAGCCAGCAGATTACCCAGCGGCGCTACCGCCACCTGTGTGGCCGGGTTGATATTTTTTGATTCCTTGCCCAGACCCAGTGCCGGCAATGTGCGGGTGATGACGCCTTTGTTATCCAGAGCCAGCCCGTAGAGTTCCACTTCCGATTTGTCGGCTTTGGCCTGCGCCCACAGAATCAGCACCTGCGCCCCGGCCACCACGGCATGGAGCCGGGCGATGGGCATCTGGGCGGTGTAGGTGTTCAGAGTGATCTGATACCCGCGTGCGGCTTCGGCGGTGGCATAGTGGAACAGCATCGCCTTGCCGGGGTCGGTCCACGCCAGCAGCACCCGATCGCCCAGCCAGGCCATGGTGGCCTCGGCGTTGCGCGGGATCGCGCTGGTTTCATTGGCTACCTGCCCCAGTATTTCCCAACGGTTGGTTTGCAGACTCAGCAGATACCAGCCGGTGCCGGGCTGGGAAGTGGCCGGGGCGGACGCGGTGGCCGTGGTGGCGGTGGTAGGGTTATTGGTGATCGGTTCGGCGGGGAGGGTCGCCGGCACCGGTGCATACCGGCCCTCGGCCAGCACATAGATGGTGTTCGGGCCGGTCATGGCGGCCTTGGGGGTTAGTCCCTCGGGCAGACGGGGCAGGCTGGTGGAGGCGGTGGCGCTGTAGTTACGGGCCAGTCCCTCGGAAAACAGTACCGCCAGCCGGCTGTATTTATTCCCGCTGCGAAACTGTGAATTCACCGCCAGCGCCGCAGGCTGGCCATTAAAAA
>JBIJDM010000297.1:0-2593 GCA_044344145.1 Phycisphaerae bacterium
CAGCACGATGCCGAACTCACGCATCAATAGATTCGCACTGCGCGACATGTACCAGGTCAAATGACCGACCTGACCGATACGGGCGAAGATAATCGCGATGAGCAGCGGGCCACCGGCCAGACCCAGCTTCACGGGGGCCGACAGACCCACCGGGATCGGGCAACTGCCGATAAATACGCCCAGCGCCAGACCGATGAAGATCGGGATCATGTGCGGGTGTTCCAGCTTCTTGGGCGAATTGCCCAGCAGTGCCGCCACACGGTCAATGGCTTCGACATTACCCACGGCCAGCACCGTATCGCCAAACTGGAAATCCCAGTCCGGCTGGGCGGCGATTTCCTGGTCCGCACGGGCCACGCGGGTGATCACCACGCCATATTTCTCGACCAGATCCAGCTCATCAATGCTCTTGCCAAACACTTCGGCGTGGGTGACCACGATCCGACGGGTGGTGATGTTGCCGGGGATGGCTTTGACATCGGTCTTGGATTCGCGGCCGATGGTGAACTTGAGGCGTTCCAGACCGGCCTTGGGGCCGACGAGGTGAACCACATCACCCACATGCAAGGTCATATCCGGCTGGGCCACCTGGGCCTGACCATTATGCAGCACGCGCGAGATGATCACATCGTTTTCATCCAACATCGGCACCGCGGCAATCTTCATCCCCTCAAGGTTGGGATTGGTGACTTCCACATTCACACCCAATAGGGCATGAGCACCCTTGTGGGCGGCCAGTGCGGCTTCGTTTTCCTTGTGGATATCCACCTTGAAGAACTTGCGGATGATGAGCATCGTCAGGATGATGCCCAAGATGCCGAAGGGATAGGCCAGAGCATACGCGCCACCCTGAGTGGCTTTGACTTCACTTGCTTTGGCGATGGGTTTAACGGCGGCAACCGCAGGCTGGCTGGTTGCGGTTTGGGTCGTCGCGGCCAGGTCCGGCGCACTGGCCGGAACCGCGACGGGACTATTGACCACACTGGCCGGCGCGGGGGCCGCCTGCGTGGCGGCTACGGCCACGGCGATCTTGTCGCTCATGGCCGAACCGGCAGAACTCAAGCTGGGGGTATTGGTCGTCGCCCCCGAGAGCAGACCCACCGCGGCGGGGTAATCAATATTGCCCCCGACTACCAACTTGGGCTCGCCCTTGATGGGATTGGCGGCATTCCAGTTGACGATCGAAGCCACAAAATCAGGCAGGGGAATCTCACTTTTGGGCAGATAACGGCTGACGCAGACAATCGTCAGGGTCACGGCCACACCCAGCATGACGGTGGTAGCCGCCAAAATATTCAGCGGCAAGCCGTGTTTGCGCAGCGAGGCAATAATACCAGGCCCGACCTGCAAACCAATCGTATAAACGAATAACATCAAGCCGAATTCACGGACGAATTCCAGCGTATGATCATCAATATTGAACCCGAAATGGGCCAGCGCCAGACCGGAAAAGAGCACCCCACCGATCCCGAGGCTGATCCCGCCGACCTTGATACTGCCCAACCACAGGCCCAACGCCACCACCGCACCCAGAATCAGCACGGTGTGGGCGGTCATCATCGCACCGGGCTTGGGGGCGAGTAGAATCTCGTATACCCAGGTCGCCTTAAAGCCTTCGGCCGGAGCCGTAGTGGCGACCGCGTGGGCGGTTTCCGCCAAAAATTGCATCATGGCGAGGCCGCCGGCGCCTACTTGTCCCAAAACGTCGAACATGCTAACTCCTATCAAAAACAAGGTCGGGCTGCCTTCGGGAAGCCCGACCCATGTAGCCTTGATTTGGCTCTATTATAGATAAACAGGTCGTATTTCACAAATAACCCCCAATAATGCTGGCTTTTTGCGCGTTTTCACAATAGAATGTAGTCTCGGTTACTGTTCAGGAAAGTTTGCATCCCATAGATCAGCCCAGCCGACCGTTGGGTTGTATGGGGGTGTTGTTATACGAGGTTACCGGTGACATCAAGCCAGCCTTCGACTTCCGTTACCAGCCCGGATTCTGATCCGGCTCCGATCGTGGCGTGGGTGGCGGTAGGGTTGGGCTGGTTAATCCCCGGCGTGGGCCATGCGATGCTCGGGCAATGGCGGAAGGCGCTGCTGCTGGGCGGTTTGGTTTATCTCCTGTTTGCCAGCGGACTTTGGTTGGGTGGGGTCCGGGTGATCAGCCCCCCCGACCAGCAACCCTGGGCCTATACCAGCTACCTCATCGGCTGGCCGGCCATGGCCACCAACCAGATCTATCAGGCCACGGCGGCCAAAGTTCCCGCTAATGCCGACCCCAAGCTGGCCCCCCCGCGTTTGCTGGATGTGGGCACGGTCTACTGCGGGATTGCGGGTATGCTGAATCTGCTGCTGATTTCGGACCTGCTGGGTCGCGCCTTGGGCAAGCCCAACGGGAAAGCGGGGTCCCAATGATGCCCCTACTCGCCGCCGCCAACGATTACACCCCCTTTATTGATTCCGCCCATGCCGTGGCGCCATGGCTCTCGGACGTCTGGTACCTGCTGGCCATCCCACTAGTTCTGGTGATAGCCGTGGTATACAAAACCATGCGCCACGAAGCCAAGCCCCCCGCCAATGGCCGCAGTTTGCCGGT
>JBIJDM010000149.1:0-7247 GCA_044344145.1 Phycisphaerae bacterium
AGTACGCTCCGTCTTTATCGGCGAGCAGGTCATGCGCCAACTCCGGCTGGCCGATCAGATTGCCTACGTGCGTTTTGCCTCGGTCTATCGGGAATTTCGTGATCTCGACGAACTCGTGGAAGACGCCAAAGATGTCATGCAAAATCACCAAAAGCCGGACCCCGGCCAACATACCCTGTTTACCAATGGCTAGTAATCTCCACTAAAGACAGAAAGCGAGGCGACGTATGGCCTGTAAATTCTGGATTCCCCGTGTGACGGTGGGCTTATTAACGCTTGCGGTACTCATGAGTTGCGACCCGGATATGCGCCAGGGCGGGCCGGGCATTGATCCCAATGATGTCCGTGCCACCGCAGGCCCGGCGCTGCACCCGGCGCTCTCCGGCACGGTGATGGAATTTGCCCGTCTGGACCTGACCGACCCTATCCGCGTGGAAGGTTACGGCATGGTCGGTGATCTCCCCGGCACCGGTTCCAGCGATATGCCCCCGCCCATCCGCGTGATGCTGGCGGACCAGTTGTATCGCATGGGCGCTGGCTCGCATATCCGGGGCACCACCCAGTTCAATCCCGATACCATTCTGGCTTCCGGCCGTGTCGCGGCTGTCGCGGTGCAGGGGTTCATTCCTCCCATGTCGCCCAAGGGCACACGCTTTGATCTGGAAATTCTCGCCTTGCCCAATACCCAGACGACTTCGCTGGTGGATGGCCTGCTTTGGTCGGCGGAATTAAAACAGGTCGGTCTGGTGGAAGGCGATGCCACCACCGCCACCATTTCTCGTGGCCGTGGGCCGGTATTTTGTGTGCCTAATCTGGAAGGTGACAACGAGAAAAAACCGCGCAATGTGCGCTCGGGTCGGATTCTCTCCGGCGGTGTGACCCAGATTGATATGCCCGCCCAATTGCTGTTGTATACGCCGTCTTATCGTGTCGCCGCCCTGATTCAGCGGGCCATCAATGCCCGTTATCCTGCCCGCCCCCAATTGGCGGAGTCCAAGACCGATTCCATCGTAGGGATCCGCATCCCGCGGGAATACACGGATCGCCCCGGCGAATTCATGGACTCGGTGCTGCATCTGTCGCTGGCCAACGACGTGCCCGGCTACAGCGAAAAGAAATCCAAGGAAATGTTGCAGGCGCTGCTGGAGCCCAATGCCCCGCAAAAAGATCTCAGTCTGGCCTTGGAAATGATGGGACGAACCATCATCCCCGAACTGCGCACGTACTATGTACATCCCCAGGCCAGCGTGCGTTATTATGCCGCCCGCGCCGGGGCGGGTCTGATGGACCTCGACGGGCTCGTGGTCCTCGAAGAATTTGCCCAGGACAATCAGTCCCCCTTCCAGCTTGATGCCGTGCGGAATCTAGCGGCGATTTGCGCCCATAACATCGCCGCCGGCAAGGGGGACGAAAGCCGTACCAGTCTGGCCCTGATGAAGGCCGTTAATAGCCAAAACCTCAAAGCCCGTCTGGCCGCCTACGAAGGTATGGTCCAGATTAAATCCCAGGCCCTGCGCAGTTTCGGTGTGGCCGGACGTTTCTATATGGACCGGGTCATCGCCGATGGCGATCAGGTTATTTATGCCACCGTCAACGGCCTGCCGCGCATTGCGCTGCTGGGTCGGCAATTCAATCTGCCGCTGGGGGTGTTGCATGTTTCGGCGGATAATGTGATTACCGTCAGTGTGGCCGAAAAGCCCATCCTGATCCCGCAGGGCGATGGTATGGAACCCAAGGATGAAACGGTAACGCTCTACTTCCGGCGCTCGGGTGAAAAGGCCGTACAGCTCAAATGTGGCCGTTCGCTGCCGGTGGTACTGGCCACGCTGGCCTATACCCCCGACCCCCTGGCCGAGGACTATAACCCCAAGCAGGAATTTATCGGGGCCAATTATCAACGTGTCGTGGAAATGCTTTCCGCGCTGTGCCGCGACAAGAGCATCAACGCGACCTTTGTCCTGCAGAAGCCGGCCACCCAATACTCGCTGGCGAATGCGGCGGATCAGCAGGTACGGCCCGAAACCCGGCCGGCCAACGAACCGTAACCCGCGCCCCCGGGAATCCCGCGCAACCCCCGGTTCGCGGTTACAATAGCGTAACGCGGGCGGTATGCCGATCACACCGGGTGATCAGACCGCCGCACGGGTGTTTTGGATGTATACCACGCGATGGCGTTACTTGCGACCCAACTATTGGAACGTTTGCGACCGTTTTCGGTCCCTTCCACCGTCCGTGCTGCGCTCTTGCCCATGGAAGATAACGCCGAGGCGCTGCGCTACGTCCGCTACCTGACCCGCAACCACTACGAGAACTTCTCCGTGGTCTCCTGGTTGCTCCCCCGGCATCTCCGCGCCGACTTCGCCGCTATCTACGCCTTTTGCCGCACCGCCGACGACCTCGGCGATGAAGTTCCCGACCGGACCTTGGCCACCGATTTACTGGCCCATTTTCAGGCCCAGACCGAAGACCTCTTCCGGGGCCGGGCCAATACGGCGGTATTCCGCGCCCTGCTGCCTACCGTCGCCCGGCACAATCTGCCCCCCGAACCCTTCCTCGATCTGATCAGCGCCTTCCAGCAGGATCAGACCGTCACCCGTTACGATACCTTCGCGCAGGTCGTGGACTATTGCCGCCGCAGCGCCAATCCCGTGGGCCGCCTGGTCCTGATGATGACCGGCTATCGCGACGACGCCCGCTTTGCCCTCTCCGACTGTACCTGCACGGCGCTGCAACTGGCCAATTTCTGGCAGGATGTCCGGCGCGATGTCGTCCAGCGTCAACGCATTTATCTCCCGCGCGAAACTATGGCCACCTACGGGGTTACCGAAGCCCAGATTGCCTCCGGCGAATCCTCGCCCGGCTATATCGCCGCCATCCAATCGGAAGTACGGCGGACCTGGGACCTGTTCCATCAGGGCGATGCCCTTCTGCCCATGCTGGATACCCGTGTGCGCTATCACATTGGCCTGTTCAGCGCAGGGGGCAAGGCCACCTTGCGGGCCATCGAACGTCAGGGCTACGATACCCTGACGCAGCGCCCGTATTTACGCCGCTGGGACAAACTTAAACTCATGACCTTGGCCATCCCGGCCGCCTTTGCGGCCCGTTTTGGCTCCCGAGGTGCCACCCCATGACCGCCACCACCGTACCACCCGCAGCGCCCGTTCCCGTGACCAATCATGCCGCCGATCTGGCCCTCTCGCACACCTACTGCCTGCACCTGACCCGTCAGGCGGCCCGCAACTTTTACCACGGCTTGAAACTTCTGCCGCTCCCCAAACGTCAGGCCATGTTCGCCGTATATGCCTGGATGCGGCTGGTGGACGATATCGCCGACGATGTGGACCAGCGCACCCCCGCCCAGCGCCGCACCGAACTCTCCGCCTGGCGCGCCGCCACCGCCCAAGTCTACACCGGCCAGACCCACGGCCTCGATCATCCCGTATGGCCCGCCTTTGCCTCTGCGGTCCGTGAATACGGCATCCCCGAACATATCTTCGCCGATATGATTGCCGGCCAGATTCAGGACCTGGATTACCAGCCGTTCGCTACCTTCAAAGAGGTGCATCATTACTGTTATCGCGTGGCCAGCACCGCCGGCCTGGCCAGTGTCTATGTCTGGGGCTTCAGCGGTGGGGAGGCCACCCTGCAATTGGCCATTGACCGCGGCATCGCCTTTCAGTTGACCAATATTCTGCGTGATCTGCGCGAGGACGCCCAGCGCGGTCGCATCTATATCCCCATGAACGAACTGGAAAAATATTCCGTGCATCCCGAGGCCTTCGCCACCACGACAGCGCCCTGGAATGTGCGCTCCCTGCTCAACTATCAGGTGGACCGGGCGATGGATTATTTCCGCCGCTCCGAAGGGCTGGAAGCCCGCGTCAGCCCGGATTGCCGGCCCGCGCTGCTGGCCATGACCATGATCTATTTCGGCGTCTTGAAACGCATCCGGCGCGACCCCGCAGCCGTGCTGACGAAACGCGTACGCCTCCCGCTGCTGCAAAAACTCTGGATCGCTTACCGCTCCACCAAAATGACGCAATGGCACGCTGATTAACGTCTCAAGCAGGGACTTGGCCCCCATGGAATCCACCCCGCATCAACCTCCCGCCCAGCCCCATCACCCCGTGGTGATTATCGGCGGCGGCTTGGCCGGATTGGCTGCGGCGCTGGCCTTGGAGACCGCCGGGGTTCCCGTAACGCTGCTCGAAGCCCGCGCCGCCCTCGGGGGCCGCACCAGTTCTTTCCCGGACTCGCAGTCTGGCACCACGCTGGATAATTGCCAGCATGTCCTCCTGGGCTGCTGTACGCATCTGCGCCGCGTCTATGAACGCTTGCACCTCACCGACCCCGTGACCTGGTATCGCAATTATCAATTCGTGGACCGCACCGGCCAACGCTTCACCCTTACCGGCGAAGCCGACCTGCCCGCGCCATTGCATCTGGCCCAGGGCTTTGCTCAATTCGACCTGTTAACCTGGCCCGAACGTATCGCCATCGCCCGCGCCATGCTGGCCATGTTGCGCCTGGGCCACGCCGGCCGCACCCACCTCGATGAACTCACCTTCGGCGCCTGGCTCACGGCCCACGGCCAGCCCGACAGTCTGGTGACCAAATTCTACGAACCCGTACTCATCGGCGCCCTCAATGAGGATGTCCGCAAAGTCTCCGCGAAATATGCCCTGCAGGTTTTCCAGGATGCCATGCTGGCCCATGCCGAGGGATATATCCTCGGCGTGCCCAACCTTCCGCTCGAAGCCCTGTATGCCCATGCCCCGCTGTCTGACCTGCGGCTCAACACCCGCGTCAGTCATGTGCATATCGCCCAACAGCGCATCACGCAGATTCATACCCAGTCCGGCACGGTGCTGTATCCCCGCTACGTCATTCTGGCCACCAACCATCACGCCGTCACGCGTCTGCTGGCCGGTCAAACCGACACGCGCCTGATCGGGCTGCCCGCACTAGAAAGTGTTCCCATCATGGGCACCACCCTCTGGTACGACCGGCCCGTGCTCGATGCCCCCGTGCTGGCCCTGCTCGATGGTCCCGCCCAATGGGTATTCCGCAAAGATGCCGCCGGTTGCGTGGTCCACACCGTGACCAGCGCCGCCCGCGGTTGGGATACCCTCGGCAAACCTGAGACCATCGCCCGCATACACGCCCATCTCGCCCAGGCCCTACCGGCCGTGCGCTCGGCCCAACTAGAGCGCGGCGTGGTAGTGATCGAAAAACGCGCCACCTTCAGCCCGCTCCCCGGCGTGGATCGTCTGCGTCCCTCAGCCACCCCGACTGACGGTGATATCGAAAATCTCGTCCTCGCTGGCGACTACACCCAAACCCACTGGCCCGCCACGATGGAAGGGGCCTGCCGCAGTGGCCACACCGCCGCCGCCGCACTCTTACGGGCCATGGGGCAACCCGCGCCCATCGCTATCCCCGACTTACCCCGGCAATGGCCTGCCCGTTGGCTGGGTTTATAACGCAAAAAGCTGCCCTTTGGGGTTGTAAGTACCCCCCGAATGCGCTAGGATATCGCATGTCGCAACGGTTTTTCCCTCGTGCTGATGTTGCGGCTGTCTTTTCCCTGTTATAAAGGAGCTAACGCCATGAACGAATATCAGAATTTGAAGCAATTGCTGGCCGATATCGAACCCGATGTGATCAAGGCCTTCGCCGGCAACAAAGCCGCCGGGACTCGCGTCCGCAAGGCTATGCAGGATATCAAGGCCGCCGCCCAGGTCATTCGCGAAAAAGTCCTCGAAGCCCGGTCCGACGACCAACCTGAGGCCTGAGTGGGTGTCCAACTTGGATTGCCTGCGTGCCTCGCTTGAATCTATGTTTAGGATGATTCGCTATGCCTCCACCACTGATTGTTGATTTGGCCCAGTTGGATCTCAATGCTGTGGCGGTTGACCACGACGAGTTGTATAAGTGTCTGCCCCAGCGCTACGAGTTCGAGATGCTTTCGCACCTCATTTACGTGGATCGGGTCACGACTACCATTGTCGGCGTGAAGCATATCACCAAGGACGATTTCTGGGTCCGTGGCCACATTCCCGGCCGGCCGCTCATGCCCGGCGTGATGATGCTGGAATGTGCCGCCCAGTTATGTGCCTACGGCAGCATGCTGGCAGTCCCGGATAACGGTTTCATCGGCTTTGCCCGCGCCAACGATATCATCTTCCGCGGTGCGGTGGTGCCGCCCAACTCGCTCTACATGGTGTCCAAGTTGCTGGAAGCCACCCGGCGCCGCTGCGTGGGCCAGTGTCAGGGCTTCTGCGATGGCAAGATGGTCTTCGAGGCGACAATCACCGGCATGCCGGTGTAATGCCCCGGCCCGGCCAAACGCGTAAAGCGGTGCGGTATGGATGCGTGGTTAACAGCCCTCCTCCCCGATTCCCTGCCCCTGACCCCCAGCGCCAGCCCATCCACCGGGGCTGGTGATGATTTGCTGGCCGTTCCCGGCCGCATGGGCATCTATCTGCTGACCGATGCGGAGGCTCATCCCGTCCTGCTGGTTGCTGCCGGTGACATGCGGGCATCCCTGCGTCATCGCCTGCAGGAAATCCCCACCGACCAAAAACACAAACGCATTCCCTACCGCCAGTTCTGCGCCGCCGTCCGCTGGCGGCGTGTGGACAGTCCGCTTCTGAGCGATTGGTACTACTGGCAATGCGTGCGTCCGCTCTATCCACAAACCTACCTCGAGCAGGTTCGCTGGTCGCGTCCGTGGTGGCTGCGCTGGGATGAATCTCTCTCGCACCCCATCCTCACCCTGACCAATCAACCTCAGCATACCGGCCTGCATTGCGGCCCCTTCGTCAGCCGGGCCGCCGCCCAGCGTGGTCTGGAATCCCTGCAGGATGTCTTCGACCTCTGCCGTTATGACGAAATCCTGCGGCAAGCCCCTCAAGGCAAGCCCTGCGCCTACAAAGAAATGAAGAAATGCTTCGCCCCCTGCGATGGCTCGCAGGCCCTGCCCGAATACCAAAACCTTGTACGCAGCGCGGCCACTTTCGTGGCCGATCCGGGCACCGCCCGCGACCAGTGGCGTCAGCAGCAGCACGTCCTCATGACCCAGGCCGCCCAAGCCCTCAACTTCGAACGCGCCGCCATGATCAAGGCCCGGCTGCAGCGCGGCCAGGACCTCGCCCACAGTCTGGGGGCGGATGTGCGCACGCTTGCGGACCTGCGCTGGTTCTGTCTCCTGCCCGGTGCGGGCAAACGCTGGGTTCAGCCCG
>JBIJDM010000101.1:0-9521 GCA_044344145.1 Phycisphaerae bacterium
GGGGTCGGGTGGTGTGAGGGTGGGAGTGTGAGCCGATGACTGATAAAGCGGTAAAGCCGGGGTACCGGCATTACCGCACTCCACGAAATGTCGGGGATACCGACATTAAAGACGGGGGGAATGTGGGCGCCGGTTGGCCGTGACAATCTCGTTATTGCGAATATAAACGTGGTGCAGGGGCTTGAAAAGGGCGGTTTTGGGGTTTTGCTGTCTATCCGTCGCGTATTAGACAGCGGAACCAATTTTGCCTGATGTGTGTCGGTCGGGGCTGGTTCGGCGGATATAATCGCAGGTGGCCGGAAAGGTGGCCAGAGCGGTTGCTTAGGAGATGTGTTTATGTTGGAAATCCTGAGTGGTTTTGGGTTGGCTTCGGCGGCGGGTTTGAATGCGTATATTCCGCTGTTGACCATGGGCATTATGCACCGGACCGGGACCATTACGTTGGCGCCGGGCTATGATGTGATCGGCAGTTGGCCGGTGCTCATCACGGTGGGCATTCTGCTGATTGTGGAAATTGTCGTGGACAAGATTCCCGGCGCGGACCATGTGAATGATGTGATCCAGACCTTTGTGCGGCCCACGGTGGGGGCGCTGATGTTTTCGGCGTCGGCGGGATCGCTGTCGTATGTGCCGACGTGGTTGCCGGTGGTGGGTGGGTTGGTGATGGCGGGTGGGGTGCATACCGCGAAGGCGGCGGTGCGGCCGGTGGTGAATCTGACCACGTTTGGGCTGGGCGCGCCGGTGGCGAGTGTCATTGAGGATGTGTTCGCAACGATCATGAGTCTGCTGGCAATTTTGTTGCCGATCCTGGTAATCTTGCTGGTGATTGTGCTGGGTGTGTTAATATGGCTTACATTCAAGTGGTTCTGGGGCCGTAAGGCCTCCGCGTCCGTGGCGGTGCAGGTACCGATGCGGGTGGCGACCACATCACCTTTGCGTCCGTAACGAAGGATGTCCCCTTGCGCCGAAAAAATGTGCCCACCGATGGAACCGGATTGATCCAGCAAGACCCCTGGCTGGAGCCGTATCGGCAGGAATTGGTGCAGCGGTTCCAGCACTATCAGGCCGTGCGCGGCGAAATTGACAAGCGGGGCGGTTTGTTGGGGCTGATCAGTCAGGGGCATGAATATTTTGGCTTCACGCGCGGGACGCTGGATGGGCAGGATGGGGTGTGGTATCGCGAATGGGCGCCCGGGGCGCAGGGGCTGTGGCTGGTGGGGGATTTCAATGAGTGGAACCGCCGGGCCTGTGCGCTGACGCGCGATGAGTTCGGGGTGTGGAGTGTGTTTCTGCCCGATGCGCTGTGGGGCCAGCGGCTGGTGCATGGCAGCAAAATCAAGGTGCATGTGAAAAGCGAATTGGGCGAACTGGACCGGCTGCCGGCGTATATCCGCCGGGTGGTGCAGGAGCCGAATTCCCCGCTGTTTGTCGGGCAATACTGGGCCCCGCCGGCGTATCAATGGCAGAACCGCATCCCGAAGTTGAAGACCGCGCTGCGGGTGTATGAGGCCCATGTGGGCATGGCGGGCGAGGAAGGGCGGGTGCACAGCTTTGCGGAGTTTACAGCGAACACGCTGCCGCGGATTGCGTCCCTGGGGTATAACGCGGTGCAGTTGATGGCGGTGATGGAGCATCCGTACTATGGGTCGTTCGGCTATCACGTGAGTAATTTTTATGCGGTGTCCAGCCGCTTTGGCACGCCGGAGGAACTCAAGGCGCTGATTGACGCGGCCCATGGGCTGGGCATCCGGGTCATCATGGATATCATCCACAGCCACAGCGTGAAGAACTTCATGGAAGGGCTGAACCGGTTTGATGGGACTGATTTCCAATATTTCCACGGCGGGCCGCGCGGGCAGCATGTGGCGTGGGATTCGCTGTGTTTTGATTACCGCAAATTCGAGGTGCAGCGGTTCCTGCTGAGCAATGTGCGGTACTGGCTGGAGGAGTATCACTTCGACGGGTTCCGCTTTGACGGCGTGACCAGCATGTTGTATTTGGATCACGGGCTGGGCAAAAAATACACCACGTATGCGGAGTATTTTGGGCCGAATGTGGATTGGGACGCGGTGACGTATCTGATGCTGGCCAATGAAGTGGCGCACTGTGTGCGGCCGGACTGCATCACGATTGCCGAGGATGTTTCGGGCCTGCCGGGGCTGGGCCGGCCGGTGGCGGAGGGCGGGCTGGGGTTTGATTACCGGCTGGCGATGGGGATCCCGGATTACTGGATCAAGCTGGTGAAGGAAGTGCCGGACGAAAATTGGCAACTGAGCGATATTTATCACACGCTGCTGAACCGCCGGGCGCATGAGAAGCATATTGCGTATGCGGAGAGCCACGATCAGGCGCTGGTGGGCGATAAGACGCTGGCGTTCTGGCTGATGGATCAGGACATGTATACGGCGATGGATATTTTTAATCCGAGTCTGAAAGTGGCGCGGGGCGTGGCGCTGCACAAACTGATCCGGCTGCTGACGTTCAGCCTGGGCGGCGAGGGGTATTTGAACTTCATGGGCAACGAGTTCGGGCATCCCGAGTGGATTGATTTCCCGCGCGAGGGCAACCAGTGGAGTTTTCATTATGCGCGGCGGCAGTGGAGTCTGGCGGATAACAAGCTGCTCAGGTATCAGGGGTTGCAGGCGTTTGATCAGGCGCTGCAGATGCTGGATAGCAAGTATGGCCTGCTGAGTGATCCGTTCATTGAACAATTGGCGTGTCACGAGGATACCAAGCAACTGATTTATCGGCGCGGGCCGCTGGTGTTTGTGGTGAATCTGCATCCCACGGAGAGTTATCGTGATTTGCGGATCCCGGTGCCGGATGCGGAAGATTATCAGGTGATTTTGAATAGTGATGACGCGGCATTCAGCGGGCATAACCGCGTGGCGGTGAATATGCGTTATCCCGTGCAGGCAGTGCCGATGTATTTCCGCAATCAGAGTGTGCAGCTGTATCTCCCGGCGCGGACGGCGCAGGTGCTGTGTCCGATTAGTCGGGTGCGAAGCTGATGGGGGCCTATAATCAGCCGGTGTGGTAATGACCGGAAAGGTTTGCTATGGCGCATAATCCGTTGGAACGTTGGCACGAACAGGCCGAGGCGCTGTTTCTGCCGTATGGGGCTTTGACGCGGCTGGTGGATACGTATGGGGCGCTGGAATTGGAGTATGCGGCGATTCGGCGCAGCGCGGCGCTGATGGACCTGCCGCAGCGGGGGCTGGTGTGTATCGGGGGCAAGGATCGGCGCAGTTTTCTGAATAATCTGGTGACGCAGCAATTAAAGAATCTGACGCCCGGCACAGGGACGTATGGCTATATGCTGACGTTGCAGGGGCGGGTGGCGCTGGACTTTGTGGCGCTGGAACATGCGGATAATTTGCTGTTGGATGTGGACCGGCGGTTGATTGCCAATTTGCTGGTGGAATTGGAAAAACGGCACTTCGCGGAAGATGTGCATATTGCGGATGTGTCGGATACGTATGGGCGGTTGCTGTTGCTGGGGCCGGAGGCGGGGGCGCTGCTGCAAGCGCATGCGGCGGTGGCGGTGGCGACGCTGAGTGCGGAATATTGCCATACGACGGGCACGCTGGGGGCGACGACGTTTACAGTGTATCGGCATGATTTTACGGGTAGTCCGGGGTATGAGTTGATCGTGCCGCAGACGGCGCTGGTGGAGGTGTGGGAGTATTTCACGCGGTTGCCGGGACCGCCGCCGCATAATTTTCCGTTGGTGCGGCCGATAGGCTGGGCGGCGCTGAATACCGCGCGGATCGAGGCGGGGTGTCCGGTGTTGGGGGTGGATATTCTGGAGACGACGTTGCCGATGGAAACCGGCCCGTGGTATGCGCGGGCGGTGGACCCCAACAAGGGGTGTTATCTGGGGCAGGAAGTGGTGGCGCGGATGCACGCGCGGCAGACGGTGGCGCGGTTGCTGGTGGGGCTGCGCATGGGGGATGAAAAAGTGCCGGTGGCGGGCACGCCGATATTTGATGGGGCGGAACCGATTGGGATTATTACCAGCAGTTGTCTGTCGCCGTTGCTGGGGGCCCATGCGATTGCGCTGGGGTATGTGAAGACGCCGTATGCCAAGCCGGGGCGGGTGCTGGAAGTGCTGGCCGAGGGGGGCCGGAGCAAGGCCACGGTGAGTGAGTTGCCGTTGGTGAAGTTGTAAGCTGCCCGTGACCTGCCCACAGGATGATTCCGATGGAAGTATGGTCCTTTATTACCCGTTATCTGTTTAACGTCTGGACGTTGTGGGTGGAAGCTGCGCCGTGGTTGTTGCTGGGGTTGATATTGGCGGGGGTGGTGAAGGTGTGGTTGCCGTCGGCACTGATGGCGCGGTGGCTGGGTGGGCGGGGGTGGTGGGTGATTGTGAAAGCGGCCTTGATCGGCACGCCGTTGCCGTTGTGTTCGTGCAGCGTGCTGCCCGCGGCGTTGGCGCTGCGCAAAGTGGGTGCCTCGAAGGGGGCGACGGTCTCGTTTCTGATTGCCACGCCGGAGAATGGTGTGGACTCGATCGCGGTTTCGTATGTGCTGCTGGGGCCGTTTATGACAGTGCTGCGGCCGGTGGCGGCGATCTTTAGTGCGGTGGGGGCGGGGGTGTTGACGGAATTTGTGGCTAAGGATTCCACTGCACCGCTTTCGCCGGCTACCCCGGCAGCGCCGTGCTGTGGGGGTGGTTGTCATGCAGTGGCGGCAACGCCAGCGCGCGGACCGGGCGCCAAAGTCCGGGCTGCACTCCACGCCGCGTTGACGGATTTGTGGGATGACATTGCCGGTTGGTTGCTGATTGGCCTAATGCTGGCGGGGCTGGTGACCACGTTGGTGCCTGCGGGTGCGCTGGCGCAATGGGGCAGCGGGTTGCCGGCGATGCTGGCGATATTGGCGATCGGCGTGCCGATGTATGTGTGTGCCACGGCATCCACGCCGGTGGCGGCGGCGCTGCTGTTGGCGGGGATCAGTCCGGGCACGGTGTTGGTATTTCTCTTGGCTGGGCCAGCGACGAATATCGCTACGGTGGGTGTGGTGGCGCGGGAACTGGGTTGGCGGGCTACGGGGGCGTATCTGGTGGGCATTTGCGGCGGCGCGGTGGGGCTGGGATTGCTGACGGATTGGCTGTTGGGTTACTTCCCCATCAATATCGTGGCCCAAACGGCGGATGTGGCGGAATTCCTGCCGCAATGGTTTTCGGTGGGGTGTGCGGTGCTCTTGCTGGTTTGCGCGGTGCGGCCGCGCTGGAAACGGGTAAGTGCGAAGCCGCAGGTGTAAGCGGATGACTTACTGACTATCCCAAGGCAGGGCATAGTCATGATCGGAGAGCTGTAATTTTCGCTCGGTGGGAGCCAACACCAAGCCGGGGGCAAGCTTTAATTGCGGATAGGTATCCCGAAAGGCCGTCAGGCCGCGCGTGTCGCCGCGCGTGGGCTGGGAGGCCAGTTTGATTTCAATGGGGTACAACATGCCATCGCGTTCCAGCACCAGGTCCACTTCCGCACCGGCATAGCTGCGCCAATGGTACAGCGTGGGGCCGGTGGCCAGCGTGCTGGCGAGTTTGCGAATCTCGGCCACGACGGCCGATTCAAACAACGCGCCTACCAGCGGATGCCCGGCGAGTGTCTGGGGCGTGGAGATCATTTGCAGACTGCACGCCAGGCCGGTATCGGTCAGATAACCTTTGGGCTTGCTACTGAGGCGTTTGATGGTGTTGCGATGATAGGCCGGGGCCTCGAACCATTGAAATGTGGCCCGCAACGTGGCCAGCCATCGTTGGGTTGTGGTGTAGTTCAGTCCCAGTTCGCGCCCGAGTTGGGAATGATTGATTTCCTGCGCAGTCAGCGCCCCGGCGAGTTGGACAAAGCGGCCAAATTGCTGCCAGTCCCGCACATCGGCCAGCAGACGCACATCGCGTTCGATATAGGTACGCAGATAGGCGCGATGGAACTCGGGAATTAAATCCAGCGACTGGCTGTCGGCCTCGGGTAAAAAACCGCGCCATAGTTGCTCGTATACATTGCGCCCGGCGGGCAAGCGCGGACAGGCACTGGCCACAAATTGTGCCGGGTCATCCAGATAACGTTTGAGCCAATGCTCCGGGACCAGACTTTGCGCCACTTCGGCCAGGCTGAAACCCTCCATATCCAAAAACACCGCGCGGCCTGCCAATGATTCACTCGCGGTTTTCAGGACCGACCATTGCTGCGAACCGGTCAACAGATATTGCCCCGCGCGACGGGCCGGGCCACCGTCAGGGCCGGCCCGATCCACCCGGCGTTTGATGGCCGCGACCAGTTCGGGGGCATATTGAATTTCATCGAGGATCAGTGGGGCGGGATGATTGTCGAGAAACAAATCGGGGTCCTGGCGGGCGTTGCCGACATCCACGGCAGGGTCGAGCACGATATTCTGCCAGTGGGGTAATTCATGGCGCAGAAGCGTGCTCTTACCCACCTGCCGGGCGCCGGATATGACGACGACCGGGAAGCTGCTAAGCATGCGTTGTAGCTTGTCGGCAATGATACGCTTCTTGTAGCTCATGCTTGAATAATACGTATGCCATCATTATTATTCAAGCTTCGTGTAGATTTTTACGCATATGGGTATAATATACGAGGCGATTATGGGGAGTAATTACGATTATGCGAAAAATTTGTAGGGTCGGCGAAGGCATCATACGTGTTATTTCGGGCTGGTTAATCCCCTCTGCCGCGCTATGATAGCAGGTACTATTTTACGCGAGGAAACTGATGACACATCCCCATGCTGGCGGTTCTCATGGTTCACGACCCGGTTCAGATCAACCTCAGGCGGCGCGGGTGTTAGGGCCCGGCGAGGCTGGTCCTGGGCCCAAACGGCAATATGTCTCGTTCCAGTTTTTCAAGTTGGCGTTGGAGTTCCGGCGGTTACCGATCGCGCAGCAGCAGACCATGCTGGGGGCCTTCGTGCATCTGGTTCAGGAGAATGATCCCAAGCGGATGATCCTGCTGACGTATAGCTGCGTGGGCACGCGCGCGGATGTGGATTTTATGCTGTGGAAAATCAGCTATGAGCTCGATGCGCTGCAGGAATTTTCGGCCAAGCTCAACCGGCTGGCGCTGGGGGCGTATCTGGAAACGCCGCACAGTTATCTGGCCCAGAGCAAACGCTCAACCTATATTGACAAACTCGACCCCGGCCATGATGAAACCCGCACCACGCTGGTGCCGGGGCGGCATAAGTACATCTTCGTCTATCCCTTCGTCAAGACCCGCGAATGGTATCTGATGAGTAAGCAGGCGCGGCAGGGGGTGATGGACGAGCATATCATCGTGGGTAACAAGTACCCGTCGGTGAAGCTCAATACCACATACAGCTTTGGCTTGGATGATCAGGAATTTGTGGTGGCGTTTGAAAGTGATATTCCCGGCGACTTTTTGGACTTGGTGCAGGAATTGCGCGAGACCGAAGGCAGTCGTTTTACGCTGCGTGATACGCCGATCTTTACGTGTGTGAATACCCCGGCGGAACAATTGGTCAAGCAACTGGCGCCCGTATGACGGTGTGTTACTGGCCCCATTGGCGATGGAACGCGATCCATTCCAGCACCAATAACGCCAGTGCAGCCGCGGCGAACCAGGGCCAGATTTCCTGATTGACTTTGGCGATGGATTCGCTGCCCGCGACGATTTGGCCGGTGGGCAGGCTCAGATTGCGCGGCTGGATATCGGACTCCACGGTGGAGAGCAGATTCACGGCGAGTTCCGAAGACTTTTCCCCTGCTTCCAGACGGTAGAAGCCCACTTTGTCGGTGGTGGCGAATTCTGCGCCCCCGGCGGTGATTTGCAGGGGTACATGCTGGCCGTCGGGCATGGTTATTTCGGATTTTTCGGGCACATCAAAGAGTCGTGCGGTCTGGCCGGTGGTCAGCAGTTGGGGCATGCCGATGAATTTGCGCACGCGGGTGGCCTCGACGATATTTTGCAGCCAGACCAAGAATGACGGTTGCCGCCACCAGTTGGATTCGGTCAGCGGATCAAACGTCAGTAGATAATCCAAGCGTGGGCCGCTGGTGCGACGGACGAACAGCGGGCCGGTAGGGGCGCTGATCAGCACTTCGGTGTCGGGGTCTTCGGCCAGTGCGGCGGCGCGGAGAATTCGCAGTTCCGCCAATTCCAGATACGCCAAAACCGGGTCTTCGCGTTTCCAGCGTAGCACCGGGGGTTTGTCGAGCATGCCGGTAAATTTGAATCCTGCCGTGGGGCCGGTGGGGCGGATGAACAGGGCGTCGCCGGGAGGCAGGGCGGCGGGGGCCACGCCGTCAAAAATGACCAGATCGGCTTTGGCCTGCGGATCGTAGGCGCTGGGGATGACCTGATAACCATCCATCAGGCCATTGCGTGAGGCGGCTTGCAGGAAGCGTTCGAGCAGCGGATTGCCGGTGCTGACCAGTTCCACTTTGATTTGTCGGCGGGCGGTCAGGTATACGTAGGCGGTGTTATCAAGCCGGAAATCATCCGGCCCGCCGGAGTCTACTTGGATGAGCATGCGGCCGGGCGGGGCGACCAGCGGCAGCACCGCGGAACCCTGGCCACGGGCGGGGAGGGCGACCATCTGTGTGGCGATGATGGTATTTTTATCCGCCGGGGCCACACCTACGGTGACGGTGCGGACCGCGTCGGTATTGTTGACCAGCCCGACAAAGATTTGCCATTGGTTGCCGGTCTGGCCCAGCGGCGTGGCGGCCACGCGGATTATGCCCACATTGGCGCTGCTCTGGCCGATGCGGATAAATTGCAGGACCTTGTCAATATTGGGGACATTGGGCAGGCGCAGGCCCGCGCCGTCGGAGAGCAGATAAATCTGGCCGGGGGCCGCGCCGCTGGGATCGGCGCCGATGGCCTTGAGGCTGGTGGCGGCGAGGAGCAGCGTCTCGGCGAGATCGCTGCTGGTATCCAGCGGGACCACGCGCGCGAGTGCTTTGTGCAGATCGGCTTTGGACTGGCTGAAGGTGGTGCGGACGGTTTGCATGCCGCCACCTTCGGCAATCAGCATCATCTGATCGCCGGGGCGCAGCGCGTCAATGAGTCCTTTGGCTTGGGTGATGGCCTGGGATAGCCGGCTGCCCTCGGGGCTGTCGGTGGCCTGCATGCTGGCGCTGGTGTCGAGAATGATCACACTGGCGGTGCCGCGCCGCGCCTGGGCCAGCATGACCGGGCGCATCATGGCGAGTACCACGGCGGCGAGAATCAGCAATTGCAGCAGCAGGAGAATATTGTGGCGCAGGCGTTGCCAAGGTCGGCTGGCGCGGGTGTCCTGCAGGGCTTTGGCCCAGAGCAGCGTGCTGGAGATGGTCAGGTCGGGGCGTTTCTGGCGCAGGATATAGAGGGCGATCAGGGGCAGGGCCAATAAGCCCATCCAAGCCCAAGCGGGTGCGAGAAATGTGGGGAGGTAAGGCATCACGGTGCGGCGTCCCCCGTTAGCCTGGAACCAAAACCAGAATTGTTTCCGTCACCGGCAGGCGGGTGGTGTCCGACAGGAAACGCGTC
>JBIJDM010000141.1:0-7837 GCA_044344145.1 Phycisphaerae bacterium
AATTCACCACGCCAAGGAGGCACCTATGCGTATGGATCAATTTACGATCAAAGCCCAGGAAGCCCTGAGTTCCGCCCAGGCCGAGGCGCTGCGGGCCAAGCACCCCAATATCAACGCGCTGCATTTGCTGCTGGTGTTGCTGGGCGATAAAGACGGCATCGTGCGGCCGCTGCTGGCCAAGGTCGGTTGCGATGCCCAGCGCATCGCCAGTGTGGTCAGTGCCGAATTGCAGCGCCAACCCGCCATCACCGGCGGGGCGGAATTGGCCCCCACACGCGATCTGCAGGAAGTGCTGGTAGGTGCCGAAGGGGAAGCGAAAAAGCTTAAAGATGATTATGTTTCGACCGAGCATATACTGCTGGCGCTGGCGGAAGTGGCCAGTCCCGCCAAGGAATTGCTCTCGATGCTGGGCGTGAAGCGCGCGGAATTACTCACCGCGCTTAAAGCCCTGCGCGGCAGTCAGCGCGTGATGGACCAGGAACCGGAAAACAAATATCAGGCGCTGGAAAAATATGCCCGCGATCTGGTGGAGGCCGCACGAGCTGGGAAACTGGACCCGGTTATTGGCCGGGATGAGGAAATCCGCCGGACTATGCAGGTGTTGAGTCGGCGGACGAAGAATAATCCCGTGCTGATCGGCGAACCGGGCGTGGGCAAGACGGCCATTGTGGAAGGCTTGGCCCAGCGGATACTCTCGGGCGATGTGCCCGAAGGCCTGCGCGGCAAGCGGCTGCTGGCGCTGGACATGGGCGCCCTGATTGCCGGGGCGAAGTTCCGCGGGGAATTTGAAGACCGGCTCAAAGCCGTGCTGAAAGAAGTTCAGGACGCGGCTGGCAACATCATTCTGTTTATTGACGAGCTGCATAATGTGGTCGGCGCCGGCAAGGCCGAAGGCAGTATAGATGCGGGCAATCTGCTCAAGCCCCCACTGGCCCGCGGCGAACTGCGCTGCATCGGGGCCACTACGTTGGATGAATACCGCAAATACATCGAAAAAGATCCGGCGCTGGAACGGCGTTTCCAACCCGTCATGGTGGGCGAACCGAGTCTTGAGGCAACCATTGCAATACTACGCGGTCTGAAAGACCGTTACGAGACGCATCACGGCGTGCGCATTCAAGATGCCGCACTGGTGGCTGCGGCCACCCTGAGCCAGCGCTATATCGCGGATCGTTTCTTGCCGGATAAGGCGATTGATCTGATGGATGAGGCCGCCAGCCGGTTGCGGATTGAAAACGACAGCATGCCCACCGAGCTCGATGCCCTGCGCCGGCGGTTGATGCAATTGGAAATCGAACGCGAAGCGCTGAAAAAAGAAAAAGACGAGGGCTCGCGGCAGCAATTGGAAAAATGCGAGAAACAGATTGCCGATCTGCGCGAGCAGAATACGCAATTGACCGCCAAATGGGAGCAGGAGGCCGGCCTGCTGAAACGCAGCAAGGATGTGCGCGTGGCGATGCAGAAAACCGAACAGGAATTTGAAGAGGCCCAGCGGCGCGGCCAATTGGAAGAAGCCGCGCGGCTGCGTTACGGCACCATGCGCGAACTGGAACGCGATCTGGCGGAAAACCAGAAGAAACTCGATACCCTCGCCCAAAGCGGTAACGCGCTGGTGCGCGAGGAAGTCACCCCTGAGGAAATCGCCGAGGTGGTCAGCAAATGGACCGGCATTCCGGTCACACGAATGCTGACGGGCGAACGCGAACGCTTGAAAACGCTGGAAGCCCATCTGGCCCAGCGCGTGGTCGGGCAGGAAGAGGCGGTGAAAGCCGTGGCCGATGCGGTACGCCGCAGCCGCGCGGGGCTGGGTGATCCCAAACGCCCCATCGGCAGCTTTATGTTCCTGGGCCCCACCGGCGTGGGCAAGACGGAACTGTGCAAGGCACTGGCCGCGTTTATGTTTGATACCGACGAAGCCATGGTGCGCATTGACATGAGCGAATTCATGGAACCCCACTCGGTGGCGCGGCTGATCGGCGCCCCGCCGGGCTATGTGGGCTATGAGGAAGGGGGCGTGCTGACCGAATCGGTGCGCCGCCGGCCGTACAGCGTGATATTATTCGATGAAATCGAAAAGGCCCATCGCGATGTGTTCAACGTCCTGTTGCAGGTGTTGGATGATGGCCGGTTGACCGATGGCCAGGGCCGCACGGTGGACTTCAAGAATACGGTCATCATCATGACCAGCAATCTGGGATCGCAGGTGATTCAGGATCTGGCCGGGCAGCAGGGCGCGGACTGGGAAATCGAAGCCAAAGTGCGTGATCTGCTCAAGCAGCACTTCCGGCCGGAGTTCCTCAACCGCATTGATGACATAGTGATTTTCCACACGCTGGACAAGAGCCACATCACCAAGATTGTGGATATTCAGGCGGAGCGCCTGGCCCAACGGCTGCAGGCCCAGGGCATGAGCATGGTACTGAGTCCCGAGGCCCGTGAAACGCTGGCCGAGCGCGGGTATGACCCGCAATTCGGTGCGCGACCGTTGAAGCGGGTACTGCAACAGGAAGTGGAAAACCCGCTGGCACTGCGGCTACTGGATGGTGATTTCGTGGCCGGTGATACGATCACGATTCATGGCGACAGCCATGGACGCTTTACGTTCAGCAAGTAACATGGTCAGATGCAGTTATTTGGCTTCCGGTACCGCCGTGTAGGTCCCCAGTTCGGACCATAGCGTTTTATCGTCGGCATTTTTGGTCAGCCAAGCGGTCAACTCTGCGGCGCTGGCGGTGACTTTGACAGATGCGGTATCACCTTGTTTATACCGTTTGGCGATCCCGGCCAGTTTTTCAGCGCTGACGGCTTCAAAGACTTTATCAAAATTGACCATTTCCAGCACCAGCTTGCCGTCCACGATGCGGTAACGCAGCAGTAACCAAGCTTTATCATTCTTGGCTTGCTCGGGTACCTCCACCGCCCGGATGTGCATATAGTTCTGTTCCCCCAGCGTCACCGTAAGTACTTCATAGGCTTTGCTTTCCAGATTGCGGATACCGTGTTTGGCATCTTTCTGGGTGATGAAGTGCACGACGCGAAAGCCTTTGGCATCTGTGCTGAAACGCAGAATCTGTTCGCTATCATTCTTTTTGACCCAGGCGAACGGTTTGGTTAGTGCGGGGTCGGGCTTGGCTTTGGCAGGATCAACCAGCGGATTGACAAATTCCGGCACGCAGGCCGTCAGACACCAGAGGGTGAGGACCAAGCCACTGAGTAACATACGCTGCCACATGATGAACTCCCGGTAAAGGCCAATCTGGGATAATCATACTCCAGTTTAACTTTCGGCAGGGCCGACGATGTCGGCACCGCTCCATCAGGTCTTTGGTTTGCGGGCCACGAAGAAATAAATGATGGCACCCAGGCCCTGGGCAAAGATAATCACCACCACCCACATCAGGCGGTCGTTATTCTTGGCCAGGGCGGGATTGGTACAGGCATCCACCAGCATCCAGACCCAGAACGCGGTCAGGGCCAGGCCAATTAGAATGGCGACCAAGGGGATGAAGGCAAAGCAGCAGGGGAAAATCGCCAAGGCCGCAAAAAAGCAATAGGCCAAGAGATTTCTCTCTTGGCCTACAGTTTAGGCTGTTGATAAGTAAACATGGTTTAAAATGCCACCTGACATTGCCTTGCGGCAACCGGACCCGAACTTGCGTTCGGACGAGAATTGTTCTTACAGGTTCACGTGCAGATTACTCTGCGTACCTTGAAACATTCATATTCCTACCAGATTCACACTGGTGACTCCATACGTCTCGATCTGCTTGCTTCATCGGCCCAAGATTGTAGGCCTCAGCGTACAGGGATAGGTATGGCGAGTTCGTTTACTCCATAGAAATGAGCATTTGCAAGCCGTGTCCTAGGTTTAATCCCCTAGAAAGGAGGTGATCCAGCCGCAGGTTCCCCTACGGCTACCTTGTTACGACTTAGTCCCAGTCACCGACCCTGCCTTAGCACCCAGAGGGCGTTTTGGGCATTGTCAGCTCCCATGACTTGACGGGCGGTGTGTACAAGGCTCAGGAACACATTCACCGCGCCATAGCTGATGCGCGATTACTAGCGATTCCAACTTCATGAGGGCGAGTTGCAGCCCTCAATCTGAACTGGGCCGTCTTTTATGCGATTAGCTCCACCTTGCGGTCTCGCTTCACTTTGTCGACGGCATTGTAGCACGTGTGCAGCCCTAGGCATAAAGGCCATGAGGACTTGACGTCATCCCCGCCTTCCTCCGGTTTAACACCGGCAGTCTCGCTAGAGTGCCCAGCATTACCTGGTAGCAACTAGAGATAAGGGTTTCGCTCGTTATGGGACTTAACCCGACACTTCACAGCACGAGCTGACGACAGCCATGCAGCACCTGTGCTAGTTACGGATTGGATACCGTTCGTCCGTGTTTCCACGTTCTACTTCTAGCATGACAAGCCTAGGATAAGGTTCTTCGCGTTGCTTCGAATTAAGCCACATGCTCCACCGCTTGTGTGAGCCCCCGTCAATTCCTTTGAGTTTTAGCCTTGCGACCGTACTTCCCAGGCGGCAGACTTAAAAATTTCTCTCCGACCGCTACAGGGTAAGACCTGCAGTAGTCTAGTCTGCATTGTTTAGGGCGTGGACTACCGGGGTATCTAATCCCGTTCGCTACCCACGCTTTCGTGCCTCAGTGTCAGAATCGGCCTAGTCGCCCGTCTTCACCACTGGCGTTCCTGACGATATCTATGCATTTCACCGCTCCACCGTCAGTTCCAGCGACCCATACCGACCTCAAGCAAACCAGTATCTGAAGCAGTTCCCGGGTTGAGCCCGGGGATTTCACAACAGACTTAGTTCGCCACCTACGCACCCTTTAAGCCCAGTGATTCTCAGTAACGCTCGGGACCTCTGTATTACCGCGGCTGCTGGCACAGAGTTAGCCGTCCCTTCCTCTGGGTCAGATCAACTTTGGGGCATATTGTACCCCATTGCTTTCATAACCCTGACAGTAGTTTACATTCCGAAGAACTTCATCCTACACGCGGCGTCGCTCCCTCAGGCTTTCGCCCATTGGGGAAGATTCGTTGCTGCAGCCCCCCGTAGGAGTCTGGCCAGTATCTCAGTGCCAATGTGAGTGGTCGTCCTCTCAGACCACTTACCCGTCATAGCCTTGGTAAGCCATTACCTTACCAACTAGCTGATAGGAGATAGCCCGCTCTAAAACCGCCAGGTCTTGCGATCCCCGGCTTTGATCCCCAGAGAATGATCTCCGAGGGCATCATCAGGTATTACCCAATCTTTCGACTGGCTATTCCTGAGTTCTAGGTACGTTAGCTATCCATTACTCACCCTTTCGCCACTAATGTATTGCTACATCCGTGCGACTTGCATGCCTTAACCACGCCGCCAGCGTTCACTGTGAGCCAGGATCAAACTCTTCAATTAAATGTTGTCAAACGACTACTCGTCCCAAAGGGCCTTTCGTCGGTCTATTACATCAGAAAAAGTTTGCCTAGTTTGGCACCCAGTCTTGCGACCAGGCGACCGTGCAAACCCAAAATCCGGCTAAAGATTTGGTTAATCACGATCTACGCCTTAACTCTCATTCAGTGTCACTAACTTTACTTTTCACTTTTTTCAAAGGATAGAAAAAAAAGCTCACTTGCACACGAGAGTTGACAGCAGATTACTCTGCTATTTTTTTACAAGCCTTGATTGCTTGTGCAACAACCAAAGCTTGATACAACCTCGTGGCATCTAAACCATGTTTACTTGTCAAAGAGCCTTACTTATCAGCCCGAAACTTCCGTCCCGGACTCATTCCTTCACTTCGCGTTTCCGCGTCGTTCAGGGTCGTATACTTTACCATCTTTCTCACCGGCGTCAAGCACTTCGAAAAAAAATCTTTCAGCCGTCTTTTGCAGTCTGACGGCCATCGTGCCTCAGCCAGTGTCACTCGTGCGTCGAGTCGTTTATTGCTCGCATCACGTCAGCGACATGTGCAGTAATATAACACGTTTTCCCCCAGTCGCAAGCGCAACCCAAACAATCACTCACGCATTTTCGTTAATTGCCTGCAAATAAACAACTTGTGTACTTATCCACAAACCCGAATATCCCCGCTTGACGACCCCCGAAAATACCCTCATCCCACCCAAAAAGCCCAGCCCGCCAGCGCCAAAACCACCACCAAACCCACCCCCGCAGACCACAGCCCCACCTTCTGCCAACGCACCGACCAGCCGGTCAAAATCAACCCCGTCAGCCCCGCCAAAAGCAAAAACACGGCGGTAACATCCATCACCCAACCCCAGACCGGGCCGGCATGATTACCCGTATGCAAATCTAAAATTACCGCCAGCAGCCCCTGATTCTCCACCGTTAACGCCACCGTACCCGCGGGCAAAACCACCTTGGCATCCGCCGCAAACCCCGGCGCCCGCCAGGCCAATTGCACTTGTTCGGCCTCACGCACCAGCTCCGCCCGTCCCCGCAAATGAAACTGCCCCCGCAGATATTCTTCCAACTGCAGATCATTGGCCAGCCATTCTGCCGGCACAACCCCCGCTTCTTCCCGCCCCTCCACCAGACTACCCGCCGTCCAGGACGGGTGATTCAAGAGTAATCCGGTACCGGCAAACAGCAAAATCAGAATCAGCCCCAACATGGTGGCAATCACATGCAGCGTCCGACTCCAATGGATCATCGTCTGGGTCCAAGGCTGCATACGGCATTCCTTCGGTTCGGTTACTTCTTCGGCTGGGTGGCCGCAACCACGGGGCCATAGACCAATTTCACATCACCAAAGCCATTGGTCCCCTTGATCGTCCCGGTAGCGGGCTTTTTCCCGCATTCAATCGTGTTATCCGAGATACAGTACGGGCCTTCCTCGACCACCAATTCCAGACACAGCCGATACGTCCCCGGCGGTACGGCCACACCCTTGTCATCCTTGCCATCCCAGACCAGTTCCAACTGCCCGGCGGGCTTGGTGGCCCGGGTCACCTGCTTGACCACATCCGCCTTCCCACCAACCATACCATACCACTGCTTGAGACTGCGTTGGTATTTATCCTTGCCGCCCTGCACGGTCAGGGTACGGATGGCGTTGTTTTTGCTGTCCATCACCCAAACGGCCAGATAAGGCCGTTTGCGAAAGGGTTTAATATCGGCGGTAAAGGTCACCCGATATCCCTCCGGCCAACCCGCCACCGCGGGCTGACTGGCGGCAGGTGGTTTGGAAATCAGCGGTTCAGTCACCGTCAACGCGGCCCAACCGGGGGTGCTGAACGTCTTGCCGTCACTGGCGACCATAAAGGCCTCCACACCTTCCTGCCGGGCCAAGGTCAGCCCCGCCTCCACGCCCAGCACACACAGGCTGGTCGCCATGGCGTTGGCCTTGATGTTGTCATCCGCCACGACCGTAGCCGAAACCACGCCTTGCGCGGGTTGGCCGGTGCGGGGGTCCATGATATGCGAATAGTTCTTACCCGCAATCGTGTAAAACCGGGCATACGCACCCGAGGTGCTGATCGCCTGTCGGGTCAGCCGCAACGTGGCCAGCGCTGGGGCATTTTCCTGCGGCTGGAAGGGATCAGCAATCTCGACCAGCCACGGATTATTCCCCTGCAGATTGTTACCCTGCGCGGCATCAGCTTTGGTCCAGGTGCGGATATCACCGCCAATATTGAGGCTTACCCCGTCCAGGTCGGGGCATTCTTTGACTGCCCGTTCGACGGCACGGGTGATGACATAACCCTTGCCCAGCGAATCAAGGTTCAACGGGGCATCGGTCAGGCGTTGGACTTCCTCCCCACTGATTTTCCAGGCCGGCTTGCCAATCAACTCGACCTGCGTACGCAATTGC
>JBIJDM010000298.1:0-2561 GCA_044344145.1 Phycisphaerae bacterium
CGAATCGGCGGCGGATGAGTATATCGCCAAATACCCGCGTGATAGCGTTGCGGACGAGGCCTACTACCTGCGCGGCCTGTCCCGCATGGCGTTGGGTAAACGTACTGCGGCGGTAGCTGATTTGCAGAACGCCATCGCGCTTTCGGATCGCGAAGATCTGAAGGCCAAAGCGAACCGGGCCCTGGGTGACAGCGCCTACGAATCCGGACAGTATGACGTGGCGGAAAAATATTATCTGGCCTGTGCCTATTACTATGGTGGCCAAAAGAAAGAAGCCCTGGTTTTGTTCCGCTTGGGTGCCACATTGCAGGCTCAGGGAAAGTGGGATGACGCACGCCCGTGGTTTCAAAAAGTTTTGGAGCTGCACCCGGAAGCCAGTTTGATCCAACGTTCTCTGGTCCGCCGGGATCGGCGCTATTTCTCTTTGCAGTTCGGCGCATTTAAAAACCCCGCCATGGCGCAGAATCTCGCCCGACAACTCCAGACGGCTGGTTTGCAGGCTTTTGTGGACAGCGAAGTGCGCGAAAACGACTTGATATTTTTAATCCGGGCAGGGCAGTATAACACGTTCCGCGAAGCTACTGCGGCGCGTGATTCGATGCTGGCGCGTTATCCCATGGCGGCTGTCATACCGTTTTAAGCTTGGGGTGGACCATGGCGCGCAAGTCGTCATCAGCAAACCTTGGACTCTTGCTGATCGTGGTGGTGCTCCTGATCCTGGCCGGAATTTATTTTTGGCCCGATCCAGAACTACCGAACACACCCGTTGCCACTACCACCACCGCACCGCACATTATCAGCACGCCCATTGCCAACTGGGATACCGATGACTTAGACGAAACCTACGCTGGCATACCCAGAAGCCAATCCGTAGCCAAAATCAAAGTGCTGGTTAATCGTGGCTTTATGGTGGGCTATGATGAAAATCTGCATGATCCGGTTTGGACCGCGTATCGGCTTGATCATTCCCGACCCCGTGCAACAGTCCCACGGCCCCACACCAAATTCACCACCGATGAACGTACCCAAAGCAAAATCACCCATGATGATTACACCAACAGCGGTTATGACCGTGGCCATCTGGCTCCCAGCCGGATTATCGGGGCGTTATTTGGCCCCGAAGCACAACTCGAAACCTTCCGCATGAGTAATATCACCCCCCAGAAAGCCAACTTGAATCAGAAAGTCTGGCAACGCTTGGAAACCCTGGAATATGAACGTTATCTCACGCAATATGACAGCGTCTGGGTTGTTACCGGGCCTATCTTCACCCAATCACCACCACCCCGCCTGGCCTCAGGGGTGGCGATTCCGCAGGCGTTTTATCGGGTATTTCTGCGGTTGGAACACGGACTGCCGGTAGCCCAGACCTACATTATTCCCCAAACGGTTACAGGCGACGAAGCAATCGGAAGTTATTTACGCACCGTGCAAGAGGTCCAGTCACAAACGGCATTGGACTTCTTTTACGCCCTGC
Organism: Phycisphaerae bacterium; assembly: GCA_044344145.1. Lineage (GTDB taxonomy): Bacteria > Planctomycetota > Phycisphaerae > WQYP01 > WQYP01 > JBAXGE01. The sequence goes on from JBIJDM010000298.1 coordinate 1,478, forward strand.
CCGACGATGTTGAGGCACCCATGGAAGCAAAGCCCAGCCAGCTTTGGTGATCATCGCTTGCGGCCGACTTGGCACATGGCTTCGACGAGCAGCGGGATTTCCGGACGTGCCGCAGTAACGGTGGGGGCCCAACCCAAACGCTGCAGAGTTTGGGCTGTCACCGGTCCCAAACAGGCACGTTTGATGTTACTGACTTTGGCGTGTAATTCCCCCGGCAACATGCTGGCCAGGTTTTCCGCAGTTGAACTGCTGGTAAAGGTGATCCAATCAATCTGATTATCCTGCAAGGCTAACAGCACAGGATCAGGTAACTTCTCGGGTCGCGCTGTGATATAGATCGCCACATCAGTCACCCGGGCACCGGCTGCGGTAAGTTTATCACGCAGTATCGGCCGCGAAATATCCGCCCGGAGCAGCAAGACTGCTTGTCCGTTGAGGTCGGCCATTTCCGCCAATGCCGCGCCCAATTGTTCGCCCTGAAATTTTTCCGGGATAATATGCGGTTGGATGCCATAGCGCTGTAACGCCGCGGCGGTAGCCGGCCCCACTGCGCCGATTTTAGGCCCGGCCAAACTCCGGATGTCCTGACCGCGTTGCTGAAGTCTTTCCCAGCAAGCCTCTACCCCGTTGGCTGAGGTAAATAACAACCAGGCATAGTTTTTGATCTGGTCTAAAGCATCATCTACCTCATCCCAAACCAGAGGGGGACGAATCTCGATCGTAGGAACTTCCAATACTTCCGCGCCCTGTTGCTCCAATAATACACTCAATTCCGAAGCCTGTTGCCGGCTGCGTGTAACCAGAATCTTTTGTCCGTGCAGCGGACGCCGACCATAACAATCCAAGGCCCGATGCATATCGACCACGCGCCCCACGATGGTAATTGCCGGAGAAGTGATCCCCACGGCATTCACCGCGTCGGATAATTGGGCCAGGGTGCTGACCACCTTACGCTGTTTGGCCATAGTGGCCCATTGGACCGTGGCTGCGGGGGTGGTCGGATCCATCCCCGCGGCCACCAGCTTTTGGCAAATCTCCGGTAGTGATTTCACCCCCATGTAGAATACAAGCGTACCCCCGAGTT
>JBIJDM010000299.1:0-2556 GCA_044344145.1 Phycisphaerae bacterium
ATCCAGCCCGACGTGGTGGGCAGCCCCAGCGTGAGTAAAGCCATAATGCCGATGGACCCGGCAATCGCCTGGCCTTCCACGCCAATATTGAGCACCCCGCAGCGGAATGCCACCCCGGCGGCCAAACCCGATAGCAGCAAGGGGCAGAACTTCACCAGTACCGCTGCCAGCGCCCGGGGCGAACCAAACGCCCCTTCGCACCAACTGGTGATGATGGCCACCGGCGGATAACCCAGCAAGGCCAGACCTGCCAATACCAGCAACAGGCAGAGCGCAATTACGATCACGGGTAAAATAATCGTCGGGAGATATTTAGCCATGCCCTACCTCCGCAGGGGTCGTACCCAGCATCAGTTCCCCGAGTTGGGTTGGGCTGCACGCAGGCCAGGTGGAGGGGAGGAGTTGGCCGTGGTACATCACGGCGATGCGATCGGCGTGAGCCAGCAATTCGTCCAGATCGGAATGGATCAACAAAATGGCTGCACCGCGGGCGCGAGCCACGGACAACTGGGCAAAGACAAAATTGCTGGCGGCGATATCCAATCCCCGTGTGGGGTTGCAGGCGATGATCACGGCGGGATCCCCGGCGAGTTCGCGCGCGAGAATGGTCTTTTGCTGGTTCCCGCCGGACAAACTGCCCACACAGAGATTACTTCCCGCAGCGCGGATGTCGAAGGCTTGCATAAGCTGCCGGGCCTGCGTTTCCCACGCGCCAAAATTCAGCCAGCCCCAGCGGTTGGCCAGGGGTGGGTGCCGATACGCGCGTAGGGCCAGATTGTCGCGCACACTGAGGGGCATAATCAAACCATCACGCTGACGATCCTCGGGGATGAAAGCCATCAGCCGGCGGCGCTGGGCCGGGTTGAGGGTTCGGGCCTCGTTCCCGGCCAGTTGCAGTGTGCCTTGTGTGTAGGGTTGCATGCCGATTATCACTTCGGTCATTTCCCGCTGGCCGTTGCCGTCCACCCCGGCGATCCCGACGATTTCGCCCGCATGGACCGTCAAGGAGAGCTTCCGCAGCATGATTCGTGGTCCCGCGCCCGTGGTGCCGAGGTCGGTCAGCACTAAACGTGGTGGACCAACGCTGATCGGCGGGCGCGGGGCGGGGGTAAGGTTATAGCCCACCATATGTTGGGTGATGGCCTGGTCATCGAGTTCCGACAGTGTACCGGTGTGGATATATTCTCCCCGGCGCAGGATAGTGACACTCTGACAGAGTTGGCGGACTTCGTGCAATTTGTGGCTGATAAACAGCAGCGTGGTTCCCTGTGCGGCGATCTGCCGCAGCGTGGTGAACAAGCCCGCCGACTCCTGGGGCGTTAATACCGCCGTGGGTTCGTCCAGAATCAGAATCCGTCCGCCCGCCAACAGGGCTTTGACGATTTCCACGCGTTGTTGCTGGCCGACGCTGAGGGATTCCACCCAGGCATGGGGATCGAGTTGCCACTGGTGCAGATAGGGCATTACCCGCTGGTGCAAATCCCTGGTACGCCACCACCCCCACTGATGCTGGCTACTGAGCGCCAGATTTTCCAGTACCGTCAGCGGTCCCACAAGTTTGAAGTGTTGGTGGACCATACCGATCCCTGCCGCGAGCGCATCGGCAGGGCTGCGCAAGTGCAGCGTATGGCCGTCCAGATGAATGCTGCCCGTATCCGGGGTCAGCAGGCCATACACGATATTCATCAGGGTACTTTTGCCCGCACCATTTTCGCCCAATATGCCGTGAATTTGGCCCCGGGCCACAGTTAGTGACACCCCGGAGAGTGCCCGCTGGGGCCCAAAGTACTTGGTGATGTCACGCAGTTCAAGCATGTACTGGTTTAGCGTATCACAATGACGCCCTGTTTGATAGCTTCCCCGGCGGCTTCGACGAGTTTGACGGTTTCCGCGCTGATCAGCCCGGACTTCACGAGCTTGGGATTGATGATCGTAACGCAAATATCATCGGCCAGATTTTCCTGAATTACCCCGCCTTTGAGCGTGCCATTTTGCAGCGATTTCACCAGCCGCAGAAACGACTCGTCCAGCCGGATAATGCCCGAGGCCAGGGTGTAATCACCCGTCAGGGGGTGGTCGTTGATATTGGCGTTGGTGCCAAATACATAGGCAGGTTGTTGCGGTTTGCGGGCATTGTGTTCCGCAATGGCTTCCAGCACGCCCCGGCTGGCGGCATCCACATTTTGCAGCACCACATCCGCGCCCTGCTGCAGGAACGTCTCGGTCTGGCTCTTGGACAGTTCCGGCCGGTCCCAACCGGTATACGCCGACAGGACGGTAATGGCGGGATTAACAGACTTGGCCCCGGCTTCATAACCCTTGCGACAGGCAATCAGCGAGGGGATTTCCTGGCCGCCGATGAAGGCCAGCCGATTACTGCGGGTGGTCTTGGCGGCAATGATGCCCAATTGGTAGCACGCCTGCGCCAGGTCATAATTCAGGGTGACGACATTGGGGTCATTCACATCGGCGCCGGAGACGGCGAATTTGGTCTTGGGGTGTTCTGCGGCGATGGTGCTGGCCGGGGTGACATACTCGTAGCCATGGCCGATGATC
>JBIJDM010000102.1:0-9393 GCA_044344145.1 Phycisphaerae bacterium
CGGCTACCTCACGAAACACAGCGTTATCATCGAAGAGCTCGCGCACCAACTCGTGGTCCGCCAGAACCTGGGTCACGCGCCGGCCCCGGTTGACCTGCAGCGGTGCGTCCAGTGGGCCCGGCAATAAGCCATCCTCGCGGCTATAGGCCGCAGCACTCACCGCGGGTCCGAGAATCCAGCATAGCCGCCCCCCGGATTCGACAAAGCTGCGCAGTTTGGGCCGCACCGCATCGGGCCGGGCAATATCGGACATCATCACCACGTCATAGGCAGACAGGTCGGGCATATTCGCCAGTGGTGCGTAGGTGCAGTTGATGCCCCACGCAGTGGGCGTGGCTGCCCCCGCATACGGCGCCAGCGCGGCCTGCACGAAATAGGCCGAGGTACGCGGCTGGGGCCGGGCATAATCACCCAATACCAAAGCCCGCACGGCCGGGGCCACTTCCAGCATGATGCTGCGCTGGTCATTCCACGTAGCGGCATCGGCAGCATCCAGCAGACAAATCCGGGCGCTTTGCAGACCGGCCTGCGGCAACCGCCAAGACAATCGGGTCTGGGCCTGCCCCCCGCCCAAACGGGCCGAGGGAATTTGCAGCGTGGTGGTCACCACCGGTTCGGTGGCGCCTTGCGGAATCAGACCGATTTTACGAACTTCCGGGCTGTCGGAATTATTACTCACCTGCACATCGAATTGGACTTCCGCGCCGACAATCGCATGTCCACTGGCCAAACGTATCCGACCGATGCCGACATCCGCCGGGAGGTTGGTACCAAGATTCAGCAGGACGCAGGGAGTGGTGCCCAGTTCGTTGAGTGCGGTTGTCAGCGCGGCGGCGTCGGTGCTGTGCTGGGCATAATCAGAGATGACCACGAGCATTTTCTGGCTGCGTTGACTGCGGGCCAGCAGGGCGCGGGCAGTTTGCACTTGTTGACTTAGGGGCAGCACGCGACCCGCCAGCGCGGCCTGATCAAGTTGCAACAGACTCGGGGTTACCCCCGCCCCCAGACGGTCCAACGGCGCCGGCTCACGGCCGGTAAAGACGATCCCGCTTTCGGCGGGTTTGATCACATCGGTCAGGAGTTGCCGGGCGTAACGAAGGCTGGTTTGCCAGCGATTGCTGCCACTCACATCCACGGCCAGCGATTGGGAATTATCCAACACCAGCACACACGCCAGATCACGGCCATCAAAAGTGCCCCCCTGCGCCTGGAGCAAACTGGGACTCGCCAGTCCCCAGATGCCGCCCCCGATCAGAACCATGCCCAAGAGCAGATTACCCGTGTGCAGGCCCCAGCGTAAATTGCGATGTTCGGCCGGGGCCGGAGACTTGGCTACATCCGTCAGTGCGGCCGCACGCGGGGATGGCGGCTTTTTGGCGCCTAACAGCGAACGAATGCTCTGCCCCCCCCACAACGTCAAAAACGCCCCAATTAATAATGCGGAAAGCAGACCATAGGCCATCGGCCCTTGTGTGCTGGCCGTCAAGGGCAGGGCCACGGCCATGCCCATCAGAGCAAAGGCCAACGCGCGGACGAGTAGTAACAAGGCTTGCTGAATGTGACGGCGTTGCGCGGTACGCTGGGCGGTTTCGCGCAGGAAACGCAGCGTGGAAACGTAGACCACCGGGGCGCGTAGGCGGCTGAACAGGTGCAGCGCAATGGGAATCAGCCCCGCCAATAGCCCCAGTAACATCAGGGGATCGGAAAAGTTCACCGCGGCCAGAATGTGACTACTCAGTGGTGCCATGTCAGTCCAACGCAACTCCCGTGAGTTTGTTACTGGGCATCGGTTTCAAGTTGCTCGGCAAAGACCCGCAACTCAACCTGGGTTTGCCCCTGGGCATCGCGCAGGGACAGATTGACGTGCCGTTTATTTTTCGGGCCGGCAAATTCCAACAGGCCAAATCCACTGTCCCAACTGACCTTGTCCTTCCGATTGGGATTGGGTACCTTGGTGGTGGCATCGGCCGGGGGTGGCATCCACAGATAGCCGGTGGATAGCTCGTAAAGCGTGTATTCCCGGCCTTTTTTCTCCACCTGGCGGCATGAAAGCTCGCGACTGGCCCGCCCGCCCGACAGCATGATTACCCCGGGAATACGCTGGGCAAAGAGCCACTGGATGAAGGCGGTACGTTCCTCGGGAAAGGCGGCCCAGCCCGACTCCTCGGGATATTCCCCCAGCAACGGCACCCCGGCGACGAGAACTTTGAAAGTGGCCTTGGATGCTTTGAGATTGGTTTGCAACCAGGCGATTTGTCCGGGGCCAAACATTTGGCGCTTATCCGCAGGGACGGGGATACGCTGGGTAAAAGCATCAAGCAGGAAAAAATCCACATCGCCATACGTGGTCGTGGTAAAATTGCCCCGGACTTTGTTGGTGCCATACGTGGGATTGGGCCAATAACGTTGAAAGGCCACCAGTCCTTCTTGCAGAAAGGGATACGATTCACCGCTTTCATCCCAGGGACCATAATCACCCGCACCCGCGACCCGATACATCGGTGTGGTACGAAAGAGTTGCTGTAACCCCGGCACCAAACGAACCTGACGCTGGGCATTAATCATGACCCGATAGGTGGCATCTAGTTTGGGTGGCAGGTCCGCCATTTTGTCTGGTATTTGCCCGGGATTACCCAGCATAAAGCTCAGACGCGGACGCTGTTTGGTCAAGGCTTGAAGCACAGGCAGGTTGAGTGCTTTACCCTGGGCATCTGACAATAATTTGGGGGCGATTCCGGAATACCCCGCCACCGAAAATACCGGCAACGTGCCCGGCAGTGGCGCTGTCATGGTAACCAGTTCTGGGATCACCTCCACCGGCTTATCGCCGACGGAGATTTCAAAACGATAGGCAGTATCGGGCTCCAGATCGGTAAATGGGATATCACAGACAAACGGCAACGCCCCCTCCACGTCCACGGTAATGGAACCCACCGAACGTTTGTCCCCTACCGCATAAGCCCGTATTTGTACTTCATCCGGCGTGGACAACTGCATCCAGATCCGCACGGAGTTTTCGGTCACGTGGCCAATCATGGGACCGGCCACAATATTAGCTCGAGCCGACAAGGCCCCCAGCCAAAACACCACCAGGCCAACCCACCAACGTACTTTAATTTTACCGACCATGATGCACAACTACCTTACAACTTAACGCCGTCCGCGACCCCGGCCGCGCCCGCGCTGGGGTTTGGGGCCCTTGTTATTCTGCGGCTTCCGGTCCTGCCGATGCTGGCCACGGATTTCGCGCTTGACCTGATTTTTACGACCCCGGGGCGAGAACTCCGCGTTCAGATCGGGTTCCTTGCGGACCTGCTTGGGGGTATGGGCGGGCTCAAAGCGGTGCATTTGCACATCGCCACCCAGTACGGAGGCATGTTCCAGCAACCGGAACGCCAACTGACGGCCCGGAATATTCACCGAGACAATCTGCACCTTGACGCGATCGCCCATGGCGATCCGCCGGCCACTGCGCTGGCCACGCAACATGCCCATGCCTTCTTCAAACTGCCAGGTATCGCTGGGCAGGTCCGCGATGCGAATCATCCCCTCGGCGAGGAAATGCGTGCTCTGGACGAACACCGCAAAGCCGTTCACGCCGGTGACCACGCCATCAATGATGTCGCCGACATGGTCGGCCAGATAGCTGAGGACCTTGACGGCGCGGATTTCGCTTTCGGCCATGCTCGAGCGGCGCTCGGTGATGGAAAGATGCTTGCCCAGTTTGACCAGTACCGCAAAGTCCGGCACATTGCCCAGATACGCGGGCATCAGATCGCCCAGCGCGGTCTTGGCCGCGGGTTCGCCGCGCGGGGGCCGCTTGGGCTTGCCCTGCATCTTGGGCTGGCCGCGCAGAACGCTATCCAGCGCCCGGTGGACCACCAAGTCCGCATAGCGACGGATGGGGCTGGTAAAGTGGGCGTAATTGTCGCTGGCGAGGGCATAATGGCCCAAGTCCAACGGGGAATATTCCGCGGTGGTCATGGTTTTCAGCACGGCCAGCGAGACCAACTGGGCGATGGGCTTGCCGCGCACCCAATCCAAAAGCTGTTGCAGGTCTTCGCGTTTGATCACCTTGGGCACTTTGCGGCCCAGCATGGTGACCAACTGCCGGAGATTGTCGGAGGTCTGCGGGGCCGGGTCAGGATGCACGCGCCGCATGACGGGCAGATTCATCCGCGTCAGATAGCGACTGACCGCCTCGTTGGCCTCGACCATGAACATTTCGATAATCTTGTGGGTAAAGCTGTCATCTTCGGGATGGGCGTCAATGACCTTGCCATTGTCATCCAGCACCAGTTCCACTTCGGGCATGTTCAATTCCAGCATGCCATCGTGAATGCGGCGTTGGCGGATCAGTCGGGCCAGCCGATCCATAGTGACGAGGAGATCACGCACGCGTGACTCGACATTGGGCACATTGGGATTGGGCGGACATTCCAGCAGTCCTTTGGAATAGGGCTTGCCTTCGCCGCGGGCATCGTCAATCACCGCCTGGGCCTGTTTATAGGTCAGGCGTTTGCAACTGTAAATAATGGTGTTGGCAAAGCGCGAGCCGACCACCTTGCCGTGGTTGTCGTAATAGATGAACGCCGTCTTGGTGAAACGCGGCTGCTTTTCCTGCAGACTGCATACCCCGTTGCTGAGGATTTCCGGCAGCATGGGAATGACATAGCGCGGGAAGTAGGTGCTGTTGCCGCGCTTGCGCGCTTCCATATCCAGAATCCCCTCGGCGTGGACGAACGTCGAAACGTCGGCGATATGCACACCCAGTTCATACGCCGCGCCCGGGGGCATATCTTCTTCGTAGCGGTCATCCAAAGCCCGCACACTGATGGCGTCATCAAAATCGCGCGCATCATCGGGGTCAATGGTGAGAATCGTCATGGCACTGAGATCAGTGCGGCTGGGATCGCTCTTCGGATCGAAACCTTGCGCCGCCTGCCGGGCCTGATCCACGACTTCCGCCGGGAATTCCAGCGGGAGATCGAATTGGTGAATCACGCTTTGCAGTTCAACCTCGGGCTCGCCCTTGGGGCCGAGGACCTTGGTAATGATGCCTTCGCCGGGTGTGGGCGGGGTGGGGAACTTGACCAGTTCCACGACGACCTTATCCCCGATAGCGGCATTTTTGGCGCCAGGGTCACGGACCACCACCAAGCCGCGCACGAGATTGCCGTCGGGCTGGATGATCCACTGGCCGTGTTCGTAATTCAGCGTACCGACACACTGGCGGATGGCGCGCTGGACGACTTCCAGCACCTTGCCATACAGCCGTTTGCCGCCGCGCTGGTCCATGCGGGGCCGGCTCATGACCTTGGCCACGACATAATCGCCGGTCACGGCATCGCCCTGATCGCCGGGAGGAATGAACAAATCGCCATGGGCATTAGGGTCATCGGGGACCACAAAGCCAAACCCCCGGGCCGTCTGGTGATAACGCCCCGTCACGCGCGAACCCATCGCGGGCAGCGATATCGCCCCGCTGCGGTCGCGCTGCAGCCGGCCATTTTCGGTCAGCCATTGGATGGCCGCCTCGAAATCCGCCGTATCTTTGGCAGTAATATTGAGCCGCAGCATTAAGTCCTGCTGCGTCACCGATTGATCCCCCAACTCCGCAAGTTGGTCAATTATTAATTCGACATACCGATCCGACACAGTCACCTCCCAAGGTTCCCCGTTAAGTTTATCTTTGCTTACTATAACCGCAAAGGCCCGCCGATTGATAGTAAAACCCGAATGAAGCAGTTTTTGCCCTAATTAACGGCCCGAGGCCCGAACCCCCAGAATTACCGCCCGGCTGGCTCCGGTCACGCTGGGGACATTGGCGGGGATGCCATCATAGCTGGCCGCGGCCAGCAGGGCAAAGCTCAGGGCTTCTTTGGCGGCATTACGGATACCCAGATCATCAATTTTTAGCACCTTGGTGGGCTGGTGTTGATTCAGTGCGGTATGCAGTTGCTCCATCAGGTAGGTATTTTCCGCCCCCCCACCACAGACGATCACCTCGGCGGGCCACTGGGGCAGATAGCGGGCGTAGGCGTCCGCAATGGACCAGACGGTCAGGTGCGTGAGGGTAGCGATTAAATCCGGTGCTGGGATGGCCGGGAATTGCGCCAGGATACGCTCGAGCAGCGCCACGCCGAATTGTTCGCGCCCGGCGGACTTGGGCGGTGGACGCTGAAAATATGGGTCGGCACTGAGACTGGCGAATAATTCCGCGTGGATACGCCCCTGCCGCGCCAAGGCCCCGCCGCGATCATAACGCTGGGCGTTGTGGGTCACGCGCTGCACGGCAGCATCCATGAGCATATTGCCCGGGCCGGTATCAAAAGCGCACAAACTCGGGCGCGCATCGCGCTGGGGCAGCCACGTGACATTGCCGATGCCGCCGATATTTTGGACGCAGCGGATGTGCGTGGGATGTTGCAGCAGCAGCGCATCGGTCCACGGCACCAATGGGGCACCTTGACCGCCCACAGCCATATCCGCGGGACGGAAATCGCCGATCACCGGGATACCCGTAAGCACGGCCAGCGTAGAGACACTGCCCAGTTGCAGCGTGCAGCCGGGGGCGGGGTTGCTGGCGGTGGGTGGCAGATGGCAGACAGTCTGGCCATGACTGCCGATGGCGGTGATGGCGGAAGCCGTCACGCCGGTGGTGCGGAGCAATTCCGCCACGGCGTGGGCGAATTCGCGCGCGACCTCATCATGCAATCGGCAGATTTGCTGGGTGGTCACCGTTGCCGGTGCCATCACGGCGAGTAATTCCGCCCGCAGAGCGTCCGGCCAGGGGTATTGGATATGCCCGCAAAGCTCGCTGGTGCCGGTAAGCAGATCACCATGACAGGCCACCAGAGCCGCATCTATGGCGTCCACACTGGTGCCGGACATCAGGCCGATAAAATAACGCGGCGTAGCCATGAGCGGGTTACCACTTCAAAGCGCGGCTGTCAAAAACGGGGCCATCGGTACACGTAAGTTTATACACCCAGTCGGTAGCGCCCGGCGGATAATAGCGCACCACGCAACTCTGACAGGTGCCCATGCCGCAGGCCATGGGTTGTTCCAGCGAGACCTGACACACCACATTGTGTTTGCGGGCCACCACGGCGGTGGCTTTCATCATCGGCGTGGGGCCGCAGCAATACACCACCACATCCGCGGGCGTAAGTTTGCCCGCCGCGAATTGGCCGGTGAGCCATTGCTCCAGCGCCTGGGTGACAAAGCCCTTCATCCCCATGCTGCCATCATCGGTGGTGATGACCGAGGGATACCCCCAGTTGGCAAATTCGTGGGCGTTCAGCACCGGGGCGCCATCGGCCCGGGCGGCCGGTTGGCACGAACCCAACGTCAGGGGCAGCAATTCCGCCCGCTGGGCGCCGATAAAAGCGACCGCAGCGCGGCCGGCCGCGTGGGCATGCTTGGCCAGATAAAACATCGGCGGGATACCCACCCCACCGCCGACCAGCAGTGCGACTTTGGCGTCCGCAGGCAGGGCAAAGCCCTTGCCCAATGGCCCGAGCACCGAAACCTCCGCGCCGGGGAGCAGCGTTTCCAGATAATGTGTGCCCTTGCCCACCACGCGGTAGATGAGATCAATTTCCACCCCCCCGCCGGGCAGCCGACGGTCATCGGCCAGCGAAAACGGCCGGCGCAGGAAGGCGGTGGGATTGAGATTGTCCACATCCTGCAAAATCAGCGGGCCTTTGGCCTGTGCCGGGGGCCAGGCAATTTCGTGATAGGACGGGCCGGGGTCGGCAGTATGCTGACGGCAATCCACCTGCACAAACTGCCCCGGCACAGTGGCGGGAAACTCGGCCAAGGTCAGCGTCAGCCGGTAATGCTCGACGCAAATGCGCACATTCTGCTGCACACGGGCCAAATAAATGCCGCGCTGTGCGGCCGGCGGAGACGATTGGGTTGGCGAACTGACCATCGGGTTATCCTCGGTAGACTTTATATGGTGACAATGTAGCGGTTTTGGGGGAGAAAACCAACTGTAGGCCGGGGGGAAGGTGGAACCACAGATGGACACAGATGAACACAGATTGATTCGCGAGGGTGGGGGCTAGGGTGTCGAACTAACCCAAAACTCGCCTGACCAGCAAACGCACGAACTGCAACAACCAACCAACGACCACGATAGCAGCAGTTAACTCAGGTATTAGGAAATACAGAATGCCACTCATACCCTCAAGTACCGGGTTAATCGCCAAAGCAGTGACCACGGCCAGTTCCATGAGGAACAAATGCTTTAGCCCAGTGACGACGCTAACCCGTCCGCTGAACCAAATAAGGGCGCAATAGACCAGTCCTAATAAGGCAAATGCAACAAATAGGGCTAAGGGGTGGCCATGACCCCGGCTGCCCCAGTAGGCCAGGCAGCCAGTTATCGTAGCAAACGGCCATATCCATATGTAAGCGAATGACGGCTTCATTTGCGTTAACATACGCGTCACATCCTTCGTGTATATTGCATGGTAACAATGTAACGGTTTTGGGGGAGAAAACCAACTGTAGGCCGGGGGGAAGGGGGAACCACAGATAAGATTCTTGAGGGTGGGTTACTTAGGGGGTGGATGGTATAATTTCGACAGCATCACTCGGCCGCGGCCTCGTCCGCCCCGAATTCTTCGAGGCGGACCGTAATCGAAGCGACACAAACCGCGCCCAATATTCTTGGCGAAGGTCACAGTATACCGGAGGAAAACGTATGCCGATCAGATGTTTCTTGGGAATGCACACATGGAATGGTTGTAAGTGCTCAACATGCAGTAAAACTCGCGATGTGGGGCACGACTGGAGCCATGATTGCGAATTGTGTGCACGCTGCGGGAGGTCACGGACAAACGCCCATGTTTGGGATGATGGTGTTTGCTCGAAATGCACAAAGAATCAGGATGGAGGCCATACACGCATGGTCGAAGGTATGGGGCTGGTGCATTCGATTGAGGTAGATACCGAGGTTCTTGCCATGGCCAAAGAGGGAGTCGCAAGCGCGCAATCTATGCTCGGTCTGTGGTATCTCGAGGGTACAGGTGTTAAACAGAACTATACCAAGGGGGTGAAATGGCTTCGGAAGGCCGCAGCACAAGGGTTTGCCGAAGCACAGTCTAATCTTGGAGTTGTATATCACAAGGGGATAGGTGTAACGCAGGATTATCAAGAGGCGATAAAATGGTTTCGCCAAGCTGCGGAGCAGGGGTTTCCCGATGCGCAGTATTTTCTGGGTGTAGAGTATGCAAAAGGTGAACATATATGCTCAGACTACATTGAAGCATATAAATGGTGTTTACTTGCCGAACAACAAGGGCAAACAAAAGCTCGTGTTATTCTCGATGCGTTGGAAGGAGAGATTCCAAATAAGCAGGTTGAAAGAGCTAAAAAACG
>JBIJDM010000103.1:0-9369 GCA_044344145.1 Phycisphaerae bacterium
CAGCTTGCCCCCGTGACCCTTGTTCGGCAGCAAAGGCTCGGTACTCAGGTCTTCATCAATCAGCGGGGCGTAGATGTCGGACTTCGCCACCAGTACCAGCAGCGGTTTATCATACTTGGCATACGCGGCCATGCTGGCCAGTTTGCGGATCCGATTCGAAGCTTCCGAAAGAATCGTTTCCTGGCGCATGGTTTGGATGGATTCAACAATCTGCGGATCGCTGGAAATGCCCTGACAGCGTTTGCGGAAACGGGGGTCCTGGGTGGGATCAAACAGGAACATCAGTGCCTTAGCCCGGGACAAATGCCGGGTAACCGGGGCGTTGGCGGTATCTTCGCCGACCCCGAAGTGCTCACCGGCATTATCATACAAACACATCGTCCGGCCAATCTGGCTGGCGTACTGCTGATAGGGGTGTCCCTGCGTGGGCCGCAGGGTAAACAGGAACGGCTTGGGCAGTTTGGTTTCCTGACCATTGATCCGCAATGAGCGATACAAATCGCCCTGTGTGCGGGTCTTATCCAGCATCACCGGCTTCTCCGGATCGCTGGGTAGAAAGAGCGTTTCTTCATAGCGGTTGATGATCCAGTTGGCTTCCTTGTCCGCATCGGTAAACAACAAGGCAAAATGCCGGGCCATCTTCTGCCGCAGTTCCCAGGTCATGGCGGCGAGGAAATTTGACTTGCCGCTGCCGGGACTACCGATCAAGGATACGAATGTGATTTCGTTTTCCAGCAGGGCCCGGGGCAATTGTAAATGGCAATTGGGACAGGCCAGAGCCTGACTGATAATACCGCGGGCATCAATCGCCTGACCTTCCACCGTAAACCGGCTGGGCAGGAAGCGCAGATGCTCTTCGGGCAGGATGGGGTCGCCGATGAGTTCTTCATGCTGGGCCACCCACAACACATCTTCGGGTTTGAACTCATGCCAGCAGTGCGGGCAGGTGACTTTCCGTTGCAGCGGAATCCCACCATGCAAAGCGGCCCCGGTATCGGCAGAGTATTGGTATTGTGTCGTCAAGGTCTGTGCTCCTCGGTAACTATGGGTATAACGCACTAAATCGTCGTTTGATTCGCTAAAGTATGCGAAAACGTGATATTCTTGTCTAGAAGATACCCTCAACTTCCGGGCTATTCACCCAGTTTATCTGGTCAGACGATAATTGGTGCATCCGCGACAATAAGCCCTGCTTGGCTTGACGTTGCAGCGTGGCAATATCGTAGGGGCCGGTTACCCGTCCGCGCAGACGCACATAATAGCTGCCTGACGGAGCCACCGAAGCGGGTGCACCACCCGGCATGGGGGCAGCGGGGGTACCCGGCCGCATGGGCATGCCGGGCATAGGGGCTAGCCCCGGACGTACCGGCATACCAGGCATTTGCGGCACACCCGGTCGGGCTGGTGTGGCCGGTGCCGTGGCGGAAGGTATCGAACTGGTGCTGGCGGGTAGCGCACCGGTCATCGAACGCAGTTGTTGGTGTAATTCCAGAGCTGATTGAATGCGGCGCTCGCGGGGTTTGGCAATTAATTTCGCAATAACGTCAGACAGTGTCGCAGGGAATTTCTTGTCCAACTCCGATAGGGCGGGTGCGACATTCCCAAACGAACAATGCCAAGCCATCCACTTATTCGCATTAGCGTGGCGACTGTTTTCGTAGACGACCGGGAACGCATAGCGATGTTGCTTGTTGCCCAGAGCGAAATGGTAGGCCAAATGCCCCAGAGCGTACAGGTCTGTGGTGGCATCCGGCTGGCCGAACTCGCTGCTCAGTAATTCTGGTGCGGAGAATGGGAGCATGCTACTGCTGGCAGCATTATCCTGATTGCCCAGCCGGGCCCGGTGTAAACTCAGAAGCGCAAAGTTCCCCGCATTGTCCATCCCGATATTATCGGGCTGAATATCGTTGGCTAAAATCTGGGGCTTGACGGTGTGGAGGGTGATGAGCGCCTCGGCCATGTGCATCAGCAAGCGGGCCACATCGGTGGGATTACCGGCGATATCGGTGATTTTCCCCGAAAGTAAGGTCGGGTAATAGGCGCTGGCCAGCCACGGTTGGCCTTCGGTCAGACCCGCACCGACCATCGTTCCGATGCGGGCGTGGGTGCCCAGTGTGGCATAAAGTTTCACCAGGTTGTGAAAGCGGGTCTCGGTGTTTTTGTCACTGCTACTGACTGGGGCGTATAGCACGACGTGTCGGCGGTTTCCGCCGGGGAGCGGCTCTTCGGCTTTATAAAGTTGCGTGGCATCTTCCACGCCAATGGGTTCTTGGACGGTAAAACGATCAAGTTGTTTTTTCACATCAACCTCAATGGGGCGTAGGTACGATTAACGCGAATTACGGACGGCCACTTCCAGGCGGCGCGTGACAAACTGATACAAGGCGGCCTGCATTTGTTTTTCGCTCATTTGCGGGGCATTTGCCGGAGTTGTGGTGTCTTTTTCCTCTGGGACCGCCAAGAGGCTTTGCAGGGCACGGGATTCTTCCATGGCCGAACTGCTGAACATAAAGGGCGAATTTTCGCCCGGACGACGGGCTTCCATGTTGGCCATCAAGAGCGTAACTTTGGTCCAGGCGATTTTGGCCCCCACATAATCCCCGGCATGTTCCAGACGCCAGCCTTCCTGAAACATAAAGGGCAGTTTGGCCGGAAAGCGTTGGGCCTCGGGATAATTCGATCCGGTCCGGCGTTCCATCCATTGGACGATAGTTTTTTGGGTGTAATCCCAATTCTGGGCAGGAGGCTGACTGTCGCCCCCGAACATGAACAGGGCCACCAAACCCAGTGCCAGTATGCCAAAGATGGCCAATACTAACGTACCCGCACGACCACTGAGCAAACTACCTTGATCGTCGGCCATTTCCACCCGGAAGACCAGATCCGGCGCCAAGCGCAGCACATCTTTATGCCGTAATCGGGTCTTGGTAGTGATCTTGGTGTCATTGACAAACGTTCCGAAACTGGACAGGTTTTCTATCTGACAATCATCCGTCCCCAAGACCAGCACGCAATGCTCAAAGGATACCTGGGGCGATTCGGTCTTGAAGAGCGAACGCGCGGTGCGCCCGATGACGTTGTCGCCGTTAAGCAGCTTCACCCGCACATCGGTACGGGCGGGATCGGAAATCAGTAACAGTTGGCAATCCATATGCTTCCGCCTGTGGGTTTAATCCATTTTGAAACCATTGATCATAATCGGAACGATAAACGGCCCAAAGAGCAGCAACACCGCGCTGCCCATGACCATCGTGGAGGGAATCATCACCAGTGAACCGGCGGCACCGGCCTTGGCCTGGGCCCGTAAGACCCGTTCGGAGTTCAGGCGATCCGACAGCCGTTCCAAGGTTTCCGCCAACGGCCAGCCCAGTTCTTCGGACTGGACCACGCTATCGCAGAAACTGGTTAAATCGTCAATATCCAGCCGTTCTGCCATCCGGCGGAAGGCTTCCACCCGGGCGGCACCGACTTCAATTTCCGCCAGCGCCTGGCCTAATTCCTCACCAATCGGATGGGCTTCGTAGTCGGCCACCACCCGTTTCATTGCGATCCCCAGCGAACTGCCGGAACGCAGAATCAAGACCAGCAAATCCATCATGTAGGGCATGGCCGAGACAATTTGAATCTCACGCTCGTCGGCCCGGGATTTTAACGTGGAGACCAGCAACAGATACCCCATCGGCAGGCCCATCATGCCCAGCCACGACCATTCCGGCCCCAGTAACTGCCAGGCGAAAAACGCCAGCAACAGTGACAATGCCGAACCCATGAGCATACCGACGGAAACCAATTCGTCATCTTCAAAACCACCCGGATAACCCGCCCGCGCGTAAGGGGCGCGGACATAATCACGCAGGACCCGCAATTCTGCCCGCGCCAGCAACCGCCCCAGATTGCTGATAAAGGGCATCAAGAGAGCCATGATGGGATTGCTGCGGATCATCTGCTGACGCCGTTCGCTGCGGCGCATGGAAACCATGGTTACGCGCGGTGCCTGAGCGCCACTTTGAAGGATTTGCATGATGCTCAAGCCGATGGCAGCCGCGGCCAGTCCGTACAACCCGCTGGCGATGATTTTCAGAATCAGATCCAAAGCAAACCTCCAACGTATCGTTAAACCCGGCTGCGGGTAATGCGCATTCCCAGGAAGGTGCCCAGACCGCCGAGAATCACCGCGCCCAGCAGAATCACATAACCCTGCGGGGTGGTGAACATCAGCTTCACACCTTCCGGATTGACAGTGGCGATAATGGCCAGCATGAACCAGGGCGCCAACAACAACACTTTGATATTCGTGCGACCCTCACTGGTATGCGCAGCCACAGTGGCCCGCATCTGCTTGAGCTTGTCCAGCGAAATGGAAATACGATTTAGAGTCTCGGAGATATTACCGCCCATTTCCCGGTTCAACAGGATCGCCGACGCGAACAGATTGAAGTTGGGCAACTTCAAGCGGTTTTTCGATTCAATGATGGTGGTTTCCAAATCCGAACCATGGGCATAGCGGTTGGCCATGATGCGGAACTCGGTACGAATGGGGTCCGGTGCGTTCTCGGCCAGCCGTTGGATCGCCTGCACCAGCGTCAATCCCGCCCGCATGGAGTTACACATATTGGAAACGGTGGGGGCGAGTTGTTCGTCAATTTGTTTGCGGCGTTTTTGCCACAGATATCCGATCAGCATTTTTGGCACGAACAACATGCCAATCCAGAGCAAAATACTCAGCAGCGGATTGCCCAAAGTGGCCAGTAAAATCACCAGCAGGACCCCATAGGCAATATAAATCCGGATCGTGATGCGCCCGGCATTGATGGGTTCGGGGCTGAAACGGGCCGACGTTTCGGCCACATAATCACAGTCCCGGTGATAACGCCGCAGCAGCATACCACGCTGGGCGTAGACCAACAGGCCCACACCGGCACCGATGAGTAATGCGCTGAGTAATACGTTGAGAAAAGTCATCCTACTTTTACCTGTTCAAACCAAGATTGTAGTTGCAGGAACCCTTTTTCCACCATGTCCGGCAGGAACCGCGGCATGTAACCCGTGGGCCGCAGGGCCAGACCATTCTTGTCGGCCTGTGCGACCATAATATCGCGGGTCTCAATTTCCCCGGTCTGGGGGTGGATACCGATGATTTCCGAAATCTGACTGACCACGCGGCCGCCGTTGGGCATGCGTTCCAGATGGACAATAATCTCGATGGCGGTGGAAATCTGCCTCCGCACGGCCTGCAGCGGGATTTCCGCACCCATCAACACCATGGTCTCCAAACGGCTCATCGCATCGGCGGCGGAGTTGGCGTGCAGCGTGGTCATCGAACCCCGGTGCCCGGTGTTCATGGCCTGTAACATGTCAATGACTTCATCACCACGGCATTCGCCAACGATGATACGGTCAGGCCGCATACGCAGGGCGTTTTTAACCAGACTGCGGATGTTGTATTCGCCCACCCCTTCGGCGTTGGCCTGTTTGGTTTCCAAACTGACCACATGCTCCTGATGAAGCCGCAATTCCGCGGAGTCTTCGATGGTCACCACGCGTTCGTGGCTGGGAATCATACCGCTGAGGGCATTCAGCAGCGTGGTTTTACCGGTACCGGTACCACCCGATACCAGCATGCTGCAGCGATACTGTACGCATGCCCGCAGCAGGGCCACGGCCGGGCGGGTCAGGGTCCGCCAGCGGATCATATCATCCACCGTGACGCGGGTTTGCGGGAATTTACGAATGGTGATGCAGGGGCCCTTGATGGCCAGCGGTTCGATAATGGCATTCACACGCGAACCATCACGCAAACGTGCATCCACCAGTGGTTGGCTGCGGTCAATGCGCCGGCCCAAGGGGGACACGATACGTTCGATGACGGAGATGGCAGACTCTTCCGAGGGGAAGGTGTAGGGGACTTTGGTAATCCGGCCACCCCGTTCGATGTAGATCAGATTGGGCTTGACCACCATAATTTCCGTGATGCTGGGCGAACGCAACATGTCTTCCAGCGGGCCCAGACCAAAAATGATGTCATAGAGAATTTTCTTGATGTAGACGACCACCAGATAAACCCGGAGGTTGTCGAGCATTTCCTGCTGGGTGGCGTTGAATTGGGTTTCGAATTGCAGTTCCACCACATCTTCGGCATTGCTGGGCAGAGGTTTGCCTTCGATGATGCCCATCCGCGTGGCCATGCGGCCGAGAATCCCTTCCAACAGGGTTTCATTTTCGGGATTGATGCCCACCTGTGTCCAGGTGGTTTGAATCTT
The DNA here is from genome assembly GCA_044344145.1 of Phycisphaerae bacterium. Lineage (GTDB taxonomy): Bacteria > Planctomycetota > Phycisphaerae > WQYP01 > WQYP01 > JBAXGE01. The sequence continues at coordinate 6,261 of JBIJDM010000103.1, forward strand.
TACTTCCTGATTGAATTTCTTGACTACCCAATCCAGCATGCGGGTCTTGAGTGCCCGTTTCAGCATCACCGGCGTGATGGGCGATTCCAGTACCTGGGACTTGAACTCGCCCAGCAGCATATCATCGACGACGAGATTGAGCGTCTCCGTACGGTCGGTGGAGCCTTCGACCCGGGTCCAGGCTCCCAGCCGCAAATCCAAACGCCGCAGCACGGTGGCATGCAGCACATTGATGATATCGGTGATTTGGGCTTCGATGTTGGCACTGGCGCTCGTGGCCGCCAAGGTGTCGTCCCGTTGGGCTTCTTCCAAACGCAGGACAAATTCCACCAACCGGATGACCGCATTACTTTTGAGAATATGCTTCTGTCCGGCCTTAAACTCTTTCCCGTCAATCGTGACCGGATTGGCCCCGGGCATGACTTCCAGTTCCCAGCCACCTTCCGCACGTTCCACACGGGCATGCACCGGGGCGATGAACCGGGAATCAAGTTTCAGATCGCAACTGGCATCGCGTCCGATTAAAAAACCCGATTGGCCTTCAAATCCAGTCCACTGCCGATTGGTCAGGGTATTTTGAACGGTAACACGCATGCATCACCCGCTATAGACGAACCGAGGAAACCAAATACAACAATCACACCGGTCAGGGCTGGGTGCTGGGCACGGCCACCGTCACAGGCACGCGGCGTACGGGGGTCAAGACCAGCGTCACGGGCAATTGGCCCGCACCGGTCTTTTCCAACAGGGTCTTAACTTCTTCCGAAGTCAGCTCCAGGGTCACCGTGCGCGAAGTATCGGTGCTGCCTGCCATGCTGTCCTGTTCCGCCGTGGTGATCTGCTGGCGTTGCCGGGTCAGGCTGGTGCCGACGGCCAAAACCCGCACGGGGGTGGTCAGGATGGACTCGGCGCTCCAACTGGTGACTTCGCCGGGCATGACCGACATATCGCTACTCCCACCGCCACCGCCGGCCATCACAGGACGGGCCCGCGAGGCGGCCTTGGTCGTATAGACGAGGACGAAGTCTCCGGGAACCAGATTGCCACCCAGTGCCGCCGCGCCCTGCGCGGGGATGGCCATGGCCACCTTGCCGGTACCGAGTTCAAAATCGGTGGCCGGAGTGAGATCAGACTTGAATAGGGGGGTACCCGCGAGAATGGGACGATTGATGCGTTGATTACGGTAGGCATCGATCGTGCTTTTGGTGATCGAGGAACGAATCAAATCCACCAGTGTGGTGGGTACTTCCATTTCTGTCAGATGTTGCTCCACCGACAGGGACGTTCCTGCGGTCAAGTCACGCTTTGCAACGTAAATCTTCCGGTACTCGGGTGGGGCCGCCTGACTGGAGATGTACACGTAGGCAACCACGGTACCAAGCACCATCAGCACGATGGCGATGATCAAAAAAATGCGATTGTTGGGGGCTGGGGTTTCGGACATGATATCCTCCAAAATTTAATCACTCACACAGGTTCGGATCGCGCACACACTTGCCACGCGATCGCGGAATTGTCGTTTTCTCAGATACGTTGCCGTCGGCAGGACTTTATTGCCACCCGTAACGCATGTTAGACTCTATACTAACGAGGCGGTAAACAAGCCGTCAACCGCACGGAACCAGTAAAAATGTGACCCAACAGCGTTTATGAGCCTAAAGCCCGTACGAATCACCAGCAGCGAACTCCTGACCCCTTTGGGCAATGACTTGACGGCCACATGGCTGGCTATCCGTCAGGGCCGTCGGGTGGGTAATGCCGGGCCGATTGCCCCGGCTAGTATTACGCCGTACGAAACCTTACTTGGGCCCCTGCTAACCGAGTCGGGCCGGCAACTCTGGTGCGGTGAACAACTCGAACCTGCACAACGTTATGCCTTGATCGTGGCCTCTGCCACACTCGCCAAGTCCGGATGGACGCGCGAACAATGGCAAGACGAGACCACTTTGTGTGTCGTAGCGACCAGCAAAGGGTCTATTGTCTCATGGCTTAACGCTCGGGAGGGGGGAGATGTTGCAGCAATGCGAAAAATTATCTCAATTCCCGATCCCGCTGCAGAATTATGTACGATGGGGCTGGCCTCTACGGATGTCATTTTAGGACAGGCTTTAGGCCTGCGTGGACCCCGAAAAACCATCATCGGTGCCTGTGCCAGCGGACTCATGGCCGTGCATCACGCGGTCGGGATGTTGCAACACGGGTGCGCACGCCGGGCGCTGGTAGTGGCCAGCGATGCCTCACTCCACCCATTATTTCTCGCGGCCTATCGCCGTTTGGGGGTCTTGGCACCCCCGGATGCTGACGGTCAGGCCCGTTGCGACCCGTTTGCCGCCTCCGGTAAGGGCTTTGTGGTGTCTGAAGCCGCGGCGGCAGTGACTCTGGAGGTGGATTCGGAGCCGCAGGCAGGCATTTTCCTGTCCCGCACCGGTCTGGCCAGCGATGGGACTCATCTTGTGGCCACCGATCCGAGTGATTATGCCCTGCGTCGGCTGTTGCAACGCTTGTACGAGCCCGAGGCCCCGTTGGGGTTTGTGCACGCTCATGCTACCGGTACAGGGCACGATGCCTACGAACTGCAGGCGATTCGAGACACCTACGGTGCAGATAAACCAGTGTTCTCCCATAAATATTATCTGGGCCACACCATGGGAGCGGCCAGTCTGGTAAGTCTCGTTCTGAGTGCCCAGTGCCACCGCACAGGATTATTGCTTGATGGAACGCCATTTGATCCTACTCGTCCTTCCGTGACTCTGGCCCAAGGTTTCGGTGGCCATATCGCCGGAGCGGTTTTACAATCCCGCACGGCGCCGTAGAATGCCCCAATCCAACCATGGAGACCTAGATGACATGTCAATCATTGCCTTTAAAAGGTAAAGTCGCCCTCGTTACCGGGGCCAGTGCGGGTATCGGCCAAGCCGTGGCGTTGGACTTGGTTGCACAGGGTGCCAGTGTGGTGCTGCAAGCCCGGCGGGTCGAGCGACTGCATAAACTGGCCAGCGCAATTACCGCTGCCGGCGGTCAGGCGCTGGTGTGCGCTGGTGATGCGGGTGATATGGCCACGATTGATGCGCTGATGCAGCAAGCGGTGGCCTGGCAGGGACGTTTGGAT